>JAUIIC010000006.1 GCA_030431935.1 Alphaproteobacteria bacterium | reverse complement strand
ATCGGCCTCTGGACCGACGAGAACGACGCGCGCGACGCCGCGCTGATGAAGTGACGACGTGACCACCGCCGCCGTCTCTCCCGGCACGCGCCTGGCAGAGGGCCTTCGGGCCCTCCTGCTTCCCGCGTTGCCGATCCTCGGCATCCTGTGGCTGATGGATGCCCCGTTCCACCTGGGTCTCGCGGTGGTGACGGCGGCCTTTCTCTCGGTGATGGCGGGGGTCTCCACCGCCCTCGCCTTCCTGATAAAACCCTTCGGCGAACGCCCGGGCTGGATCGAGATCCTGCTGGCGCTCGCCGGCATGGCGGCCTGGTTCTGGGGCGCCTGGAACCATGCCGACTGGCTGGTGGATTTCGCCAACCGCGGCATCGGCAAATGGGGCCCGGGTGTCGTGGGCATCGTGCTGCTGCTGGAAGGCGTGCGGCGGGTCTGCGGCCTGCCGGTGGCGCTGGTGGCGGTGGTGTGCCTTGTCTACGCCTTCGTCGGCCACAACCTGCCCGGCAACCTCGAAGCGCCCTACACCGCGCCCGCGCGCGTGGTGCTCTACATGTATTCCGACACCAACGGCGTGCCCGGCCTCGTCATGGGCGTGGCATCGACCGTGGTTCTGGGCTTCGTCGTCATGGGCGCGGTCATGGGCGCGGTCGGCGCCTCGGCCTTCTTCACCGATGCCGCCCTTGGCCTGATGGGCGGGCGGCGCGGCGGCCCGGCCAAGGTGGCCGTGGTGGCCTCCACCCTCTTCGGCTCGATCTCGGGCTCGACCGTGGGCAACGTGATGACCACCGGCGTCGTCACCATCCCGCTGATGAAGCGCACGGGCTTCAAGCCCCATGTCGCCGCCGCGATCGAGGCCGTCGCCTCGAACGGCGGGCAGCTTGCGCCGCCCGTCATGGGCGCCACCGCCTTCCTGATCGCCGAGTTCCTGCAGGTGCCCTATTCCGAGGTGGTGATGGCCGCGGCCATTCCGGCAGCCATCTACTACCTCGTGCTGTTCCTGCAGGTCGACCTGATCGCCGCGCGCGAGGGCCTGCACGGCCTGCCGAAATCCGAGCTTCCGTCGATCTGGCGCGTGCTGGCGCGCGGCTGGGTCTACCTTGTGCCCATCGGCCTGCTGATCTGGCTTCTGTTCTGGCAGGGCTACCAGCCGGGCAAGTCCGCTCTCTACGCCGCGCTCGGCATGATCGTGGCGGGTGTCGTCGCCGGCGGGCCGGGCCGTGACTGGCGCGCGCTCTTGCGGGTGTTCCACGAGGCCGGCACGACGCTTGTCACGCTGCTGCTGATCTGCGGCGCGGCGGGGCTCGTGATCGGCTCGCTCAACCTGACGGGCCTTGGGTTCCTGATGACGAACGCGCTTTCGGGCGTGGGCGAGACCTTCGGCATATTCCCGATGCTGGCCGTGACCGCCGTGATCGCCATCTTCCTCGGCATGGGGATGCCCACGGCGGCGGTCTACATCGTGCTGTCGATCATCCTCGCCCCGGCGCTGACGCGCATGGGCATGGTGCCGATGGCAGCCCATCTCTTCATCTTCTACTTCGGGCTCCTGTCGATGCTGACCCCGCCCGTGGCCGTCGCCTCCTATACCGCCGGAGCACTTGCCAACGCCGGGCTCTGGCAGACCGGGCTCGCGGGCATGCGGCTTGGCGCGGGCGCCTTCATCCTGCCGTTCCTCTTCGCACTGAACCCCGCGCTTCTGGGTTACGGGACGCTGTTCGAGGATGCCGTGGCCATCACCACCGTCGTCGCGGGCAGCTATCTGCTGGCCTCGGCGCTCGTCGGCATCGGCTCGGGGGCGCGCGCCATCGGCGTTCAGGCCGCGCTTGTCGCCGCCGCGGGCATCGTGGGCACCGCCACGCTCTGGCTCGGCACCACCTCGCCCGTGGCACTCGCCCTTGCCGCCGCCGTTGCGGTCTTCGCCTGGTTCGGGGGGCCGTCGCTGTTCCGGCCCACCCCGGCCCTTCACCGTCCGACACAGGGAGACACCGGATGACCACCGACACGCTTTCGCGCACCGACCTGGCCGTGCGCCGCATCAACCCCAACATCGGGGCGGAAATCGTCGGCGCCGACCTGACCCGCGCCCAGACCGCGGCAGAGGTGGCCACCATCACCGACGCGCTGGTGGAGCATGAGGTCCTGGTCTTCCGCAACCTCGACATCACCGTCGACCATCAGATCGCGTTCGCCCGCAACTTCGGCGAACTCACGGTGCACCCCTTCTCGCCCAACATGGGCGACAAGCCCGAGGTCATCGTGCTGGACAACCACAAGGACAACCCGCCGCGGCTGACCGATGTCTGGCACTCGGACGAGACCTTCCGCGACGACCCGCCGCTGGGCACCATGCTGCTGTGCCGGATCACGCCCGAGATCGGCGGCGACACGCTCTTCGCCTCGATGACCTGCGCCTACGAAGGCCTGTCGGACCGCATGCAGCGCCACATCGACGGGCTGGAGGCGGTGCATGACTTCAAGCCCTTCCGCACGCTCTTTTCCGGCACCGACAAGGACCGCGCCAAGCTGCGCGAGATGGAGGACAAGTTCCCCAATCCCACCCATCCGGTGGTGCGCATCCACCCCGTCTCGGGGCGCCGCATCCTGAACGTGAACCCCCAGTTCACCGCCCGCATCGTCGGCATGAAAGAGAGCGAAAGCCAGGCGCTGCTCGATTTCCTCTACCAGCAGACGCTGATCCCCGACTACCAGCTGCGCGTCCGGTGGGAGCCGGGGCAGATGGCCTTCTGGGACAACCGCGCCACCCAGCACTACGCCGTCCACGACTACTGGCCCCAGCGCCGCCGGATGGAGCGTGTGACGCTGATGGGCGACCGCCCCTTCGGCGTCGAGACGGCCGAGACGGTCGGCGGCGACAAGATCGCCGCGCTGCGCACCAAGGGCCTGACCGAGGGCACCGGCGAGACCGCCAGGCGCCAGTTCGAACGCTGACGTGATCGTCGACCTGCACGCCCACCTGCTGCCCCCGGCGCTGGCCGAGGCGCTGCGCGGGCGCACCACCGCGCCCCGCATCGACGGGGCGCGGCTGGTGATGCCCGTGGGCGCGCTGGCCTATGCCAGCGCCTACGAGGACCCCGCCGAACGGCTTGCCGCGATGGACGCGGCGGGCGTCGACCGCCAGCTTCTGTCGCTGCCGGGCCTCTTCGGCATCGACAGCCTGTCGGCCGACCAGTCCGCGCCGCTGACACGGACCTTCAACGAGGGCATGGCCGAGATCGCCGCCGCCCATCCCGACCGCTTCGCCTGGCTCGCCAGCCTGCCGCTGGCCGATCCCGGCGCGGCGATGATCGAACTTGCCCGCGCGATGGACGATGGAGCCCGGGGCGTGATCCTGCCCTGTGGCGCCATGACCTCGGTCGCACGCGCCCGCGCCGCCGCCGGCCCGATCCTCGACCTGATGGACCGGCGCGGCGGCGGGCATGTCTTCGTCCACCCCGGCCGCGCGCCGGATCAGCCCGAACCGGCGCCCGACCCCTACCCTGACCTTGCCCACGCGCGCCGCCAGATCGACATCCAGGCCGAGATCGCCGAGGCCGCCGTCACGCTGCTTTATTCCGACCTGCTGGACGATTACCCGACCCTCACCGTGCAGGTGGCCAACCTGGGCGGCGTGCTGCCCATGGTCAGCGAACGGATATCCGAGGTGATCGCGGGCCGCGGCCTCGACGCGCCCGACATGGACCTGCGCGGCCGCCGCATGGTCTTCGACGTCGCTTCGATGGGCCCGCGCGCGATCGAGATCGCGGTGGGCGTCTTCGGCGCCGACGCCATCGTGCTGGGCACCGACCAGCCGATCTTCGGCCTGTCCGAGCGGCTGGAGGCGATCGCCGCCACCACCATCGGCGCCGAGGCACAGCAAACGATCCTGTCGGGCGGCGCGCGCCTCCTGGGTTAGAACAGGCTCAGCCCTCGCGCCCCGCGCGCGCGGCCGCCGCGTCGCGCATCCCCAGGTACCCCGCCCCGGCCAGGAACGCGCCCGCCCGCGCCGCGTTGGCGTCCGAATGGACAAGGCCAAAGCCCTCGACCAGCCGGTTCATCATGTTGAAATAGCCGGTCACGGCCACGGTGAAGACCACCGCGCGGTCGTCCCAGCCCGCATCCCGCACCGCCTGCGCATGGGCGTCGGTCATGCGCGCGGGCGCCTCCGTCAGCTGCCGTGCCAGCGCAAGGATCGGGCGCATCCGCGCCTCGACCGGCGCGCTGTCGGGGTCGTCCGCCAGCGCCGCCAGAAGGTCAGCGTCGACACCGAAGACCCGCGCCACCTCGGCATGGATGCCGTGGCAATAGCGGCACCCGTTCAGGGCCGAGACATACGCCGCCACCAGTTCGCGTTCCGCAGGCGTCAACGGCGCGTCCCCGCGCATGATCTCGTGGCCCAGCGGGCTGACCTTCAGGAACGGCTCGGGAAAGCGGGAATAGAGATCGCCCAGTGTCGCGATATCGGGGTGGTCTTCCAGTCGGCTCATCGTGGTTTCCCCTTTTGCTCTGGCCTCAGGCGACCGCGACCTCGATCAGCGCCTGCCGCCCCTCGGAGCGCACCACCTGCAACGCGCGCGCCACCTCGGCCCGCAGCGCCCCCGGATCGGCCACCCGCACCGCGTGCGCCCCATGCGCCGCCGCCATCGCCGCATAGTCGGGCGAGGGCCCCAGCCCGGTCAGCGGCATCTCGTTGGCCGCCGCCGCGTGACCCTTGGGGTACATGCCCAGCGTGGCCCGCCGCACCGCGTTCCAGAGCCCGTTGTTGAACACCACCGTCAGCACCGGCAATCCGTGCGCCGCCGATACCTGGTGACAGGCCGCGGGGTTGGCGAACAGGTAGGACCCGTCGCCCACGGTCGCGATCACCGTGCGCTCGGGCTGCGCAAGCTTGGCCCCCAGCGCCGCCGGCAGCCCCCAGCCGAGCCCGCCCGAATGCGGCGTCCAGAACAGCTGTCCCGCCCGCTCCAGCCGCAGGGCCGCGCCAAGCGAGGCCAGTTCGGCAAAGATCGCGGCCTCGGGCCCGGCCTCCTCGGACAGGACGCGGCTGACATAGGCCGCCGTCATCGGCCCCTTCGCCCCGGCGGCGATCTGCGCCTCCACGGCCTCGGCCTGCGCCGCCCGCCGTGCCGCCTGTGCCGCCTGGCGCGCGGCCAGCACCTCTCCGGGCACCCGGCCCTCCAGCGCATCGGCCAGCGCCGCCACCCCGCGCCCGGCATCGCCGGTCAGCGCGATATCGGCCGCGAACCCCCGGTAAGGCGTGCCCAGGTCCAGCGGATCAGGCCCCAGCGCGATCACCTTGGGCGCCACCGGCCCGGCCAGCGACGGCACCCAGGGCACCGAGGCGCCGATGCCCAGCACCACGTCCGCCTCGCCGATCAGCGGCGCCGGATCGAAGCCCGCGTGCATCGGGTGGGTGTTGGGCAAGGCGCCCGCCGTCGCCCAGAACTCCACCACCGGGATCGCCGCGGCCTCGGCCAGCCGCGCCAGCGCGTCCAGATGCCCCGCAGGCGCGCTGCGCTGCACCACGATCAGCGGCGCCCGCGCCCCCGCCAGCAGCGCCGCCGCCCGGTCGATCAGCCCCGGATCGGGCGGCGGCGGATCGGCGGGGCCCGCCCCCGGGACCGGCGGCTCCAGCGTCACCCGCTCGGCCAGGACCTCGCGCGGCAGGCTCAGGTAGACCGGCCCGCAGGGGGCAGAGCGCGCCACCGACACCGCGCGCGCCACGACCGAGGCCGCCTGTTCGGGAAAGCGCAGCTCGTAGTCCCACTTGACCGCCTCGCGCACCAGCCCCGCCTGGTCGAACATCTCCTGCCCCCAGTGGATCGGCGACACCCGGCTTCCGGGACGGCCGGTTTCCGTCACCGGCGTCCGCCCCGAGACCATCAGCACCGGCACCTGCGAGGCCGCGGCGTTCAACGCTCCCATCGCGCAATTGGCCAGCCCGACGTTGACATGCACCATCACCGCCAGCATCCGCCCGGACACAAGGTAATGCCCGTGCGCCATCCCCATCGCGACCGATTCGTGATGCACCGCCAGCGGCACCGGCAAGGCGCGCGCCAGCGCGGGATCGGCCAGCGCCTCGATCAGCGAGGGAAAATCGGTGCCGGGATTGGCAAGGACATGGTCGATCCCCGCCGCCTTGATCGCCCGCAGGATCGCCTCGCCCGCCATGGGCGCGTACCCCTCCGCCTGTGCCATGCCCTGTCCTCCCAGACCCTGCGGCCAGCCTAGTGCCCGGCGCCCGCTCTGCGAAGCCCTTTCCTTCACATGCTAAGGAATTGACGGCTCAACGCCCCTCGTCCGCGTCGGCGGCCGCCGAAGCGTCGTCCGGGGTCCCGGCCTCGACGGGCCTGCCGCGCACCTGTTCCCATGCCGCGACCGCGGCGGCCGCGGCCTCTGCCACCCGCCCCCCTTGTCGCAGGGCCGTTTCCAAGCGCCGCAGCGCGGCGGCCATCGCACCGGCCCCCAGCACCGCCGCCGACCCGGCGATGCGGTGCACCTCGTCGCGGTCGCCGGGCGCGGCCTCCGCGCCCCCGGCCAGCGTCCGCAGCCGACCGGCCAGGAGGTCGCCCTCCTCGACGAATCGCGCCCAGGCGGCTGCGGCGGCCTCGGCGCCAAGCGTCGCCACAAGCTCTGCGAACGCGTCCTCGCCGGGCGCCTCCGCCGCACCCCCGGCGCCGCCCCGATCGGCCGAAACCATGCCCAGCACCTCGGCCAGGCGGCGGCGTGTCATCGGCTTGGTCACCACGTCCGTCATCCCCGCCTCGCGAAAGCGCGCCACCTCGGACGGCATCGCATGGGCGGTCAGCGCCACGATGGGCGCGTCCTGGGACACTCCCCCGGCGCGGATCCGGCGCGTCGCCTCAAGCCCGTCCATCTGCGGCATGCTGATGTCCATCAGGATCAGGTCGAAGGCCTCCGCCTCCGCCGCCGCCACGCCCTTGGCGCCGTCGACGGCCTCTGTCACCCGGTGGCCCAGCGCCACCAGCATCTCGCGCACGACCTGACGGTTGATGGCGTTGTCCTCGACCACAAGCACCGAGAGAGACCGCGTCGGCGGCCCCTGCACGTCGACGACCACGGTTTCCCGCCCGGCTCCGCCCGTGTCCGCCGCGGGCAGGGGCAGCCGCACCCAGAACAGGCTGCCTTCGCCCGGCTCGCTCTCGACGCCGATCTCGCCCCCCAGAAGCCGCACCAGTCGCGCCGTGATCGCAAGGCCAAGGCCGGTGCCCCCGGCGGACCGGCCATAGGTGGAATCGATGGTGTAGAAATCCTCGAACACGCGCTCCAGGTGCTCCTCGGCGATGCCGATTCCATCGTCGGTCACGCGGATTTCCACCATGTCGCCGTCGCCAAGGCGTTCCGCCTCGATGCCGACATGCCCGTCGACGGTGAACTTGATCGCGTTGGCCAGCAGGTTGACCACGATCTGCCGCACCTTGGCCGGATCGCCCACGACCGAGGCCAGCCCATCCTGAACCCGGTGCGTCAGGGCATTGCGCTGCACGGCGGCCAGGGGGCGCTGCATCTCGGCCACCTGCCGGACAAGCGCCGACAGGTCGAAGCCCACCCGATAGGCCTCTGCCCGATCGGAATCGAGGCGCGAGACATCGAGAACGTCGTTCACGTGATGCAGAAGCAACTGCCCCGAGGTTTCCATGATGCGCAGGTATTCGCGCTGCTTCTCGTTCAGCGCCGTGTCGCGGATCAGGTCCATCGTGCCCAGAAGCCCGTTCAGCGGCGTGCGCATCTCGTGGCTCATCACCGCCAGCAGATGCGCCTTGGCCTTCTCGCCCGCCAGCGCGTCGTCGCGCGCCTTCAGCAACTCGGCCTCGGCGGCCTTGCGGGCCGAGATGTCGCGGATGAAGGCCACGAAGATCTCGCCCTCTTCGCTTTCGGTGCTGCTGATCGACATCTCGACCGGAAAGACCTCGCCCGAGCGGCGCCGCGCCTCCAGCTGGATGCGGCCGCGCCCGATGACCTTGCGCTGTCCGGTGCGGCGGTAGCGGTCCATCCCGGCCTCGTGGGCGTCGCGCATGTGGTGGGGCACGATCACATCCGACATGCTGCGCCCCAGCACCTCGGCCGCCTGATATCCAAAGATCTTTTCCGCCGCGCCGTTGAAATCCAGCAGCCGGCCCTCGACATCGGCGACAACCACCGCGTCCTGCGAGGTGGCGACGATGGCGTTCAACCGCGCGGCGGTGACCTGGTATTCCATCTGCCGGCGCTGCACCTGCCGGTTCATCTGGGCCAGAACGAACAGGCCCAGCCCCAGCAGGAAGAACAGCGCCGTGGTCAGGAACGCCAGACGCACCAGCGTGCCCGCCACCGCCTCGCGCTGCTGGTCGGATCGCTCGGCCAGCGCGCGCACGCCCTCCAGCGCGATCTCGCGCACGGCCGGGCGCAGGTCACGGAACGCATCCGCCAGGTCCGGCAGGGCGCCGCGCAGCACGTCGTCGGGCCCGTCGATCAGGGCCACCGACGACTCCAGGATCAGCCACAGGTCGTTCTTGGCCTCCCGCGCGTCGGTTGCATCGAGCACCCCGGCATAGACCGACCCGTTGGTGATGATGTCCACGCGATCGTAGAAGACATCGAAGCGCCGCCGCACGTCGCCCAGCGTCGCAAGCCCGTCATGCGCGCTCAGGATCGCGAATTCGAGCCGCACAAGCTCGACCTCGACCTGCGACAGGGTCCACTGGACGTTGTCGGAATTGGCGGTCGCCAGCGCATCGACCTTGCGCACCGTGTCCAGCGCCGACATGGCGATCAGCCCGAGGATCAGGCCGAACAAGGCGCCCAGAACGATACATGCGCGCCGCGTTGCCGCGGCGCGCTTCAGCCGGTATCCGTTGGGTTTTGGAGGTCCCGGCTGCATTCCTATCCGGGCCCTATGGAACCACCGTCAGCCGGTCGAGCTGCCAGACGCTGCGCGAATACGCCACCTCGGTCTGGAAGTCCGCGCTCGCGTCATAGGGATAGACGATCCAGAGCGGCCCCTTGCCCCGGCGCGACATCGGCGCGCCATTCTGCAGGTAGGCCAGCACCGGCCCGGCCTGCAACGCATCGGCCACCGGCATCTCTGCCGAATAATCGTTGATCGCCGTGGCAACCAGCGTGCCCGCGCTCACGCCCAGCCGCTCCAGAAGCGCGGCCAGCGGCACGCCGGTGAATTCCTGCTCGCCCTCGGTCCAGATCGTGGTGGTGCGGAACGTCTCGGCCGGCATCGCCTCGAGCATGGCCCGATCGAACGTCGCCGTCTCGCCGTCATTGGTCACGGCAATCGCCCCCGACACCGTCAGGACCACGTCGCCCTGCGGCGCGGGAAGCGCGTCCTGCGCAAACGCCACCGCTCCGGCGCCCAGCACGAAGGCCGCCGCGATCACTCCGTTCCTGACGAACCCCAGCACGCTCGACATGGCAAATCCCTTTCCGACGGAAACACTGTTGCGCCTCCAGATACGCTAAGGCGCGAGTTGCGTCAGGTGCGCATTCGCATAGCGGACTATCCGAAAGGATAGTATCATGTCTCGATCGGGACCGCCGCAATGCCTTTTCGCACGTGACAGTTCCACGACACGCGCTTATCTCACCACCCCGGTAAGGGGGGAAAACGGAAGGCTGGAATAACAACCTATGAAAGTTCTGGTTGCCGACGATCACGATCTGGTCCGCGATACCGTTGCCGCCTACCTCGCCAACGGCGGCGGGTTCGAAACGCGCACGGCGGTCTCGCTCGACGACGCCATCGCCCGCGTCAAGGAAGACGGCACGTACGACCTCGTGCTCCTCGACTACACCATGCCGGGCATGAACGGCCTCGACGGTCTGGCCCGCATGATCGAACTGAACGGCCCCCGCACCGTGGCGATCCTCTCGGGCAACGCCCCGGCCACCGTCGCGCGCGAGGCCATCGACGCCGGCGCCATCGGCTTTCTGCCCAAGACCATCGCCGGAAAGTCGCTGGTGCATGCCATCAACTTCATGCTGGCGGGCGAGACCTACATGCCGATGTCGGTGATGCGCGAGGCCGAGGAACCGGCCCCCCAGCACCCGCTGGCAAAACAGCTCAGCGAGCGCGAGCTGCAGGTGCTCGAAGGGCTGGCGCAGGGGCTCTCGAACAAGGAAATCGCGCGCGAGCTAGACCTGCAGGAGGTCACCGTCAAGCTGCACGTCAAGACCCTGTCGCGCAAGCTCGACGCCCGCAACCGCACCCATGCCGCAATGATTGCCAAGGACGCCGGGATCGTCTGATCCCGCGGCACGGCGCGATGCCCTGACCCGGCGCGCCGCCTCGGTCGATCCGCGGGCATCCACCGGGCCTTGACCGGGCCCCGCCCCCTTTCCCGACCCACGCGTCGCGGTCCCATGCCGGGCCCGCGCGCGTCGGCATGGCGCCGCCGCAGCCCCTCCCTGCCCCGGAAAACCCTATACGAACGGATAGCCCGGCCCTGCCTTGGGCTAGCGGAGCGCTGCCATCGGCCATGCCGCCCGCCGTGTGTATACCCGACCTATCCGCCTACCACCGAGACGTGTGCGGGCCGCCAGGGGTATGCAGGCGCCAACCCATACATCAGCCCCGGACCCGCCGAACATGATCACGCTTCTCAACGCCGCCCCCGACACCGGAAACCAGGGCGTCACCGCCCTCTGCCTCTCGGCGCTCTCGGGCCTTGCCGCCCGCGATGCCGGCCCGGTGGCCGTCGCCGACCACGGTCGCGGCCTGCGTCCGGGCACCTGGGGGATCGAGGGCGCCCAGCGCATCGGCCTCACCCATTCCCGCCGGATCTGGCGCGCCGACACGCTGCGCACCGTGCACGCCCTGATCCGCGTCGGCGGCGGGTTCAGCCCGACCGCGCGCACCATCGCCGGATCGCGCGCCATCCTCGACGTATCGGGCGGCGACAGCTTTACCGACCTCTACGGGCCCAAGCGGTTTCGCGCCATGGTGCTGACCAAGCGGCTGGCACTCGATGCCCGCCGCCCGCTGATCCTCTTGCCGCAGACGTTGGGGCCCTTCGTCGATCCGCGCAACCGGGCCGAGGCCGCGCGCATCCTGCGCGCTGCCCATGCCGTCTGGGTGCGCGACGCCGCCAGCCACGCCTTTCTGCAGGACATCCTCGGCGATGCCTTCGACCCGGACCGCCACCGGCTTGGCGTCGACATGGCCGTGGGCCTGCCCAGCGCCGACCCGGGTGACCGGCTCTGCCCCTCGGTCCGCAAGTGGCTGGCCGAGGACCGGGATGCGCCGGTCGCCGGGCTGAACGTCTCGGGCCTGCTGACGCTGGAGCCCGCCGCGGCACAGATCCGCTTTGGCCTTGCCCAGAACCACCCCACCCAGATCGAGGCCGCCGCGCGCGCGCTCCTCGACAGCGACCAGGCGCTGCGTCTCGTGCTGCTGCCCCATGTCCACCGCCCGCCCACCGATGCCGAAAGCGACCTTGGCGCGGCGTGGAAGCTTCAGCTGCGCCTCGCCGGCGACTACCCGGGCCGCGTGCGCGTGCTCGACGCGCCGCTAGACGCGATGCAGCTGAAATGGTGCCTCGCCCGGTTCGACTGGTTCGCCGGCGCGCGGATGCACGCCACCATCGGCGCCTTCTCGTCCGGAACGCCGACGCTCGGTCTTGGCTATTCGGACAAGGCGGCGGGCGTCTTCGCCGAATGCGGGATCGGGGCAGAGGTCGCCGACCTGCGCACCCATGACGCCGCGGCGCTGGCCGAACGCGTCGCCGCCTCCTACCGCGACCGCGACGCGCTGCGCCGACGTCTTGCCGACGTTTTGCCGACGTTACGCCGACGTGCCGATTCGCAGATGGACACCATCGTCGCGCAGATCGCCGAGGCACAGGTCTGAGCCATGAACACCCGCCTGTCATCTCGGCTTCTGGCCTGGATCGTGCCGCTGTCGGCAGAGGCCGGGGCCTTCGCCCGGTCCCTGCTGCTTGCGCACCTGATCGGCGCCGAGGAGCTTGGCCGCGCCATGCTCCTGGCGCTGACCCTGCGCCTTGTGGAGATGGCCAGCGACATCGGAATCGAACGCCTCCTGATCCGCTCGCCACGCGGCGAAGACCCTGATTTTCAAGCAGCTTTGCACGGCGCGGTGATCCTGCGCGGGCTGGCGATGGCGGCGCTGATGGCGGCGCTGGCCCTGCCCATGGCGCTGGCCTTCGCAGACGGCCCGTCCGCCTGGGCCTACCTGTCGCTGGCGCTGGTCCCGCTCTTCCGGTCGGTCCTGCACCTCGACTATCGCCGTGCCGAACGCCGCCGCGACTACCGCGCCTTCGCCGTCGTCGAACTGGGCGGCACCCTTGCCATGCTTGCCGGAGCCCTGGCCGCCGCCCTGATCCTCGGCACCCACTGGGCCATGGCCGCCGCCCTCATCGCGCAGGGCCTGGCACTCTTGCTCCTGTCCCGCACCGTCGCCCGGCGCCGCTATGAAATATCGTTCGATCGCAAGGTCTTGGCGGAATGCTGGAGCTTCGGCGCGCCGCTTCTGCTGAACGCGGGACTGATGTTTCTCACCTTCCAGGCGGACCGGCTGATCGTCGCGGCGGGCTATGGCTGGGCCGAGGTGGCGCTCTATGGCATCGCCCTCCAACTGGCGCTTCTTCCCGCGCAGATCGTCTCGCGCGCGGCCAACTCGCTGCTGGCCCCGGTCTTCGCCGATGCCATCGCCAGCGGCAATCTCGCCGCCGCCGCCCGCCATTCGGTGCGCGCTCACGCGGCCCTTGCCGTCCTGTTCGCCTGGGGCTTCGCGCTGACCGCACCGGGCGCTATCGCACTGATTTATGGCGCGGAATTCCGCCCCGACGCTCTGCTCGCCGCCGGCCTCGCGGGCGCTGCGGCGTTCCGCATCCTGCGCGCGCCCTACTCCCAGCTTGCGGTCGCAACCGGCCGCACCGGCGATCCGGCACGCGCCAATCTCTGGCGGGCGGCCGCCATCCTTCCCGCCGTGGCGCTTGCCGCCGCCGGCCTTCCGCTTGCCGTCCTCGCCCTTGCCGCCGCCGCAGGAGAGGCCGCCGCCACTCTGCGCGCGCATCTTCTGGCGCGCGACATCCTGCGCCACCCCCTGACCAAGGAGTGCCCTGCATGACGACCGATCCCATCACCCGCGCCGTCGCCTGCAACCTCTGCACCGGCTGCGGCGCCTGCGCCGGCGCCTTTCCCGAGGCCATCCGCATGATCGAGCACCCGGTTCACGGGCGCCGCCCCGTCGTCGCCTCCGGCCCCGCCGGGCGCGCTGCGGCAGAGGCCGCCATCGGCCTGTGCGCTGGCGCCGAAACGGACCATACCGCGCTGCCGCGCCGCGATGCCGTGGACGAGATGTGGGGGCCCGTGCTGGCCGCATGGGAAGGCTGGGCCGCTGACCCCGAGATCCGCTATCGCGGATCTTCGGGCGGCGCGGTCACCGCGCTGGCGCTCTTCGCGCTGGAGACCGGTGCCGTGGACAGCGTCGCCCATATCGCGGCAAGCGAGGCCGATCCCCTTGAAAATGTTGCCGTTCAAAGCACCAACCGCGCCGGTCTCTTGCGCGGTTCCGGCTCTCGCTATGCCCAGGCCAGCCCGTGCGAGGCGCTTGGCCCCATCGCCGAGGCCGGCCGCAGCGCCGCGCTGATCGGCAAGCCCTGCGACATCGCCTCTGCCGCGCGCGCCGCCGCAGCCGATCCGCAGCTGGCCGACAGCCTGGCCCTGACCATCGGCATCTTCTGCGCCGGTGCCCCCAACCGCAGCTCGTCCGAAACCCTGCTGTGCCAACTGGGCGTGCCCGAGGGCGCGCAGATCACCGCGCTGCGCTATCGCGGCGAAGGCTGGCCCGGCACGATGCAGGCGCGCTGGATCGACGCGGACGGCACAGCGCATGACAGCGAACGCGTCAGCTATGCCACGGGCTGGGACCTGCTGCAAAAGGGCCGCCAATGGCGCTGCAGGATCTGCACCGATCATACCGCGGCCTTTGCCGACATTGCCGTGGGCGATCCCTGGCACGCCCCGCCCGTTAACGGTGCGCCGGAACCGGGCCGCTCGCTGATCCTGGCGCGCACGCCGCGCGGCCGCCGCCTGATCGAGGCCGCGATTGCCGCGGGTGCTCTGGTCGCGGAGCCCCGCGCGCGCGATGTCGTCGCCCGGGCCCAGCCGAACCTGGCCGCCACCATGGGCGCGGTATGGGGCCGTCGGCTGGCGATGCGCGTCGCCGGGCTTCCCGTGCCCAAGGAAAAGGGCCTGCCTCTTTTCCGCTTCTGGCGGCACCTGCCCCTTCGCGCACAGGTGCAGTCGGTCGCGGGCAGCCTGCGGCGCATCCTGTCGCAGGCGCTTTGGCGCCCCATCCGGATGGAGCCGGGCCATGACGTTTGAGCAGGTGCGCGGCACGGGCCGGCACAACAACCTCGACCTGATCCGGCTTGCCGCCGCCGCCGCCGTCGTCGTCAGCCATGCCTGGCCCCTGGCGATGGGCCCCGGCACGGCGGAACCGCTGAAGGCCCTGACCGGCCATTCGCTGGGCGGCTGGGCGGTGGGCCTGTTCTTCTTCCTGTCGGGCGTGCTGATCACCGCCAGCGCCGAGACCCATGCCGCCGCCGCCTTCTGGAGCCGCCGCGCCCTGCGCATCCTGCCCGGGCTGTTCGTCGCGCTGGTGCTGGGGCTTGCGCTGGCCGTACTTTCGGGCGGTCATGCCGACCCCGGGCTGGCGCTGGCATATGTGCTGCGGGGCCTGACGCTGGTGTCGATCGAGCACAACCTGCCGGGCGCATGGGCCGCCAACCCCTATCCGGGGGCCGTGAACGGCCCGCTGTGGAGCCTGTTCTACGAGGTCGCCGCCTATGTGCTGGCCTTCGCTGCCGTCCGCATGGGTGTCCTGCGTCCGCGCGGCGCGCCGGATGCCTTCCTGCTCATGGCCGTGATCCTTTGGGCGAATGCCTCGTGGATGGCCGATTACCTGCCGCGGGTCGACGTCTTCGCCCCGCTCTGGCTGGCCTTCGCGCTGGGCATGGTGGCCTGGCGCTGCCGGGCGGTGCTTCCGCTGCGCTGGGAGATCGGGGCTCTGCTGTGGGTCTTCGCGTTGACGATCGGCGGCTGGGCCTTCGGCGTGATCGCGCTGGGTTATGCCGCCCTGCTGGTGGGCTGGCGGCTGCCCGCACGCCCGCTTCCCGCGGACCTGTCCTTCGGCATCTACATCTACGGCTGGCCGGTGGCCCAGATGATCGTCCACCTTGCCGGTAACATGTCGCCGCCGGCGCTGGCCGCCGCGAGCCTTCTGACGGTGCTGCCGGTGGCCTGGCTGAGCTGGACCCTTGTCGAGGCCCCCGCGCTGCGCGCGGTGCGCACACCACGGATGCAGGCCGCCGAATGACCGTTTCCGCCGCCCTTCCTGCGCACCGGCAACCGCGCCGCATCTTCGGGGTGCCCGTGGTGGTGGCGCTGTTCTTCCTGGGCATGATGCTGCCCACCTCGGTCGGCGTCAGCGCGGGGGGCCTGCGCCTTTCGGTCTACCGGGTCCTTCTGATCGTGATGTTCTTTCCGATGCTGCTGCGGCTTCTTTCGGGCGCCGCGGGGCGGGTCACGATCTTCGACGCCTTCGCGATGGCGCACGCGGCCTGGGCGGTGATGGCGCTCATCAAGTGGGGCGGGCTGGCGCAGGGCATCGAGTCGGGCGGCATCTACACGGTGGAGTTCCTTGGCGCCTACCTGCTGGGCCGGGTCTATATCCGCAGCTACGAGGATTTCGCCGCCTTCGCCCGCGCCTATGTCGGGATCGTGCTGGCCACCCTGCCCTTCACCATCCCCGAGGCGCTGACCGGCATCCATATCCTGCACGACACGCTGTCCATTCCCACCGGCGGGCCCGCCGCGCCCTTCATCGAGAAGCGCATGGGGCTGGAACGCACCTTCGGCCCGTTCGATCACCCGATCCTTTACGGGGTCTTCTGTGCCGCCGCCTTCTCGCTGGCCTATTTCGTGGTGGCCGAGCGGCGGCTGATGAACATGGGCGGCATGGCCAAGGTGCTGGGGGTCGGGGTCGCCACCTTCATGTCGGCGTCCGGCGGTCCCTATGTCGTCCTGATGATGCAGGGCTTCGTCGCGGGGTGGGAGCGGGCGCTGAACGGCATCAAGGGGCGCTGGACGATCCTTTTCGCGATCTTCGGCGCGATCTACCTGGGCATCGACCTTCTGTCGAACCGCACGCCCTTTCATATCTTCGTCGAGAACTTCACCTTCTCGCCGCAGTCCGCCTATAACCGCATCCTGATCTTCGAATACGGCACGGCAGAGGTCGTCCGGCACCCGGTCTTCGGCATCGGGCTGGGCGATTGGGTGCGGCCCGTCTGGATGTCGGACAGCATGGACAATTTCTGGCTGCTGATCGCGGTCCGCTATGGCCTGCCGGCGCTGGTCTTCCTTGTCGCGCTGATGCTGGGGCTGATCTATGCCGTGGCCCAGCGCAAGGGCCTGCCCGACGACTGGAAGCGGGCGCGCCATGCCTGGGCCTTCACGCTGTTCGGGATCACCGTCGCCGCGGGCACGGTGCACCTGTGGAACGCGCTGTTCGTGCTGTTCATCTTTCTCATCGGGTCGGGGGCATGGCTGCTCGACGCCCGGCCCGCGAAACCACGCCCGCCATTCAAGGGCCGCGCCGCCGCACGGCGGGTCGCGCCCACCCAACCCGCACGCCTGTTCTGAAGGAGCCCGCACATGGACCTGTCCATCGTCATCGTCAGCTGGAACACCCGCCAGATGCTGTCCGACTGCCTTGCCTCTGTCCGCGAAGGCCTTGGCGATCTGAAGGCCGAAATCTGGGTCGTGGACAACGCATCCGAAGACGGCTCGCCCGAGATGGTCGCCCGCGACTTCCCCGAGGCGCGCGTCATCGTGAATGCCAAGAACCGGGGCTTTGCCGCCGCCAACAACCAGGCGCTGGCGATGGCCACGGGGCGGCACGTGCTGCTTCTGAACTCGGACACGCTGGTGCATGGCGACGTGCTGCAACGGTCCGTCGCCTGGCTCGACGCCCATCCCGAAGCCGGCGTGATGGGGCCGCGCGTGCTGAACACCGATGGGACAACGCAGGCCTCGACGTCGCGCTTTCCCTCGCTGCGCCATCTGGCGTTGCAAACCCTCGGCCTGACGCGCATCGCCGCCTTCGACGGCTACCGCATGACCGGCTGGGACCGGCGCGACACCCGCGCGGTCGAGGTCGTGTCGGGCTGCGCGATGTTCGTGCGCCGCGCGGCGATGGAGCGTGTGGGACTGCTGGACGAGGCGTTCTTCTTCTACGGCGAGGAAACCGACTGGTGCCGCCGCTTCGCCGATGCGGGCTGGCAGCTGGTCTTCGCCCCGGTGGGCGAGATCACCCATTTCGGCGGCGGGTCGGTCCGGCGGCTGAACCACAAGCGCGACACGATGCTGACCGAGGCCACCGTGCGCCTGCATCGCAAGCACGGCGGGTTCGCGGCCGGGCTGGCCTGCTGGCTGTTGCTGGCGGGGTTCAACCTTTCGCGTGCCATCTTCTGGACGCTGGCGCGCGCCGTGCGCCCCGGCGCCGCGGACCGCGCGCGCCACTTCCGCCGCGTCGTGGCCGACCTTGCCCGCACCTGGCCCCGGAGTGTCGCGGCATGAAACTGCTTGTCATCGCGCCGAACGTCGACGCCACCGACGTGGGCGAGGCCTATGTCGCCTTCAAATGGGTCGAGGCGCTGGCCGCGCGAACCGACCTGACGCTACTTACGTTCCACCGGCCGGGGCGCCCCGATCCGGCGGGCCAACTGCCCGGGGCCCGCGTGGTCAGCTGGCCCGAACCCGGCTGGGCGCTGAAGCACGAACGCCTGAACGCGATGCTGAAGCCCGCCTGGCCGGTGTTTTCCCGCCACGTCCGCAACTGGCTGAAGGACGCACGCGCGCGGGGAGAGGCCTTTGACGTCGCGCACCAGCTGATGCCGCAGGCCGCACGCTATGCCTCGCCCCTGCACAAGTCGGGCATTCCCTATGTCATCGGCCCTCTTGGCGGGGCACTGGACACGCCCGAGGCATTTCGGGACGAGGCCGGCTCTGCCCCCGCCTTCACCCGCATGCGCCAGCTCGACGGCTTCCGCTTTCGCCACGATCCGTGGCTGCGCGCCAGCTATGCCGACGCCGACCTTGTGCTGGGGGTGGCGCCTTACGTGCGCGACGTCCTGGGCGACATCCCCCTGCGCCGGTTCGAACCGGTGCTGGAGCTTGGGGCCGACGACATCGCGCCAAAGGTCGCCCGGAACGGCACGCCGAGGGCCTTGCGCCTTCTGCATGTCGGGCGCGGGGTCCGCACCAAGGGGCTTCGCGATGCCATCCGCGCGCTCGACCACCTGCGCGACCTGCCCGGGATCACCCTGACCAGCGCCGGCGACGGCGAGGAGCTGGCCCCCTGCCGGGCAGAGGTGCAACGCCTGGGTCTGGAGGACCGGGTGACGTTCCTTGGCCGCCGCCCGCGCGACGAGATCGAAACGCTCTACCAGACCCACGACGTCTTCTGCTTTCCGTCCTTCCGCGAGCCTGCGGGCGGCGTTCTCTACGAGGCGATGCGCCACGGCCTGCCGGTCATCACCGCGGCGCGGGGCGGCCCGGACTGGATCGTGGACGACAGCTGCGGGTTGCGCATCCCGGTGACCGAGCCCGGCGATTTCGCCCGGCGAATCGCCCAGGCCGCGCGGGCTCTTGCCCTGGACCCCGGGCGGCGCGAAGCCCTGGGCGAGAACGCGCACGCCAAGATCGCGCGCGACGGCCTCTGGCCACACAAGGCCGACCGTATGGTCGACCTTTACCAAGGTATCGTCGCGCCGCGCGAATGCGCCACGGCCTATCCCAAGGGATAGTTCGAACCTCGGAATCGACGTGGAATCAAACCTTTGGACCCGCGCAATCCTTGCGCGGAAGGGCCACAACAGCGTGGCACGAAATTCAGTCCAGAGGCCAGAGCATGCTTTCCGCCAAGATCCGCAATCGTTCCCCCCGCGTGCTCGCCGTCGCCTCCGGCGGCGGGCATTGGGCCCAGCTGATGCGCCTGCGCGCTGCCTTCGAGGGTGCCGACGTCCACTTCGCGACCGTCGATCCAAGCGCGGCGGAAGTCGTGGCACCAGCCCCTCTACATCTCTACCCTGACGCGAACGCCCGAACGCCGCTCCGGCTGCTCCTCTCTGCCGCGACCATGCTGGGCATCGTGCTTCGGGTGCGTCCGGACGTCGTGGTCTCGACCGGCGCCGCCGGGGGCTACATGGCCATCCGCATCGCCCGTCTGCTGGGCGCGCGGACGATCTTCATCGATTCCATCGCCAATGCGCGGCAGCTGTCGGTTTCGGCGCGCCTGTCCCTCGGCGTCGCCGACCGCGTGCTGTCGCAGTGGCCCGATGTGGCCGCCGCACAGGGCGCCGAGTTCCGGGGGTCCGTGCTGTGACCGAAGTCATCCGCTATCCCTCGGGCAGCCTGCGCGTGTTCGCGATTGCCGGCACCCAGCTGCCCTTCCCGCGCCTGATGATGGCACTGAACGATTGGGCCGCGCGCCGTTGCGATGCCGCGGTCCTGGCGCAGACCGGCCGGGATCACGCCCGCTACAGTCACCTGAGCGCCGTCGACTTCATCGACCAGCGCCGCTTCGACGCCTGCCTCGCCGAGGCCGACCTGGTGGTCGCCCATGCCGGCATGGGCACGATCCTGTCCTGCGCAGAACTGGGCAAGCCGTTGGTCGTGATGCCGCGCCTTGCCAGCCAGGCCGAGCATCGCAACGACCACCAGGCGGACACCGCCCGCCGCATGGCGCACCTGTCGAACGTGACGGTCGCCGGGGATGCGCCAGCGCTTGCTGCGGCGCTCGACAGGCTGGCCGAAACCCGCGCCATCCCGGCGCTTCGGGACCGCGGCAACGAAACCGCCGCGCAAGAACTGATCCTCGCCCTGCGCGGTTTCATCTGGGACCGCGAGGCGCCCGCGCTGCCGGTGCGCACGGGCTGGCCGCGGGGGGCACGCGCATGAGCACGCGTCTCGCCACCATCCTCGTGCCCGCCAATGAAGAGGCGGCGGTGATCGCCCGCACGCTGGCCCCGTTCCGGGGGGTGTCGCGCTTTCATGTGATCGTGATCGCCAACGGCTGCACCGATGCCACGGCACGGGTGGCCCGCGCGGCCCTGCCCTCGGCGACGGTTCTGGAGACCGCGATCCCGGGCAAGACGCACGCGCTGAACCTGGGCCGGGCAAAGGCGGCGGCCGACCTGCCGCTGATCTGTCTTGACGCGGATCTCGTCGTCACGCCGCAGTCGCTCGATGCGCTGATCGCGCCGCTTCTGTCCGGCGCGGCCCTGGCCGCTTGCGGCCGGATGCGGGCCGACACTGCCGGTGCCAGCGCGGCGGTGCGCGCCTACTACCGGGCCTGGGCGCTCAACCCCTACTTCGCCAACGGCAAGTTCGGCGGGCTCTTCGCCCTGTCGCCAATGGGTGCCGCGCGAGTCTTTCCCCTTCCGCAAGTGACCGCCGACGACGAGTATATCCGCCGCTCCTTTGCCCCGCATGAAACGGCCTTTGTCCCGGCCTGTGCCTTCACCGCCGCAGCGCCGCGCAGCCTGCCCGCGCTTTTCGCGGTGCGCCGCCGCAGCCTGCGCGGTGCGCGGGCGGTGCGGGCGCGCCTCGGCGCGCGCCACGCGGCGGGCAGCGCCGGCGGGATGCTGCGGGCGGCGATGCGCCGTCCCTCGCGCTGGGCCGACATGCTGGTGTTCGCCGCCCTGGGCGCGGCGGTGCGCCTGGCGCTGGCCATGGAACGCCCCGACAGCGCCCGCCGCTGGGAGCGTGACCTGACCACGCGGGAGGCCCGCTGATGCACGCCGTCGCGGACATCCACGCCGAAGAGGCCTATGCTCAGGCGACGCCCGAGACCGGCATCGCCGCGCCAGAGGCGAACCCCATCGGGTCGCTGATGCGCATGATGCGCGGGCGCTGGCTGGCGGCGACGCTGGCCGCCGCCGTGGTCGCGCCGGGGCTGGGCCTCGTTGGCCTGGCGAGCGGCGTCCAGCTGTACCAGGCGCAGGCCATCCTGCGGGTCTTTCCGCAGGAATCGAACATCCTCTACCAGACCGGCGACGGCTCGGTCCTCAAGACGTTCGACAGCTTCGTGAAGGCGGAAACGACCTACGTGGCGACGGACCCGGTGATGCAGCGCGCCGCCGACGACCTGCGCACGCGCTTTCCCCACCTGACCGAAGAGATGTCCATAGGCGATCTGGCCGGGTCCATCGAGATCCGCCGCAACGACAGCCTCATCATTCTCAAGACCATGAGCCGCGATGCCGTGTTTTCAGCCGGAAAGCTGGACGCGGTGATCGGCGCCTACATGGCGCTGAAGGCCGAGACCGAGGAAAAGCGCAGCGCCGTGCGCCTTTCCGAGCTGCTGGACCGGGAGGCCGAGCTTCTGGACCGCCAGCGCGAGACCAAGGACCAGATCCTGGCCGTCGGCGGCGAATTCGGCCTTTCGGCGATCGCCAAGGCCCATGTGGAGAAGATCGCGCAGATCGACGCCCTGACGGCACGCAAGGCCGAGGTTGCGGCGACGCTCGTCGCGCTCGAGGCCGAGGCCGGGGCGACCACGGCCGACATGGGCGACAAGGAGATCCTGCGCGCCACGCTTCTGGACCGGGCGCTTGCCGATCTGAACTTCGAGCGGGCCAAGCGACTGGCGGACCTGACGACCCTGCTGACCCGCTATACCGACAAGGCCCCGATCGTGCAGGACAAGCGCCGCGAACTCGATGTGATCGAGCGCGCGATGGCAGAACGGCGCGAGCAGATCAAGGTTCTCAGCCAGACCGGCGCGCTGACCGACCAGAGCGAGGCGAACGCAGAGGAAAGCATCAACGAACTGCGCGCCCTGCTGGAAAAGCTGGGCACGCAGCTGGCCGCGGTGCGGGACGAGGCCCGCGTCCTGAACGCCAAGCAGCTGGAGCTGCGCGCGCTGGAAGACAGCGCCGAGGAAACCCGGGACCTTCTGGACGAAACCCGCAAGGCGCTGGAGATCATCCGGCTGGAGGCCGGCCGCGCCCTGCCCGGGTTCACGGTCGTGATGTCGCCGCCGTCGGTGCCCACGGAAGTGGCCGAGGACAGCTCCAAGATGCTGGCGGCGGGCGGCTTCGGCGCGGGCGGGGCACTGTGCTTTGCCATTGCCCTTGTCCTTGCCATCACGTCGCGCCGCCTGCGCTTTTCCGACGACCTGGGCAGCCAGGTGTCGCGCCTGCCGCTGCTGTCGCTGACCCGCGGCAAGACCCTGACCGCCGCCGATGCGGACCGGCTGCGCAACGCGCTGCAACTGCACCGGCTGCGCGCACCGCACCTGGTGGGCCGGGCCCGCGTGATCGGTGTCGTCCGCCCGGAAGCGGGTGACGCCGCCGCCCTGTCCCGCGCGCTGGCCGAAAGCTTTGCCCGCGCCCGGCTGGCCACCCTGCTGGTGGATGCCGACGCGACGGGCGGCCGGCTTACCGCCGAGATGGGGCTGACCGGCACACCCGGCTGGCGCGAGCGCCTCGCCGGTGCGGCGGCCCGCGCGCTGCCGGTGCCCGGCTGCGACGGCCTGCAGGTGCTGCCGGCCGGCACGGACGCTGGCGCCGCCGAAGAGACGGTTTCCGTGGGCGCGCTGCGCGACGTCGTGGCCACCCTGGCCAAGGATGCCGACGTGGTGGTGATCCACGCCGGAAGCCTGAGCGACACGCTGACCGCCGAGCTTGTGCTGTCGGTGTCCGATCTCGGGCTGGCCGAACTCCATGTCGGCGACCGCCGCAGCCGCCTCGAACGGCTGCTCGACCGCCTCGACAGCCTGCCCCGCCAGGGCGGTGCCCTGGCCCTGCGCGGCGTCCGTCGCGCCGATCCCGGCCTGCCCGCCTGACCCAACCCATTCGTTTCGTAACGAGGATCCGAAAATGACGATGCAATCCACCAACCCGCCGATCCCGCTGCCCTTTGCCGACGCCCGTCCGCTAACCGCCAAGCGCGCCCTGGACCTGGCCGTTGTCGGCGCCCTGGCGCTGCCCGCCCTCGCAGTGGGTGCCGTGGCCGCGCTGGCCGTGCGCCTGACCAGCCCCGGCCCGGTCTTCTTCGTGCAGACCCGTATCGGCCAGGGCGGCGTGCCCTTCCGGATGATCAAGTTCCGCTCGATGTACGCCGATGCAGAGGCGCGCCGCGCCGAAGTCCTTGCCGGCAGCGACCGTGACGGCGTTTGCTTCAAGGCGCGCCGCGATCCGCGCGTGACACCCGTGGGCCGTCTCCTGCGCCGCACCTCGCTGGACGAGCTGCCGCAGCTTCTGAACGTGCTGAAGGGCGAGATGTCGCTTGTCGGCCCGCGCCCGGCCCTGCCCGAAGAGGTCGCCGCCTACCCGCGCGCGGCGCTGGAACGGCTGAGCGTTCCGGCCGGCATCTCGGGGCTGTGGCAGGTGTCCGGCCGCGCCGACCTCGGCTTCGAGGAGATGGTGGCGCTCGACATCGCCTATGCCCGCACCGCCGGGCTGCGCACCGACATCTCGATCCTTCTGCGCACCGTGACCGCGGTTCTGACCGCGCGCGGCGCCTACTGACCCACCCCGGACCGAAAGGAGAACTCGCCATGCAGATCCACGACATGAACATTCCCGGGGTGAAGCTCATCATTCCGACCCGCCACGGCGACAACCGCGGCTTCTTTGCCGAGACCTGGAACCAGCGCGCGATGGCCGCCCACGGCATCGACACGGACTTCGTGCAGGACAACCACTCGCTGTCCGCCGAGGTGGGAACCGTGCGCGGCCTGCACTTCCAGGCGCCGCCGCACGCGCAGGCCAAGCTGGTGCGCTGCGGCCGCGGGCGGCTGTTCGACGTGGCCGTGGACGTGCGCCGCGGCAGCCCGACCTTCGGCCGCTGGACCGGCGCGGAACTGTCCTACGAGAACGGCTGGCAACTGCTGATCCCGGCGGGCTTTCTGCATGGCTTCGTCACGCGCGAGCCGGACACCGAAATCGTCTACAAGTGCAGCACCTTCTACGCCCCTGACCACGAGGGCGCGGTGCGCTGGGACGATCCCCAGATCGGCATCGACTGGGGCATCTCGCCCGAGGACGCGATCCTGAGCCGCCGCGACGCCGAGGCGGTGCCGCTCTCGGACTTCTGGTCGCCCTTCGAGATCGAGGAGCAGGCAGCATGAAGATCCTTGTCACCGGAGGCGCGGGCTTCATCGGGTCCGCCGTCGTGCGCCAGGCCGTCGCGGACGGACATGAGGTGATCAACCTCGACGCCCTGACCTATGCGGGAAACCTCGCGAACCTGGCCGATGTGGCCGCCTCGCCGCGTTACGGCTTCGTTCACGCCGATATCCGCGACCGCGCCCGGCTCGACGCCGCCTTCGCCGAGCATCGCCCCGACGCGGTGATGCACCTTGCCGCCGAAAGCCACGTGGACCGGTCCATCGACGGGCCCGCCGCCTTCGTCGACACCAACGTGCGCGGCACGGTCACCCTGCTGGAGGCCGCGACGGCGTATTGGCAGACCCGCGGCCGCCCGGCGGACTTCCGGTTCCTGCATGTGTCGACCGACGAGGTCTTCGGCAGCCTCGGCGCGACCGGCAAGTTCACCGAGACCTCGCCCTATGCGCCCAATTCGCCCTACGCGGCATCCAAGGCTGCGTCGGATCACATGGTGCGCGCCTGGGGCGAGACCTGGGGACTGCCCGTGCTGGTCACGAACTGCTCGAACAACTACGGGCCGTACCACTTCCCCGAAAAGCTGATCCCCCTTACGATCCTGAACGCCCTGTCGGGCCGCGAGTTGCCGGTCTACGGCACGGGCGAGAACGTGCGCGACTGGCTTTACGTCGAGGATCACGCGCGCGCGCTGCTGGCGGTCCTGACCCGCGCCGCCCCCGGCAGCACCTACGTGATCGGCGGTGAGGCCGAGGCGCGCAACATCGACATCGTGCGCGCCATCTGCACCCTGCTGGACGGCCTTCGCCCCGCCGGGGCCCCGCACGACAGGCTGATCCGTTTCGTCGCGGATCGCCCCGGGCATGACCGCCGCTACGCGATCGACCCCGCGCGCATCCGCGCCGACCTGGGATGGCGTCCGGCCGTCGGCCTGGAGGACGGGCTGAAGCGCACGGTGACCTGGTACCTGGAAAACGGCCCGTGGCTCGACGCGCTGCGCACGCGCGACGGGGTGGGCCAGCGCATGGGGATGGCGGCATGACGATGCTTGTGTTCGGAAAGAGCGGGCAGGTCGCGCGCGAGCTTGCGCGGCTCTGCCCTGACGCGATCCTGCTGGGGCGCGATGACGTGGACCTGGCGGACAGCGCCGCGGTCACCGATGCCATCGCGCGCCATCGTCCCACCGCCGTCATCAATGCCGCCGCCTACACCAACGTGGACGGGGCCGAAGCCGCCAGCGCCGAGGCGATGGCCGTGAACGCCCGCGCGCCGGGGGCCATGGCGCGCGCCTGCGCGGCGCTGGGCATTCCCTTCGTCCATTTCTCCACCGATTACGTGTTCGACGGGTCGGGCAACCGGGCCCGGACCCCCGGCGCGCGGATGGCACCCCTCAACGTCTACGGGCTAAGCAAGCTGGCCGGCGAAGAGGCCATCCGCGCCGCCGGTGGCCGGCACGTCATCCTGCGCACCAGCTGGGTGTTCTCGGCCCATGGCAAGAACTTCGTAAAGACGATCCTGCGCCTTGGCACGGAACGCCCGGAGCTGCGCATCGTGGCCGACCAGATCGGCGCGCCAACCCCCGCAAGCGCCCTGGCCGACGCCGCGCTGCGCATCGCGGCACATCTACACCAGCGCCCGCAGGACGCGGGCACCTATCACCTTGCCGGTGCCGGCGATGTCAGCTGGGCGGAATTCGCCCGCGCGATCCTTGCCGAGGCAGGGGCCGATTGCGCCGTCACCGACATTCCGACGGCAGAGTATCCCACCCCGGCGCTGCGCCCGCTCAATTCGCGCCTCGACTGCCGCCGCACGACAGCGGTCTTCGGCATCGCGCGCCCGGACTGGCGCGAGGCCCTGACCCGTACCCTGGCAGAGCTTGGCTCTGCCCCCCGCAATGCTGGCGGCCAAGCCGCGGCCTGAAACGAAGGAACAAGTCCATGCAACGCAAAGGCATCATCCTCGCCGGGGGCCGCGGCACCCGCCTGCATCCCCTGACCATCGGCCTTAGCAAGGCGCTCCTGCCGGTCTACGACAAGCCGATGATCTATTACCCCCTCAGCGTCCTGATGCTTGCCGGGATACGCGAGATCGCCATCATCACGACCCCCGAGGACCAGGACCTTTTCCAGCGCGTCCTGGGCGACGGCGGCCACCTTGGCGTGTCCCTGACCTGGATCGCGCAGCCCTCGCCGGATGGTCTGGCACAGGCCTACCTGCTGGCAGAGGAGTTCCTCGACGGGGCGCCCTCGGCCATGGTGCTGGGCGACAACCTGTTCTTCGGCAACGACCTGACGGAACGGCTGGCCCGCGCCGACGCAAACCCAGGCGCCACGGTCTTTGCCTGCCGCGTCTCTGACCCCGAGCGCTATGGCGTGGTGGCCTTCGAGGGCGATCGGGTCACGGGCATCGTCGAGAAGCCCGCCGTGCCGCCGTCGAACTATGCGGTCACGGGCATCTACTTCCTGCCCGGCGACGCCCCCCGGCGCGCCCGAGACGTGCAGCCCTCGGCGCGCGGCGAACTGGAGATCGTGTCGCTGCTCGAGATGTACCTGGAGGACGGGCAGCTTGGCGTCGAGAAGATGGGCCGGGGCTATGCCTGGTTCGACGCGGGCACCCATGCCTCGCTGCTCGAGGCCGGAACCTTCGTGCAGGCGCTGCAGGACCGCCAGGGGCTTCTGATCGGTGCGCCCGAGGAAATCGCCCATGCCCGCGGCTGGATGTCCGACGCCCAGTTGCGCGAGGCGGCGGCCCGCTACGGCAAGTCCGGCTACGGCGCCCGCATAGGCGCGTCGCTGGAGGACCGGGCGGACCGCGCCGGTCTGCCCCGCCTCGCGGCCTGACAGGGCCCGACCGCCCCGGCGTCACGGCCGGGGCGGACAGATTCGCATTGTTTCCCAGGAAACAAAAGGGGTAGACTGGCCGCAGCGACCCAGCCCCGCAGGACGGCCATGACACAGACCAGATCCGCCCCCTCCCTCTGGATGCCGACGGTGCAAAGCGAGACCCGCGACGACGGGTCCATCCTCGTCTGGCAGGCCGAACCGCTGCGCCCCTATCCGCGCTGCATCACCGAACGCTTCATGCACTGGGCCGAACGGACGCCGGATGCGCTGTGGATGGCCGAGCGTGGCCCCGATGGCGGCTGGATCGAGACGCGATACGGCGAGGCCGGCCGGATGATTCGCGCGATCGGCACCGCCTTGCTGGCGCATGGGCTGACCACGGAGCGCCCTCTGCTGATCCTTTCGGGCAACAGCACGGTTCACGCGCTGATGGCCCTTGGCGCGCAGCATGTGGGCATCCCGTCGGCCGCCCTGGCGCCGGCCTATGCCCTGTCAGGCGGCGACTACCTGAAACTGCGCGATGTGGCCGCGCAACTGACCCCCGGCATGATCTTTGCCGATGACGTGGCGGGGTTCGCCCCCGCGATCGAGGCTGTATTCGGCACCGATCTTCCGGTGGTGTCGGTCAAGGGGGCGGTGCCGGGCTGCCGGATGCTGGCCTTCGACGATCTGGCCCGCACCGTCCCCGACGCGGCGATGGAGGCCGCGCATGCGGCGATCACGCCGGACACCGTGGCCAAGTTCCTGTTCACCTCCGGCACCACGGGAACGCCCAAGGCGGTGATCCAGACCCAGCGGATGCTGTGTTCCAACATGGAAATGGTCGCGCAATGCATGGCGTTCCTGCGCGACACGCCGCCGGTGCTGGTGGACTGGGCGCCATGGAACCATACCGCCAGCGGCAACAAGGCGTTCAACATCGCCTTCTATCACGGCGGCAGCTACTACATCGACGATGGCCGCCCGACGCCGGGAATGATCGGGCGCACCGTCGCCAACCTGCGTGAAATTTCCCCCACCTGGTATTTCAATGTCCCGCTGGGCTACCAGATGCTGCTGGACGCGATGGAGGGCAACGCGGCACTGCGCGAGACGTTCTTCGCCCGTCTTTCGCTCATGTGGTACGCCGGCGCGGGGATGAGCCAGCCTGTCTGGGACCGTGTGGCGCGCATCGCCGACGCGGCGGTGCCGGGCGGGGTCATCATGGGCACCGGCTTCGGGTCGACCGAAACCGGCCCCTTCGCGATGGGCTGGGTGGAACGCGACAAGACCTCGGGCAACATCGGCATCCCGGGGCATGGCGTCACGCTGAAGCTGGTGCCGCAGGGCGACAAGCTGGAGGCGCGGGTGAAAAGTCCCTCGGTCACGCCCGGCTACTGGCGCAACGATAAACTCACCGCCGAGGCGTTTGACGAGGAAGGCTTCTACAGGTTCGGCGATGCCTTCCGTTTCGCCGTGCCCGGTGACGCGTCGCGCGGGTTCCTCTTCGACGGCCGCCTGGCCGAGAACTTCAAGCTGGCCTCGGGCACCTGGGTTGCGGTGGGCCCCTTGCGGGCGCAGGTCACCAATGCGCTCAAGGGTATCGCGAGCGATGTCGTGATCGCGGGCGAAGGTCATCATGAACTGGGCGCGCTTGTCGTGCCGGACTGGGCCGCGCTGCGTCAGGTCGCGGGCGATCCCTCGCTGGAGGGCGAGGCGCTGCTGGCCCACCCCGAGGTGCGGCGCCTTGCGGGCGAATGCCTCGCCACCCATGCCGCCGCCGCGACCGGATCGGCCACGCGAGTGCGCCGCATCCTGTTCATCGAGGCGCCGTTGTCCTTCGACAAGGGCGAGGTCACCGACAAGGGCTCGATCAACCAGCGCGCCGTCCTGCGCAGCCGCGCCGACCTGGTCGAGGCGCTCTGGACCGACGATCCGCGCGTCATCGCGCTGGCGCGGTAGCGCGCCGGACAGACCCGGCGCGCCGGGGGCGGCTCAGACGCCGCCCCAGATTTCCTCGGCGCAGCGCACCACCAGGTCCAGCTTGCGGCGCTGGTCATCTGGGGTGATCGCGTTGCCTTCCTCGGTCGAGGCGAAGCCGCACTGGGGCGCGATGCCCAGCTGGTCGATGTCGGCGTATTTCGACGCTTCGTCGAACTTGGACTTGAGCCAGTCCATGTCTTCCAGGTCACCGGTCTTGGTGGTGATGAAGCCCGGCAGCACGCGCTGCTTGCCCTTGGGCAGCAGCTTCAGCGGCTCCAGCCCGCCCGAGCGTTCGGTGTCGTATTCCATGAAGAACACGTCCACCCCGGTGTCGAAGATCGCCTCTGCGGCCAGGTCGTAGGCGCCCTCGGCCGCGTGGGTCGAGCGGAAGTTGCCCCGGCACATGTGCATGCCGATCACCATGTCGGACGGGCGGTCCTTGATCGCCTCACGCATCATCCAGGAATAGCGCTGGATCAGCCAGTCGGGATCCTGGCCGGCCGCCTGCTTGTCGGCGCGGTGCTTGGGATCGCACAGATAGGCGAAGAAGATGTCGTCCATCTGCAGGTAGCGGCAGCCCGCAGCATAGAACGCGTTAACCGCCTTCTTGTAGGTGGCGGCGATGGCGGCGGTGAACGCCTCGACATCCTCGCGGTATTCCTTGACGTGGATGTCGTCGAGCGCGGTGCGGAAGTGGCAGCAGGACGGCCCGGGGATCGAGATCTTGGGCACCACGTTCGAGTGATCCTTCACGAAGGTGAAATGCTCCAGCATCGGGTGATCGTCGGGGAAATCGAGCGGCGCGGTGATCGTGGGGAAGATCGGGCGCAGCTTGACGCCGGCGAACTGCACGCCCTCGTCGCGCTCTTCGAGGTCGAGGCCCGTCAGCATGCCCATGAAGTCGTAGTGCCAGAAGGACCGGCGCGCCTCGCCGTCGGTGACGGCCTTCAGGCCCACCTCTTCCTGCATCTTGATGAGGTCCGGAATGGCCGCGTCCTCGGCCGCCTTCAGCTCGGCCGCCGAGATGGATTTCTCCTCGAAGAACTTCTTGCGCGCCGCCGTCACCGAGGCCGGGCGCAACAGGCTGCCGACGTGGTCGGCGCGAAACGGCGGGGTCATGTCAGTCATCGGTATCCTTTCTCATCAAGATGGAACAGGCCCGCCCACAGAGCGGGAGGCCGGAGTTTGAAACGCCCCGAGAGGCGCTAACCATTCAGCAACGACGGCAGCCACAGCGTGATGGCCGGGAACGCGAACAGGATCGAGACCCGCACAAGCTCGGCCCCGAAGAAGGGCAACACGCCCTTGAAGGTCTCGATCATCGGGGTGTCCTTGGCGAGCGCCGAGATGACGAAGACGTTCATCCCCACGGGCGGCGTGATGAGACCCAGTTCCACCACGATCAAGGCGAGGATCCCGAACCAGATCTTCAGCTCTTCGGTCGACATGCCAAAGCCCGAACCCTCTGCCGGCATGTAGAGCCCGCCGTTCAGTTCCACGAGCACGGGCCAGAAGAACGGGATCACCAGCAGGATCATCGACAGGCTGTCCATCAGGCAGCCCAGCGCGATCAGCGCCACCAGCAGGAGGCCCACGACCAGGAAGGGCGCGATGCCGGACCCCGCGATCCAGTCCGCGGTGGCCTGCGGCAGGCCGATCCGGCTCATGAAGATCTTCATCAGTTCGGCGCCCAGGATGATGAGATAGATCATCCCCGTCGTGCCCGCCGTTTCCTTGAGCGAGTCCTTGAGTTCGGCCCAGCGGATGGACCCGCGCGCCACACCGTAGATGCCCACCAGCGCGACACCGACCGCCGCCGCCGGCGTGGGGTTGAAGAAGCCGCCGTAGATCCCGCCCAGCACCAGCCCGAAGATCACCAGCACCGGGATCACGCCCAAGGTGGCCGACATGAACTCTGCCCTGTCGGCGGCGCCGCCCTTGGGCCCGGCCTCGGGCTTGATCGCGACATAGATCGCGATCGTGACGATGAAGAGCAGGACGGCCAGGATGCCGGGGATCATCGCGGCGGCGAACATCGTGACGATGTTGGCCTCGACGATGATGGCGTAGATGATGAGCACGACCGAGGGCGGGATCAGGATGCCCAGAACGCCGCCCGCAGCCAGCGACCCGGTCGCCAGCGCGCCCGAGTAGTTGTAGCGCTTGAGTTCCGGCAGCGCGACCTTGCCCATCGTGGACGCCGTGGCCAGCGACGATCCGCAGACCGCGCCGAAACCCGCGCAGCCCGCGATCGCCGCCATCGCCGTGCCGCCGCGCATCCAGCCGAGCCAGGCGTTTGCCCCGCGAAAGAGCGCCTGGCTCAGCCCCGCGCGAGACGCCAGCGCGCCCATCAGCACGAACATCGGCACGACCGACAGGCCGTAGTTCGAGAACACCCCCCAGCCCAGCGTCTTGAGCTGGCTCAGCACCGGCAGCCAGCCGTTCACCAGCACGGTGCCGACGCCGCCGACGAGGATCATGGAGTAGGCGATGGGAATGCGGATTGCGATAAGCCCCACCAGCACGACGAGGCCCAGAATACCAAGGGTGATCGGATCCATCTCGGCCTAGCCCCGCAGGATGTCGCGCGTGGCGTCCACCAGCGAGGCAAGGCTCGCCAGCGCCAGCAGCGCAAGGGAAATCAGACAGGGGGCATAGCCCCACCATAGCGGGATCTGCAGGATCGCGGTCGTGGAATCATAGGTCCGCTGGTCCAGCATCCCGTGGTACATCCGCCACAGGAGGATCACGCCGAAGATCAGCGCCACCAGCGAGCCGGCCAGGGAAAAGAGAGACAGCCAGAATTTCGAGGCCCGCGCCGTGAATATATCGGCCGTGACGTTCAGCCCGGCGATCTGGCAATAGGGCAAGAACGAGAAGGCCGCGATGGCGACCCCTATTTCGGTCAGCTCGAAATCGCCCGGCACCGCCGCATTGAACAGCGCGGCCCCGGCCACCGAGACCACGTTGACCGTGACCACGGCCAACAGCACCAGCCCGCCCAGCACGGCCCAGGCGGTGCAGATGCGAAGGACGAGGCCCGAAGGCCCCGTCCCCGTCGTTGCAGTAGCGGCGTCCATTACTGGGCGTTCGCCGCGATCAGTTCCCTGGCGCGCGCGACCAGGGCCTCGCCGTCAAGTCCCTTGCCGTTGACTTCGTCGATCCAGCGCTGCTGGACCGGGGCCAGGACGTCGAGGAACGCCTGCGTCTCGGCTTCGCTCAACATGATGTGGGTCTTGCCCGCATCGGTCGCCATCTTGATGCCGAAGTCGTCGCCGCCGCGCCACGCATCGGCCACGGTGCCCCACCAGTCACGGCCCGACGCGTCGCGGAAGGCCTTCTTGATGTCGTCCGGCAGGCCATCCCAGCGGGCCTGGTTCATCGAAACCTGGAAGCTGGTGGTGCCGAAGCGGGTCTCGTCGGCGCCCTCGATGAAATAGTTGATCTGGTTGTGAAGCTGCAGCGGCGGGATGATCTCCCAGGGCAGAAGAGTGGCATCAACCACCTTCTTGGACAGCGCCGAAGGCACCTCGGGAACCGGCATCGCCAGCGGCGAGGCACCCAACGCCTCGATAACCCATGCGCCCGTGCGCGTCGGGATGCGGATCTTCATGCCGCTCAGATCGGCGGGCGAGCGGACTTCCTTGTCCACCGTCATCAGGGCCTGACCCGCATGGACGTGCAGCCACATCACCTCGAGACCCCGGTAGTCCTCGGACAGGTGATCCTCGAACATGTCGTACATGGCCAGGTTTGCGGCCTTGATGTCGTTCAGGAAGACGCCGGGCAGTTCGAACACCTCGGTGCGGGGGAACTGTCCGGGCGTGTAGCCGTTGACCGTCCAGACCAGGTCGACCACTCCGTCACGGGCCTGCTGGACCAGTTCCGGCGGGGTGCCGCCCAGGGTCATGGCCGGGAAGATCTCGATCTTCACGCGCCCGCCCGAGTTCTCCTCGACCTGCTTGACCCAGGGTTCCAGCATGTTGCGCTGTGCCGGGGCCTGCGCGCCGAGCATGTGGTGCAGCTTGAAGGTATACTCTTGCGCCGCCGCCGCCGTGGCCATGCCAAGCGCCAGGACGCTGCCCGCGACTGCGGTCAGAATGCCGTTGAGTTTCATTGAGTCCTCCCTTTGGTGTTCACTTGGGGTGTTCCGGCCAGCATCGACAGGCCGGGGATGTCATGCACATGCCGGTCTTCAGACTGCATGAGCGCGTCGAGGTTCTGCCGGGCAAGGCGCGCGTGTTCGCGCGCCAGCATCTCGGCCCTTGCCCCTTCCCGCGCGGCGATCGCGTCAAGAAGGGCCCGGTGCTGGGCCTGTGCGACGTAAAGCGACCGCCGCACCGGAACGAGGTGTTCCTGCGACTGCAGGAACGCACTCGGAGAGGCCAGCGGCATCCGGTAGGCACGCTCTGCCTCGCGCCGGAGCGTCACCGATCCCGACAACCCGATCAGCGTGCGGTGGAATTCGGCGTTGAGATCCGCGTAGCGCTCGAAATCTATCTCGGGCTCGGCATCGCCCAGCGCGATGTCGATCAGGTCGGCAAGTTCCATGCAGCGGTCGAAGTCGTCCCTTGACGGGCCGCGCTCTGCCGCAAGGCGAACGATCGTTCCTTCGAGGACCCCGCGCAACTCGATCGCGTCGATAACGTCGTCGGCGGAAAAGCTGCGCACGGTGCAACGCCCGGAGCTGGTGCGGTCCAGCAGCCCCTCATCCACAAGCTGTGCAAGCGCCTCGCGCGTCGGTGTCCGCGAAATGCCCATCATCTCGGCTGCAGCGGTCTCGGATATGTGGGTGTCGGGCCCGAACTCGCCGGATAGAATCCGCGACCGGAGCACGCGCACGGCACGCTCGGACTGAAGCTTCTTTCCAGCACCTGCGTATGTCGCCACGACTCCTCCCAAAGTCTGCGCCGCGCCTCGTGGGTTGATATCCTGTATACTGAAATCAGTCAAAGCAGAATTTATGTATACAGTTCAAATATGACCAAGGACAGATCGCCCTGCGAATCTCACAGAATCCTCCATTTTCGTTCTCATTCTGACGCCAGAGTCGGGAAATCGTACAGCGCGAAGGTGCCGCGCGCCCTTTAACGGTATACATTTTGAAAGAGTCCTGTACACTGCAGGGCGGATTGACCTTCATTTCCAGCGGGACGCACTACCATGAACATCGCCAGCAGGATCGCCCCGGGCCTTGCGCCTCTGGACACCGGGATCACCCTGGACGCGCTCGATCGCGCGCCCTACCCGATCTACCGCCGAGTGCGCCGGGACGCCCCCGTGCTGCGGGTGCAGGCGGCACGGCGGACGTTCCTGACCCGCGCCGAGGACTGCAAGTACGTCAAGGACAGGCCCGAGCTTTTCAGTTCCGACGATCCCGAGACCCCGATGAAACGCGCTTTCCGCGCGCATACCCTGATGCGCAAGGACGGCGCCGAGCACCGGCGCGAGCGCATGGCGATGGCCCCGGCGTTCAACCCCAAGGTCATCCAGTCGGTCTGGGTTCCGAAGTACACCGAGATCGCGAAGGACTACGTGTCGCGCCTGCCGCGCGGGGAAACCGTCGACCTCTACCGCCTGCTGGCCGGCCCCTATGCCGCGCGCGGGCTGGCCGTGCTGCTGGGTCTGGAAGAGGCGACGGACGACCAGATGCAGGGGTGGAGTCAGGCCCTGATCGACGGCTCCGGAAACTTCGGCTGGCGGCCCGAGCCCTTTGCCGTCTCGGACCGGGCCAACGTGGAAATGGACGCCCTGTTCCACCGCCTGCACGATCGTCACGTTGCCGATCCGAACCCCTCGGCCCTGTCGGTGATGCTGACTGCGGAGGACCCGATCCCGCTGTCCCAGATCCATGCCAACCTGAAGGTCGCCATCGGCGGGGGAATCAACGAACCTCGCGATGCGCTCTGTACGATCCTCTTCGGCCTGCTCTCCAATCCCGACCAGATGGTGCAGGTGGCGCGGGATGGCGACTGGGACCGCGCCTTCGAGGAAGGCGTGCGTTGGGTCGCCCCGATCCAGGCCTCCTCGCGCCTCGTCACCGAGGATGTCGAGATCCGCGGCTGCCTGATTCCGAAGGGCGACACGGTCATGACGATTCAGGCCTCGGCCAACCGGGACGAGGACATCTGGGAGAACGGCGAGGTCTTCGACGTCTACCGCGACCGCGCCCCGCACCAGGCCTTCGGAAACGGCCCGCATTTCTGCCAGGGCACCCATGTCGCCCGGCGCGCCATCGGGCAGGTCATGTTGCCGATCCTGTTTGACCGCTTCCCGCGCATGACCCTGCCCGATCCGGACGCCGTGACATGGCGCGGTTTCGGGTTTCGCGGGCCCATCAACCTGCCGGTGACGCTGAACTAGGCACAGGACCCAAGCGCGGCGTTTTGACGCCCGCTCCAAGGAGAGCAAGTCCAGTACGCCCGTAAGCCAAGGGAACAAGCACGATGACGCCCGATGATGCACCTGTTGGGCGCCGCAAGGTCAGGCATTCAAGACTTGAAAGCTTGAAATCACACATATTTGTTCATTCATGACATCGTGACGGTTGCGTGTGAACCGTGCCCGCAGCGTTATCCTTCGGGTGGACTGGCCTCTGATCGGGAGGGCTTTTCGCCTTAACCCGAAGATCCTGTGATGGCATAATCGCACCGATCAAAACCGATAACTTTCAGACCTGAGGGGCAAAGCGCCATGGCTGGACACTGGAATACGGATGTTGACGTCGCCATTTGCGGCGGTGGATTTGCCGGGCTGCTGCTGGCGCGCCAGATGCGGCTTCAGAACCCTGAAGCGACCGTGGCGGTGATCGACCGTCTGACGCGTCCGCTGCCCGAGGCGGCGTTCAAGATCGGCGAGTCCACGGTAGAGCTTGCCTCGTACTACATGCGCGACATCCTGCAGATGGCGGACTACATGGACCAGGCGCATCTGCGCAAACTCGGCCTGCGGTTCTTTTTCTCGGACGACAAGGGCAATGCGGACGTTGCCGGGCGTCCCGAATACGGGCTGAGCAACTTCGCCACCAAACCGTCCTACCAGATCGACCGGGGACGGTTCGAAAACGATATGCGCGACATGATCGTGGCCGATGGCGCCCAGTTGATGGAAGGAACCCGAATACTCGGCGTCGAGATCAACGAAGGCGAGGCGCCGCATGTGGTGACCTACCAGCGCGAGGGTGAAGAGCCGCAGACAATGACCGCCCGCTGGGTGATCGACGCCTCGGGACGCAAGCAGATGATCCAGCGGCAGCTGGGCCTGAGCAAGCGGCGCGAGGCCGACCACAACGCCGTGTGGTTCCGCGTCGACGGCGAGTTCAACGTCGATGACCTCGTGCCCGCCTCCGATACCGCGTGGCACGATCGCGTTCCGGGCCGCAAGCGCTGGTTCTCGACCAACCACTTCGTCGGGAACGGCTACTGGGTCTGGATCATCCCTCTGGCGTCCGGCAAGACCTCCATCGGCATTGTTGCCGATCAGAACTATCATCCGCTGGAGACCTTCCAGACCCGTCCGCGCGCGCTGGAATGGCTTGCAAAGCACGAGCCCGCGCTGGCGCGGCACCTCGAGAACTTCGAACTGCTCGATTTCGGGGCGATCAAGAACTACAGCCACACGTCGTCGCGCGTGTTCTCGGCCGACGGCTGGGCCTGTATCGGGGATGCAGGCGTCTTTGCCGACCCGATGTATGCGCCCGGCGCGGACCTTGTGTCCTTTGCCTGCTGCTGCACGTCCTGGCTGGTGGCCGAGGACATGGCCGGCCGTCTGACGCCTGCCATGGCGGAAGAGAAAAGCCGTTTCATCATCACGCTGGGCGAGCTTCTGACGCGGTCGCTTCAGGTCAACTACCACATTCTCGGCAATCCCCAGGCGATGGCCACCAAGCTGTTCTGGGACATCACCGCGGGTTGGGCCTTCGTGCAGCCTCTGATGTTCGGGCAGACCTTCCTCGACAGCGCGAAGCACGCGAAAATCCGCGAAGCCTCGAAGAACTTTTTCTTCATGTCGCTCCAGATGAACACCCTGTTCTCGGACTGGCGCGACAAGGGCAAGGGCATCCTGAACTTCGACTTCATCGACTATCTCGAAGTTCCCGAGATCCGCGCCATGCGCGAGCGGAACCTGATCCCCAACAAGTCGATCGAGGACCTGGTCGAGGATCAGCATCTGAACATGCGCCTGATGGAGGACATGACGCTGGTCATGTTCAGGATGGCTGTTGCGGACTGCCTGCCGGAACATGCGCACAAGCTCGAGGGCCGTTGGCTGAACCCGTTCGCGATCTCGCTGAACCCCGACGAATGGGAAGAGCGTGGGCTGTTCAAGCCGCGGTCCGAGCCGCGGGACCTGTCCTACCTGACCGACCCGCTCTACGCGATGTTCAACGTGCCAGAGCCGACCGAACCGGACGAGGCGCGCCAGGTCGCCCCGGCGGCCTGACACCGCACCTGGCCTGGTATCCAAGCCGAACGCCGCGGTCACAAGCCGCGGCGTTCCTCTGTTCTGGGCCCGCTAGCGGCTCTCGTCATCCGCCAGAAGCTTGCCCGGGTTCATGAGCCCCCGAGGGTCCAGCGCAGCCTTTACTCGGTGCATGAGGTCGATCTCGACACTGTCCTTCTGGCCGCGCATCCGGTCGCGGAACAGGGCCCCCACCCCGTGTTCGGCCACGATGGACCCGCCGAGATCCCAGATCAGCCGGTCGATCCGCTCGTACAGTGCCGCACGCCGGGCGGGGAGCCGGATGTCATCGGGCAGGAAGGCGGCGAAGTGGATATTGCCGTCGCCCACATGACCGGCGGCATAGGGGATCGCGTCGTCGGCGAGTTCACGCACCGCGGGCAGGGCAGCGTCGAGAAAGGCCGCGATCCGGTCGAGCGGCACGGACACATCCCATTTGAGCATCGCGCCGTCGAAATACTGGATCGGGATCATCTGTTCGCGCAGCGCCCAGAGGTTGGCCTCCTGCGCGCCCGACCCGGCCATCACGGCGTCCGACACCAGCCCCGCCTCGAACGCCTGCTCGAAGAGGTCGGCCAGCACATCGGTGACACTGTCGCGGTCGGACAGGCGGATCAGCAGGTACCAGTCGGCGCGCGTGTCCAGCGGGCGGGTCAGCGCCGGGTACTTCTCCAGCGCCTTCTCCACGCCAATGCCCGGCATCAGTTCGAAGGCCGTCAGCCGCTCGCCGCCGACCTCGCGCGCCAGCGCGAACAGCTCCATCAGCCGCGTCATGTCCGAGGGCACCGCCATCATCGACTGGCTGACAGGCTGCGCGGGGTGCAGGCGGAAGACCAGCCGCGTGAAAAGGCCCAGCGTGCCCTCGGACCCGATGAAGAGGTGCTTCAGGTCATAGCCCGAATTGTCCTTTATCAGCCCGCGCAGCCCGTTCCAGACCCGCCCGTCGGGCAGCACCACCTCCACCCCGAGAACCTGTTCGCGGGTGGTCCCGTAGCGCAGCACGTTCAGCCCGCCGCCGTTGGTGGCCACCGCCCCGCCCACCGTTGCCGTGCCCCGCGCACCCCAGTCCGGCGCGAAGACAAGGCCATGGGCGGCGGCCGCCTCCTGCGCGGCCGCGATGGTGCAGCCTGCCTCGACCGTCATGGTGGCGGCGGCGGTGTTGACCTCGACCACGCGCGCCATGCGCGACAGCGAGACGACGACCGCCTCGCGGGGTTCCGTCGGCACGGCCATCCTGCAGAGGTTCGTGTTGCCGCCTTGGGGGATGACGGCCACGCCATGTGCGGCGCAAAGCGCGACGAGGCCGGCCAACGCCTCGGTGCTGCCCGGCCTCGCGACCAGAAGGGCCGCGCCGCCGGGTCCGTGAACGTCGGCCAGATAGCCCGTGGCGTCCTCAGGCGATAGCCAGCCGCCGGGGCCCAGGATCGTCTTGGCGCGCTCGGTGAAGGTCATCCCGCATCCCCCGGGTGTCCGGCCCCCGGACTTGGCGGGGGCCCGTGTCAGTCCGTCAGGCCAAGTATATCCTGCATCGCGGCAAGGAACTTCGCCACCTCTGCCTCGGAGTTATAGTGGCACATGGACACGCGCACGCAGCTGTCCAGTCCCAGGGGCGTAAGGATGTTGCCCGAATAGTGGTCGGCCTTGCGCGTATGGGTGCGGATGCCCCGTTCGCGCAGGGCGGTCACCAGGTCGGGCGCCGCCCAGCCCTCGGCATTCATCGACACGAGGCCCTCGCGCGCGGGGTTGTCGATACCGCCCAGCACGGTCACGCCCGGCATGTCGGCCAGTCCGGGCAGGTTGCCGGTGCCGTGCAGCATCGCCTGGGTCAGGCGCGACTCCTGCGCATGGATCGCCTCTCCGGCGGCACGGATACGGGCGCGGCGGTCGCTGGCGTCGGACACCTGCCCGCCCAGCCAGTCGAAATAATCGACCACGTCCGAGAAGGTGACATAGGCGCCGGTGTCGCGGGTCCCCAGTTCCCAGGGCTCTCCAGGGGCGTTCAGAAGGTGGTCGTGCGGCAGGGCGGCCAGCCGGTCGGACATCCAGGCGACGCCGTAGCCATGGCGCGAGAACACCTTGTAGGGCGACACCACGTAGCCGTCGATGCCGTAGCTGTCGATGTCGAGCCGACCGTGCGCGGCATGCTGGATGCCGTCCACGATGATGATGCAGTCGGGCGCCACGCGGCGGATCTCGGCCGCTATGGCGGCCACGTCCACGCCCATGCCCGTCACCGGAGAGGTGTGAAGGATCGTGGCCACCCGCGTCTCGGGCGTCAGGGCGGCGCGGTACTGGTCCGGGCCCACGGTGCCGGTCGCGTCGTCATGGGCCACCAGCACATGCGGCTTGCCCGCGATGCCGGCCCAACGGTCGCAGGCGCTGCGCGTCGCGGGGTGTTCCAGCGTGCTGCCCAGAACCTGCCCACCCTCGGGTGTCCCGAGGCAAGCCGTGCGGATCAGGCGGAACAGAAGCTCCGTGCCGCTTTCGCCGACGAAGAACTGCCCCGAATAGGCGCCGAAGAAATCGCGCATGTCCGCCTTGGACTTGTCGATCATCGCCACCAGAGCATGGGCGGCGGGGTTGTCGCGCCCCTGGTTGTCGGGGATCGCGGCCATGCGGGCAGAGCTTTGGACGACCGCGTTCAGGGTCAGCGCGCCGCCCGCGTTCTCGAAGAACACGCGCTCGCCCTCGAAGGGGCAGCTGTCCACATGCGCGAACCGTGCGCGGACCTCGTCCATAAGACCGGGTTTGTCGTCGAACATCTGGGGCGTCCTTGCCTGTCAGGGAAAGCGCGCGGCCATTCAGGCCGCCGCGCCATGGCTTATCCCGCCGGTCGGCGGATTCAAGAGGGTGCCGCAGCGCCTCGTGTCAGCGCCAGGCGGTTGAGCGCCAGAAGCACCACGATGGCCACGGCCCCGGCAGCCTCGACGCGCAGGTCCGGCCAGAACACGGCGATGATGGCCGGCACCAGTGCCGCGCGCTGCCAGAGCGGGATCGGCGCCCAGAGGTAAGCCTCCAGCACCGCCGCGAAAGCCACGAGCGCGATGATCGCGATCAGCCCGTTCCAGAGCACCAGCGGCAGCGGCCCGCCGAGGATGATGGCCTCGTTGAACACCATGAAGAGCGGGATCAGGTAGAGCCCCTTGGCGTATTTCCAGGCCTGAAGGCTCGTTTCCATCGGCTTCGACCCGGCGATTGCCGCGCCGGCAAAGCCCGCCAAAGCCACAGGGGGCGTGACGTTCGAATCCTGCGAGTACCAGAACACCATCAGGTGCGCGATCAGGATCGGCACGCCGAATTCCTCGGTCAGGGCCGGGCCGACGAGGATGATGAGAACGATATAGGCCGCCGTCACCGGCAGCCCCATGCCAAGGATCAGGCTGGCGATAATGACCAGAAGGATCGCCAGGAGCAGGTTGCCGCCCGAGAAGGCGATCATCATGCCCGAGAACTTGAGGCCAAGGCCCGTCAGCCCCACGACCCCCACGATGATCCCCGCCACGGCGCAGGCCATCGACACGGCGACCGCGTTGCGCGCGCCCAGTTCCAGCGCCTTCAGCGTCATCTCGACCCCGCGCCAGCACAGCGCGACGAAGCCCGACGCGCTGGGCGTGCCGCGCAGGAAGGTCCAGAGCGACCGCGCCCCTGCCGCCGCCACGACCGACACGATGGCGTAGAAGCCCACGCGCATCGGGGAATAGCCCGCGATCAGCAGCCATGTCAGCACCACCAGCGGCAAGAGGAAATGCCACCCGTCGATCAGCACCCGCCGCACGCTGGGCAGATCCTCTGCCGCGAGGCCCGTCATGCCCTGCTTTACGGCGGCAAGATGCACCAGCAGGTAGACCGCCCCGAAGTAGAGGATCGCCGGAAAGATCGAGACCAGCACGATGTCCACATAGGGCATCTGGGTGAACTCGCTCATCAGGAAGGCGCCCGCGCCCATCAGCGGCGGCATGATCTGCCCGCCGGTGGAAGCTGCGGCCTCGATCCCGCCGGCCTGGGCAGGGCGGTAGCCCAGCTTCTTCATCAGCGGGATCGTGAAGGCGCCGGTCGTGACGACATTGGCGATGGCAGAGCCAGAGATCGAGCCCATGCCCGCCGACGCGATCACCGCCGCCTTGGCCGGGCCGCCGCGCTGGCGCCCGGTCGCCGCATAGGCGAGGTCGATGAAGAACTTGCCGGCGCCCGTTACCTCCAGGAACGCGCCGAACAGCACGAAGACGAACACGAAGGTCGAGGCGACGCCCAGCGGGATCCCGAAGATGCCCTCGGCCCCCAGCGTCAGCTGGCTGGCCAGGCGCTCCAGCGAATAGCCGCGGTGGTTCAGGATGCCCGGCATCCATTCGCCCAGCCAGGGCAGCTCGCCGCGGCCCCCGGCAA
>JAUIIC010000218.1 GCA_030431935.1 Alphaproteobacteria bacterium | reverse complement strand
GTCTCGTACTGGTCCTCGATCATGTCCCAGCGCGACAGGCGCGCCGGCGTCACCTGGTCGTCAAGGCAGACGGTCGCCCCCGGCAGGTAGTCGAACAGGGTTTCCAGGCGGTCGTGGAAGAACGGCAGCCAATGCTCCATCCCGGCGTGCTTCTTGCCCGCGCTGACCGCCTCATACAGCGGATCGTCGGTGCCCGCCGCGCCGAACTCGATGCGGTAGTTCTGCCGGAAGCGCGTGATCGCCGCCTCGTCCAGGATCACCTCGGACACGGGCGCCAGCTCCACCCGGCTCATCGCCTCTGTCGTGCGCTGGGTCGCCGGGTCGAAGCGCCGCGCCCCGTCCAGCACGTCGCCGAAAAGGTCGAGCCGGACCGGACCGCCCTCTCCCGGCGGGTAGACGTCGATGATGCCGCCGCGAATGGCGTAGTCCCCGGGCTCCATCACCGTGGGGGTCTGGACAAAGCCCATGCGCACCAGGAAAGCCCGCAGCGCCGCCTCGTCGATGCGGCTTCCGACCGTCGCCACGAAGGCCGCCTCGCGCAGAACCTCGCGCGCGGGTACCCGCTGCGTCGCGGCATTCAGCGTCGTCAGCACGATCGCGCCCGACAGCTGCGTCTGCGCGAAGGCGGCCAGCGTCGCCATGCGGGCCGCCGCGATGTCCGCGTTCGGCGACACGCGGTCATAGGGCAGGCAATCCCAGCCCGGAAAGCGCAGAACGGGCACGTCCGGCGCGAAGAAGGCCAGCGCCGCCTCCATCGCCGCCAGCCGCTTGTCGTCGCGTGCGACATGCACCACGGCGCCCTTGCCCCGCAACAACTCGTCGAGCAACAGGCGGGCGTCGAAGCCTTCCGGCGCGCCCCCGGCGGTGATGTGGTTTCTCGCAGGCATGACCGGGTCAGCTAACGACCCCGCGCGCGGTGTCAACCGCCCAGCGGACCCACGGCAAGGTTCTGATACATCCCCCACATCGCCGTAACGAAGATCGACGCGAAGCCGATCATCCGCGTCAGCGTCCGGTGCCGCGCCAGACGGCGATAGACGTCCGCGGTGCCCTCGCTCTGGCGGATCAGGCGGCGCGCGGCGCGCACGCTGAAGGCGCCCACGATCGACAGCGGGAACAGCAGCAGGAAGACGGCCTGCGCGAACTCGACCTCGTACCAGAAGCCAAGCACCACCAGAGCGCTGAGCACCGCGCAGGTCCCGCCCAGCACCCAGACGCCCAACACCTCTCCGATGTGGATCAGGCGGCGGCAGCTTGCGGCCAGCATCGCGATCATGTCCTGCTCGACCTCGCCACCCATCCGGCGGGCCCGCATGACCAGGTCATAGGGAATCCCGAGCACCCAGTGGCTTGCGGTGGACCAGAGCACGGCAAGCCCGATCCAGTACCAGAGGTTCGAGAAGGATCGCATGTCGATCACCTCGAAGACCGTGGTGTAGAAATCCAAGGCGTTCTTCCCTTTCCTTGCGGCGTCATGTCCGCGCCGGGCGGACGTTACTTTCGGTTTCGGGGGATTCCTACCCCTTGAGATGACCGCAAAAGCCTGTATCCCCGAGGACGAGGTCTGAAAGGAAGCCGTCCATGCCAAAGCCCCCTGCCCCGTTCCCTCATGCCCGGTTCCGCCGCCTGCGCCGGTCCGGCGCGTTGCGAAGCCTGACCCGCGAGGTCTCGTTGACGGTGGATGACCTGATCTGGCCGGTTTTCGTGATGGAAGGCACCGACGACGCCTATCCGATTCCGTCCATGCCGGGGGTCGAGCGGCTGACGATCGACCGGCTGGTGCGCGCCGCCGAAGAGGCCGCGTCGCTTGGCATTCCGGCGATCTGCATCTTTCCCTACGTCGACCCGGCGAAGAAGACGGAGCTTTGCGAGGAGGCCTGGGACCCCGACAACCTGTCGAACCGCGCCGTGCACGCGATCAAGGCGGCGGTGCCTGATATCGCCGTGATGACCGACGTGGCGCTCGACCCCTACAACGCCAACGGCCATGACGGGATCGTGCGGGACGGGATCATCGTCAACGACGAGACCGTGGAGGCGCTGGTGCGCATGGCCGTGGCCCAGGCCGAGGCCGGGGCCGACATCCTCGGCCCGTCGGACATGATGGACGGGCGCATCGGCGCCATGCGGCGCGCGCTGGAGGCGGCGGGCCACCAGGACGTCACCATCATGTCCTACGCGGCGAAGTACGCCAGCGCCTTCTACGGCCCGTTCCGCGATGCCGTCGGCGCCTCTGGCGCGCTGAAGGGCGACAAGACCACCTACCAGATGGACCCCGGAAATTCGGACGAGGCGCTGCGGCTGGTGGCGCGCGATCTCGACGAGGGCGCCGACATGGTCATGGTCAAGCCCGGCATGCCCTATCTCGACATCTGCCGCCGCGTGAAGGATCGCTTCGGCGTGCCGACCTACGCCTACCAGGTGTCCGGCGAATACGCGATGCTCAAGGGGGCGGCGGCCAATGGCTGGCTCGACGGCGACAAGGTGATGATGGAAAGCCTGCTGGCGTTCAAGCGCGCGGGCTGCGACGGGATTCTGACCTACTTCGCCCCTACCGCCGCCCGCAAGCTGCGCGCCGGCTGAACCGGCGATCCCCCGCCCGCCGCGCGCCTTTACGGTGACAGGGCGCGCGGGCTGTCGTATAAGCCTCGTCAACGCCCGCACAAACAAGCAATCGGGCGGCAGAGGCAGTATTCACAGCAAGGGGCAGAGACCCATGAACCCTACCACGCGACGCAGCTTCCTTGCGGGGGCCGGCAGTGCACTCGTGCTTGCCGGGTGCGACACCCAATCCGCGGCGCCCGCCAATGACGGGACCGGCGCGATCATGATCGACGCTCGCGTCGACGAGGCGCTCGATTTCCTCTTCACGCGCTATCCCGCAACCCGCGCTCTAGCCAACCGCGCCAACGGCCTGCTGGTGATGCCGCTGGTCACCAAGGCCGGGTTCTTCGTGGGCGGCGCCTACGGCCGCGGTGCGCTGCGCCAGAACGGCATAACGGTGGATTACTACTCGGCTACCTCGGGCACCGTCGGCTACCAGATCGGCGCGCAGCAGTTCTCGCACGTCCTGATGTTCATGACCCCGGGCGCCCTGCGGGAATTCCGCACCTCGTCGGGATGGTCCGCCGACATCGAGGCGGAATACGCCTTCGTCGATACCGGCGGCAACATCTCTGGCCAGTCGCTCGACAATGCCGAAGTGATCGCCTTCGTGTTCGGCCAGGCCGGCCTTGCCCTTGGGGCGACGCTGCGCGGGACGAAATACACCAGGATCGACCCGCGCTGACGCGCCTTCCTATCCCAGCGCGCGCAGGCGGCGGATCAGGCTGGAGGTGTCCCAGCGTCCGCCGCCCAGCTTCTGCACATCCTTGTAGAACTGGTCCACCAGCGCCGTGACCGGCAGGCTGGCGCCGTTCTCGTTCGCGGTGTCGAGGCAGATCCCCAGGTCCTTGCGCATCCAGTCCACGGCGAAGCCGAATTCGAACCTGTCGTCGGCCATTGTCTCGTAGCGGTTCTGCATCTGCCAGCTTCCCGCCGCGCCACCGCCGATCACCTCGACCACCGCGCGCGGGTCGAGCCCGGCCTTCTCGGCGAAATGCAGCCCCTCGGACAGGCCCTGAACCAGCCCCGCGATGCAGATCTGGTTGACCATCTTGGTCAGCTGCCCCGCGCCGCTGTCTCCCAGACGGCGGCAGGCCTTGGCATAGGCCGCGATCACCGGCTCGGCGCGGTCGTAATCGGCCGCGCCGCCGCCGCACATGACCACGAGCTGCCCGTTCTCAGCGCCCGCCTGCCCGCCCGAGATCGGCGCATCGACAAAGCCGATGCCGCTTTCCTCGCCAAGCGCATGCAACTCGCGCGTCACCTTGGCCGAAACCGTGGTGTGATCGACAAAGACCGTGCCCGCGGACATGCCGGCAAAGGCCCCGTCGGCGCCGGTGCAGACCCCGCGCAGGTCGTCGTCGTTGCCGACGCAGGCCATCACGAACTCGGCGCCCGCCGCGGCCTCGCGCGGGGTCGTGGCCATCGCGCCGCCATGCTGGGCGACCCAGGCCTCGGCCTTGGCGGCCGTCCGGTTGTAGACCGTGACCTCGTGGCCCGCGGCGACAAGATGTCCTGCCATGGGATAGCCCATGACTCCCAACCCAAGAAACGCGACCCTTGCCATGGCGGAACTCCCTGTTGTGCGTGACGGCGTCCCGCTCTAACTAACGGTCCGAAACCCACGGTCAACCGGCAGGGAGTCCATGTCCACCGCCTTTCGCTGGCTCCTGCGCACTTTCATCGCCCTCGCCGTCCTGGCGGGGCTTGCGATGGTGCTGGCAAGCTGGCTCGCCGCGCGGTCCCTGCCCGACTATGACACGACCCATGCCGTGGACGGCATCTCGGCCCCGGTCGAGATCATCCGCGACAACGCCAGCGTGCCGCATATCTTCGGCCAGACCGACGCCGACGTGTTCTATGGCCTCGGCTTCGCCCATGCGCAGGACAGGCTGTGGCAACTGATGATGCTGCGCCGCACGGCGCAGGGCCGCCTGTCCGAGATCTTCGGCGAGCGCACGCTGCGCACCGACGAGTTGCTGCGGCGGCTGGATATCTACCCGCTTGCGACCCGCGCGGTCGAGCGCCAGGACGAGCGCACGCGCGCCATGCTCCAGGCCTATTCCGACGGCGTGAACGCCTGGCTCCGGCACGTCAACGAGGACGCGCGCGGACGCGGGGCGCCCGAATTCTTCCTCTTCGCGCCGCGCCTTGCGCCCTGGCAGCCCGCCGATTCCCTTGCGGTGATGAAGCTCATGGGCCTGCAGCTGTCGGGCCATATCCAGGAAGAGGTCCTGCGCGCGCGCGTCTCGCTGGCGCTGCCCGAGGACCGGGTGCGCAGCATCCTGCCCGACGTACCGGGCGCGGGGATCGCGGCGCTGCCGGAATACGCCTCGCTGTTGCCCGGGCTGACCCGCGAGACAGCGCTTGCCGAAGCGCCCGATCCCGGCCCGTTCTCGCCCGTGGCACCTCGCGGGATGGCCGGCGCCTCGAACGCCTGGGCCGCCGCGCCGAGCCGGTCGGCGGCAGGCGGCACGCTTCTGGCGAACGACCCTCACCTGGGCTTCAGCGCGCCCTCCGTCTGGTACCTCGCCCGGATGGAGCTGGCCTCGGGCGGTGTCATCGGCGGCACGATCCCGGGAATTCCCGCGATCCTCGTGGGGCGCAGCGACCGACTGGGTTGGGCGCTGACCTCGTCCTACATGGACGACCAGGACGTCTTCATCGAACAGCTGAACCCCGAGAACCCCGCCGAGGTGCGAACGCCCGATGGCTTCGCCCCGATGCGCACCCGCCCCTCGATCATCGAGGTGGCCGATTCCGCGCCGGTGACCATCACCCTGCAATGGACCGACAACGGCCCGGTGCTGCCGGGGCATCACTACAATCTCGCCTCGGTCACCCCGGCGGGCCATGTCGCGGCGATCGGCTGGACGCTTCTCAGCGACGAGGACCGTTCGATCACCGGAGCGCTGCGCCTGATGCAGGCGACCACCATCGACGAGGGCCTGGCGGCTGGCGAACTCTTCCTCGGGCCCAGCCAGAACCTGACGCTGGCCGACGCGGAACGCATCGCGATGAAGACCATCGGCGCGATGCCGCGTCGGTCGACCCAGCACCAGACGCGCGGTCGCATCCCCGCGCCCGGCTGGATCGAGGTGAACCGCTGGCAGGGCCTGATGCCCTACGCCGCCAACCCGGAGTTCGTGGACCCGATCGGCGGCATCCTGGGCAACACCAACAACAAGACGCTGGACCGGCCTTTCCCCTACCATGTCAGCTATGTCTGGGGCGACACCCAGCGCATCCAGCGCTGGCGCCGGCTGATGCAAAGCCGCGAGGTGCACACCCGCGAAAGCTTCATCGAGGCGCAGCTCGACACCGTTTCCTTCACCGCGCGGGCGCTTCTGCCGCTGGTAGCGAAGGATCTCTGGTTCACAGCCGAGGCCGCGCCCGGCGGCACCCCCGAGGCGCAGCGCCAGCGCGCGCTGGAACTGCTGGCCGACTGGAACGGCGAGATGAACGAGCATCTGCCGGAACCGCTGATCTATGCCGCGTGGATGCGCGCGCTTCAGGATCGGCTGATCCGGGACGAGTTGGGCCCGCTGGCCCGCGCCTTCACCCATGTGGAGCCGCTGTTCATCGAGAAGGTCTTTCGCGACGCCGACGGCGCCGGGGCCTGGTGCGACATCCTTCAGTCGGGTGCCACGGAAACCTGCACCGATATCGCGCGCCTGGCGCTCGACGACGCCCTGGTCTGGATCGGCGACACCTATGGCACGGCGCTCGAATCCCTGCGCTGGGGCGACGCGCACCAGGCCACCCACGACCACCAGGTGCTGGGCGAGATCCCGGCGCTGTCCTGGTTCGTCAACATCCGGCAATCGACCTCGGGCGGCGACAACACGCTTCTGCGCGGGCTGACGTCCGGCCGCGACCCCGAGCCTTTCCTGAACGTGCACGGGGCGGGCTATCGTGGGGTCTACGATTTCGCCGACCCCGACAGTTCGGTCTTCATCATCGCCACCGGGCAGTCCGGCCACCCGCTGTCACGCCACTACGACGATCTGGGAGAAATCTGGCGGCGGGGCGAATACATCCCCATGTCGCTCGATCCTGACCTGGCGCGCGCCGCCGCCGTGGGCGTGACGATCCTGCAGCCGCGATAAAGGCTCAGCCCGCCGCGCGGCGCAGGACCTCGGCGGCGACGGTGGCTGCATAGTCGACGGCGGCCTCGGACAGCGTCGGGTGGACCAGAAACATCAGGCTGGTCTGTCCCAGTTCGCGGGCCACCGGCAAGGGTTCGGCGGGCCGCAACCCGGTCCCGTCGAAGGCCTTTTCCAGGTAGATCTCGGAACACGAACCCTGCATCACCGGCACGCCCTGCGCCGCGATCTCGGCCTGGATGCGGTCGCGGTCCCAGCCGGACGCAAGCCGGTCCGGTCGCACGAAGACGTAATACTTGTACCAGGCGTTGACGCAGCCTGCCTCGGCATCGCAGGCCCCGTTGCATC
>JAUIIC010000217.1 GCA_030431935.1 Alphaproteobacteria bacterium | reverse complement strand
CCCTCCATCAGGCAGCCGTCGCCGGCGAAGACCCAGGTGCGGTGATCCACCAGTTTCGGCCCCCAGACCGCGCGCAGGTGCGCCTCTGCCATCGCCATGCCGACGGCGTTCGCCAGACCCTGTCCCAGCGGGCCGGTCGTGGTCTCGACCCCCGCGGCATGGCCGAACTCTGGATGGCCCGCCGTGATCGCGCCCCACTGGCGAAAGTTGCGGATCTGCTCCATCGTCATGTCGGCATAGCCGGTCAGGTGCAGAAGCGAATAGATCAGCATCGAGCCATGGCCGTTCGACAGCACGAACCGGTCGCGGTCGGCCCAGCCGGGCGCGGCGGCATCGAACTTCAGGTGCTTTCCGAACAGGACAGTGGCGATGTCGGCCATGCCCATCGGCATGCCGGAATGGCCCGAATTGGCGGCGGCGACGGCATCGAGCGTCAGCACGCGAATGGCGGCGGCTTTCATCCAGTGATCGGGGTGCTGGGCACGAAGAGTGGCGATGTCCACGGGGGCTGTCCTTGATCTGGGGCGTCTCGCGCGCCCCTGATAACAGCCGATGGTGGAAGATCAAGCGCAAGGCCGTTGACGCCAAACGGAAAAGGGGGCGCATTTGGCCACACCGTTCGGTATCATGAAAAGAACCTGATTCGCCGGGGGCGCGCCGCGCCCACCGGGCAGGGCGGGACAGAAGAATGGCTTGGGGGCAGTCGCATGACCGACCTTTCTGAACTGGAGCAACGGATTACGGCCGCGTTGGACCGGATCGCATCGGGCGTCGACACGCTGTCGCGCCCTGCGCCCGGGCCCGATCCCGACACTGCAGCGCAGCTTGTCGCGCTTCAGGCAGAGCTTGCGGACGAACGCGCGGCAAAGGCGAAGCTGGAAGCCCGTGTGGCAGAGCTCGAATCTGTTTCCTTGCCCGAAGCGGCTCCCCCCGACGCCGAGACCGCCGCGCGGGTTGCGGCACTCGAAGCGGAACTGGCCGCCGAGAAAGAGGCGCGCGCCGCGCTGGAACGCCAGCTGGCTGAAGCCACCCCCGGCGAAGCCTCTCTGGCCGAGGCCGGCCTGCGAGCGGAACTCGATCAGGCGCTGGCCCTCAAGGCCAAGCTGGAAGCGCGTCTGACCCGGCTGGAACCCGCCGCCGCACCCGAGCCCGACGCAGGGGCGACCGCCGAACTCTCGATGGCGCTCGAAGCAGAGAAGGCCGCGAAGGCCGAACTCGAAGAGCGGCTCGGCGCGCTTGAAAGCGGCCATGCAGCGAAAATGGCCGAGTTGCAGCAACGCCATGACGCGATGATCGAACAGTCGCGCGACATGCAGGAGCGGGTGCGCGGCCTGCGCCGCCGTATCGAGGAGATGCGGCAGGCCATGCAGATGGCGCTTGAAAAGGGAGGCGAGGCGATCACCGATCCGCATCTGGTCAACCGCACGATGATGGCCGAACTCGAAGGTCTGCGTGCCCTGCGAGAGGCTGACCGCACCGAGCTTGACGTGCTGCTCGGGGCGTTGAAACCGCTGGTCAAGGAGGGCGCCGATGCCTGAGGTCACCATCACCATCGGCGGTCGCGAATTCACCGTCGCCTGCCAGGAAGGGGAAGAGCCGTTCCTGCAGGCCGCCGCATCGCTTCTGGATAACGAGGCAACGGCGCTGGCCGCCCAGATCGGGCGCCTGCCGGAACCCCGGATGCTTCTGATGTCGGGGCTCATGCTGGCCGACAAGGCCGCCGGTATCGAGGACCAGTTGCGTGCGATGGAAGAGCGTGTCGCCGCCGCCGAGGCCGCCGCCGACGAGGCGCGCGCCGAACTCGAAGAGATGCGCAACACGCCGCCGCCCAAGCCCGAGAGGATCGAGGTGCCCGTGGTGCCGGACAGCGTGATGGACAGCATGGCCGAGATCGCGGCAAGGGCCGAATCGCTGGCCGATTCCATCGCGGAAAAGGCAAGGGCCGACGCCTGATCGGCGCCGGCCCCGGGTTTCGGGCGATCTCTGCCACCAGCTCCCGCCGGTCTAGGGTCCGGACATCGGCGCCGACGTAGTGCCGACGTTTCGCCGACGTCATGCCGACAGCCGGTTCCGGCTGTCCTCAGGCGTTCGCTTCGCGGATCTTCTCGGCGGCGTCCTTGTCATAGGTGACGCCCTTTTCGTCGAACAACTGGTCCAGTTCGCCCGACAGCGTCATCTCGGTGACGATGTCGCAGCCGCCCACGAACTCGCCCTTGACGTACAGCTGCGGGATCGTCGGCCAGTCGGAAAAATCCTTGATCCCCTGACGGATGCTGTCGTCGGCCAGCACGTTCACATCGGCGAATTCGACGCCCATGTAGTTCAGCACGCCCGCCACCCGGCTGGAGAACCCGCACTGCGGCATCGACTTGGTGCCCTTCATGAACAGCACAACGTCGTTGCCCGTGACCGTGGCCTTGATCTGCTCTTCGGCGCTCATGTCCAACTCCTTGAAAATACGTGGGGATTTCGCCCCGCTGCGGCCTAGTCCGGCGCTTTCGTCGTCAGCGCCAGGGCGTGAAGGTCGCCCGCCGGCCCGTCCATCTTGCCCTTCAGCGCGGCATAGACCGCGCGCTGCTGCTGCACGCGGTTCATGCCGCGAAAGCTTTCGTCCACGACCTCTGCCGCATAGTGATTCCCGTCCCCGGCAAGGTCGGTGATGGTGATCTTCGCATCCGGGAACGACGCGCGGATCAGGTCTTCGATTTCCTGTGCGGGCATGGGCATGGCGCTGTCTCCTGCGGGAAAGGTAAGTCTTGGATATTGCAATGGCAATACGGGCCGATGTGCATTCCAGCGCGGCCCGCGCCCGGACGCAAGCCCGCTCAGTCGAACACCGCCCCGAACGTCCCGCGATAGATGGCCGAAAGCTCGTCCAGCGGCGCCGCGCTGCGCCCGATGCGCACCTTGTCGCCGGTGAACCGCCCGACGCTTGCGATCTCGACACCCGCCTCGGCGGCCGCGACCATCAGCGCCTCGGCCTGGTCGAAGTTGCAGGCCACCAGGTAGCGCCCCTGATCCTCGCCGAAAAGCTCCGCCGTGCCGGTGACATCAAGCGTCACGCCCACGCCCGCAGCCTCTGCCAGTTCGAACGCCGCAAGCGCCAGGCCGCCATCGGAAATGTCGGTGCAGGCTTTGACATGCGCACGGTTTGCGCGAATGAAATCCCCCGCGCGTCGTTCGGCGTCGAGGTCCACATGCGGGGCGTCGCCGTCCTCGCGGTTGAACACTTCGGCCAGCAGGGCAGACTGGCCCAGATGCGTGCCGGTGCCGCCGATCAGAAGGGCGACGTGACCGTCACGCACCTCGGCCCCGATCACGTCGTCTGCATGGGCGATCAGGCCCACCGCGCCGATCGTCGGCGTGGGAAGGATCGCAGAGCCGTCGGTCTCGTTGTAGAGGCTCACGTTGCCCGAAACGATCGGCATGTCGAGCGCTGCGCAAGCCGCGCCGATGCCTTTGATCGCGCCGACGAACTGGCCCATGATCTCGGGCTTCTCGGGATTGCCGAAGTTCAGGTTGTCGGTGCTGGCCAGCGGGGTCGCGCCCACGGCGGTCAGGTTGCGATAGGCCTCTGCCACCGCCTGCTTGCCGCCCTCGAAAGGATTGGCCCGGACGTAGCGCGGTGTCACGTCAGAGGTGAAGGCCAGCAGCTTTTCGGTGCCATGCACGCGCACGATGCCCGCCCCCATGCCCGGCGTGCGCGCGGTGTCGGCCATCACCTGGCTGTCGTACTGGCGGTAGACCCAGGCGCGCGAGCAGTAGTTGACACTGCCAATCAGTGCCTTCAGCCCGTCGATCGGGTCGATTTCCGGCACATCCGCCATCGGTTCGGCGGCGGGGGTCTCGACCCAGGGGCGGTCGTATTCCGGCGCGTTGCCCGACAGCGCGCGCAGGGGCACATCGGCCTTCACCGCGTTGCCATGCATGACGATGAACCGGTCCTCGGCGATGGTCTCGCCCACCACCGCGAAATCCAGATCCCACTTGTCGAAGATCGCCTTGGCGTCAGCCTCTCGCTCTGGCTTCAGGACCATGAGCATGCGCTCCTGGCTTTCGGACAGCATCATCTCGTAGGCCGTCATCCCGGTTTCGCGGGCCGGCACGCGGTCGAGGTCCAGCCGGATGCCCAGCCCGCCCTTGTCGCCCATCTCGACGGCCGAACAGGTCAGGCCGGCCGCGCCCATGTCCTGGATCGAGATCACCGCGCCCGAGGCCATCAGTTCAAGGCAGGCCTCCAGCAGGCGCTTTTCGGTGAACGGGTCGCCGACCTGAACCGTGGGGCGCTTTTCCTCGATGGTGTCGTCGAACTCGGCCGAGGCCATGGTGGCGCCGCCGACCCCGTCGCGTCCGGTCTTGGCGCCCAGGTAGACCACCGGCATGCCGACGCCCGATGCGGCGGAATAGAAGATGTTGTCAGCGTCAACCAACCCGGCCGCAAAGGCGTTTACCAGGCAGTTGCCGTTGTAGGCGCGGTGAAACCGGACCTCGCCCCCCACGGTCGGCACGCCGAAACAATTGCCGTAGCCGCCTACGCCCTCGACCACGCCATGCACCAGCTGCCGCGTCTTGGGATGGTCGGGCATGCCGAAGGACAGCGCGTTCATCGCCGCGATGGGCCGCGCGCCCATGGTGAAGACGTCGCGCAGTATGCCGCCCACGCCCGTGGCCGCGCCCTGGTAGGGCTCGATGTAGCTGGGGTGGTTGTGGCTTTCCATCTTGAAGACCACGGCCTGCCCGTCGCCGATGTCGACCACGCCCGCGTTCTCGCCGGGGCCGCAGATGACCTGCGGGCCCTCGGTCGGCAGGGTCCGCAGCCAGCGCTTGGAGGACTTGTAGGAACAGTGCTCGTTCCACATGGCCGAGAAGATGCCAAGCTCTGTGAATGTGGGCGTGCGTCCGACGATCTCGAGCAGGCGGTCGTACTCGTCGGGCTTCAGGCCATGTGCCGCGATCAGCTCTTCGGTGATTTCAGGCTCTTCCATGGGTCCCCCGACCGGTGACGTCGCGGGGCTGTCATATTGCATGCGGCATCGAGGGGAAAGGGGCGCGACATGGGCAGTTCGCCCAAAAAAAAAGGCCGAGCTAAGCTCGGCCAAAGTCCAACAGGGAGGTAAAAACCGCCAGCGGTTGCCCGCCATCGGCTTCGTTGGTGGAATTAGGGGCGGGGTGCCTTTCGTTCAAGCAAAATGCGAACGTCTTGCGCGCAATGCTGCTATGCAGCATGTGCATGACTGTCAAAAATCAGCCTGCAGGCGCCTCGCGCCGCTTCTTGCGATAGGCGAAGATCTCGTCGATCACGAAGTCCCGGAAGGCCGCGATCCGCTTCGAATGGCGCAGCTCCTCCGGGTAGGCCAGAAAGACGGGAACTGCGCTGGATTCGACATCGGGCAGCACGCGCACGAGGTCGGGAAAGTCCTCTGTCAGGTAGTCGGGCAGAACCCCAATGCCGAGGTTGTTCAGAACCGCCTGCAGCACGCCGAAATAGTTGTTCACCGTAAGAAGCGAGCGGAACTCCTGCGTCAGAAGGTGCTGGACCAGGCTGGCGCCCGCGCTGACCTGAAAGCTGGTGGTGTTCTGGCAGATCAGGCGATGTGACTTGAGGTCTTCGAACTCCGCCGGCGTGCCCTGGGCCTCCAGGTAGGCGGGCGACGCATAAAGCTGCATCCGCACTTCCATCAGCTTGCGACGGATCAGGTCGGCCTGGCTGGGTTCCTTCATGCGGATCGCGACATCGGCCTCCCGCATCGGCAGGTCGAGCACGCGCTCTTCCAGCATGAGGTCGATCTTCAGCTCCGGATACTTGGCGTAAAGCGCCGTCAGACGCGGCGCCAGCCAGAGCGTGCCGAACCCGGTCGTCGTGGTGACGCGCAACTCGCCGAACGCCTCTTCCTCGCTGTCGCGGATGCGCGCGGCGGCGGTGTCGAGCCTGCGGTTCATCGCGCTTGTCGCGTCAAACAGAAGCTCGCCCTGTTCGGTGAGAATCAGTCCGCGTGCATGGCGGTGGAAGAGCGTCGTGTTCAGGCTCTCTTCAAGGGCGCGAATCTGCCGCGACACGGCCGATTGGGACAGGTGCAGCGTCTCGCCCGCGTGGGTGAGGCTGCCGGCATCCGCGACTGCGTGAAATATCCTTAACTTGTCCCAATCCATTTCGCGAACACCATTACCGGAAAAGAGTCATTCACGATAGGTAATTACCGGGGGAATGCCGCAGATTGCAAACGCTCTGGTGACGCGGAAATGACTTTGTAGGTCAGAAAACGTGACCTATGATGACAGAATACTCACTCCGGATGGGAGGTGCCGAAATGACGCGCCAGGATGTGACGCTTGCCGACCGGTTCGATCTGAAAAAATCGCCTGTCCTGCTGAACGGCACGCAGGCGCTGGTGCGCCTGATGCTGATGCAGAAGGCGCGGGACGCGTCCGCGGGGCTGAACACCGCCGGCTACGTGACGGGCTATCGCGGTTCGCCGCTTGGGGCCGTGGACATGCAGATGGCGCGCGCCGGGAAGGAGCTTTCGGCCGCCGACATCCGCTTTCAGCCCGGCCTGAACGAGGATCTGGCCGCCACCGCGCTTTGGGGAACGCAGCAGGCCGAACTGCGCGGCGAGGGCCGGTTCGACGGCGTGTTCGGGCTCTGGTACGGCAAGGGGCCCGGCGTGGACCGTTCGGGCGACGTGATGCGCCATGCCAACATGGCCGGCACCTCGCCCCATGGCGGCGTGCTGATGGCGATGGGCGACGACCACACCGGCGAAAGCTCGACCACGCTGCACCAGTCCGACTGGGCGATGGTGGACGCCTACATGCCGGTCTTGTCCCCGGCCGGCGTGCAGGAGATCCTCGATTACGGCGTCTACGGCTTCGCCCTGTCGCGCTTTGCCGGCGTCTGGGCGGGGCTGAAGCTGATGAAGGACACGGTCGAGGCGACGGCGGTGGTCGATGGCCGGCCCGACCGCATGACGCTGGTCCGCCCCGACTTCGACATGCCGCCCGGCGGGCTGAACATCCGGCTGGTCGACGACCGCGTGCCGCAAGAGGCGCGGATGATCGACTACAAGCGGTTCGCCGCGGAATCCT
>JAUIIC010000005.1 GCA_030431935.1 Alphaproteobacteria bacterium | reverse complement strand
CCTCGGACCGGTCGTTCAGGAGCGGGAGGAGTGCGCGGCGGTGTTCAGCCTTGCTGTAGCGGCGCCCGGAGATGTCATCGGCCAGCATCGCGAAGTAATCCGCGACGATGAGGTCATTCTCTTCATCTGTCCAGGGCCCGTTCGACATTGCGCCAGGCTATGGGCGCGAAGTCTGTTTGTCATCAGAGACTTCTGGCAGGGATTTCGCTGCTGTCGCCGGCCCCATGCACCAGCGCACCGGCCTGGTGATCGGCCGCCATGGAGCCGTCCTTCTGACCGTCCTGCGCCTTCGTGTCGGTCTCCGTCACCGGATTAACTCGCGAACGGGACGACCCCATGAACGCGGCAACCCATTGGAAATGCTAGGATGTTTTACGCCGTCCCGTGACCGTCGAGGGGCGCTCGAAGAGAGACGCAGGCCATTCGGAGACCCATCCCGCGTCAAGCGCCCAGTCTCCGAAGGGCGGATGGCCCTGCCAACGCCCTTTGAAACAAAAAGAAAAAAGGCCCCAATCGGGGCCCTTGGTCGGATTCAGTATCTGAATGTGGCGGAGAGACAGGGATTCGAACCCTGGAGACGGTTTCCCGCCTACACACTTTCCAGGCGTGCGCCTTCGACCACTCGGCCACCTCTCCGTGGGTCCTTCGGTTAGTGCAATTCGCGGCGGGGGACAAGGGGGCGGGCGAAGAGTTCGGCAGTCGGCGCGGGCGTGGATGCGCCGCCGCCCGGGGGTGTTCGACGGCGGGTGGGGCGGCGCGTGCGAGGGCGCGACGCCTGCGCCTGTCGCGTCACGACGGATCGTCGAGGTGGATGCTGACGCGGCGGTTCTGGCGGCCTTTCTTCTCGATCTTTCCCAGGCGGAGGCGGCCGATTTCCCCGGTCCGGGCCACGTGGGTTCCGCCGCAGGGCTGCAGGTCCACCTGCTCGGCGCCGGTGCCGATCCGCACCAGGCGCACGCGCCCCTGCCCCATCGGCGGCTGCACCGACATCGTCTTGACGAGGCCCGGATTGGCGGCCAGTTCGGCGTCGGTGATCCAGTCTTCCGAGACCGGCAGATCGCGGGCTACCAGCGCGTTCAGCGCCGCCTCGACCGCGTCGCGGTCCTCGGGCGCCTCGGGCATGTCGAAGTCGAGCCGCCCCTTGTCGGCGCCGATCGCGCCGCCGGTGACGGGCAAGGGAATCACGACCGACAGGAGGTGCAGCGCGGTGTGCACGCGCATGTGGGCATGGCGGCGGTCCCAGTCGAGCGTCTGGGTCACCAGCGTCCCCGGCGCGGGGCGCGCACCCTCCGCCGCCGGCACCAGCGCGACCGCGTCGTCCCCGTGCTTGATCGCATCCGCGATGTCGAGCGCTCCGCCCTCCCAGGACAGGCGCCCTGCATCGCCGGGCTGGCCACCGCCGCGCGGGTAGAACAGCGACCGGTCCGGCACGATGTGGCCGTCTTCGGTGACCTCCAGCACGCGGGCCTCGACCGCCCTCAGGTAGGGATCGTCGCGAAAGAGCATCCGGGTCATGTCCTGTCCTCCTGGGATGGGCTCGACGCGGCGGCGCTGCGGTCCTCTCCGGACGACGGCGCCCCGTCCGTGCGGCCGTTGTCCCCCTCGTCCGCGCCGTTATCGTCCGGCTCGGGGTCAGCGCCGGCCAGCGGCGGGACGGGGCGCAGGGCCTCGGGGTTGCGCAGCCAGATGTCGCGCTGAGCGAAGGGCACCTCGATCCCCTCGGCGGCGAAGCGTTCGGCGATCTGGTGATGCACCTCGTTCTTGACGCTCAACGAGAAGTTCACGTCGCGCAGGATCATCCGCATCTCGAAATCGAGCGCATCCGCCCCGAACCCCGCGAAGAGGATCGTGGGCGGAGGGTTGACCACGACCAGCGGCTGGGCCTCGGCGATCTCCTGCAGGATCTGCGACACCCGCCGCGTGTCGGTGCCATAGGCGACGCCAACGCTGACGATCAGCCGCCCCGCGATGTTGCCCCGGGTCCAGTTGGTGACGGTGCCCGAGATGAAATCGGCGTTCGGCACGATCACCTCGGTCTTGTCGAAGGTCTCGATCCGGGTCGAGCGCACCGATATCGCCTTGACGATCCCCATGTTCGAGCCGACCTCGATCCAGTCGCCCTCGCCGATCGGGCGTTCGACCAGCAGGATGATGCCCGCCACGAAGTTCTCGACCACCGCGCGCAGGCCGAAACCGATGCCGACCGAAAGCGCGCCGGCCACGACCGCCAGCGCGGACAGGTTGATGCCCGCCGCCGTGATCGCGATCAGCGCGGCCAGGAAGATCCCCAGATAGCCGACCCCGGACACGATTGCGTTGCGCCCGCCCGGGTCGATCTGGGTCTTCGGCAACACCGCGTTCTTGAGGCCGCCCTGAACCATGCGCGTCACGGCGAACCCCAGCGCGAAGACGATCAGCAAGACCAGGAAATCCGAGGGCTGGATGCGCGTGTCGCCAAGTGCAAAGCCTTCCTGGAAGCGGGCCAGGATCTCTGTCAGGTCGGTCCAGCGGGCGCCCCAGATCAGGGCGAGCACGGGAAGCGAACACACCACAAGGACGAAATTCACCAGCGTCGGCACGAGCGCGGCAGCGGACTCTTCGACGCTGATCCCGACGAGAAGCCGATACGCCTCGTTGACGATCACGCCGAGGATCAAGAGGCAGCCGAAGACGGCCAGGGTCTCGGCGGGCGGGACCACCAGCGTCTGGGCGGCGGCCGTGTATCCTGCAGCCGCCAGAAGCGGCGCCACGACGCCGATCAGCATGGCCGCCCGGGACATGAAGGCCACGATCGACAGCTGAAATACACCCGAGTTGGCCGCATCATGCGCATCGCGGCAATACCCGCGCAGCACGCGGCCCAACTTGAAGAGCAGCAGACCGCCCAGCACGTGCAACGGCAAGAACAGGACAGCGTTGACGGCGCCTTCGTAGTTCTCTTGCCTGGCAAGGGCGCCTAGGACGGCGAACAGCCCGGTGACCGCGCCCAGCGCACCGGCGAGGTTGCGCAGGGTGGCGCTCTGCTCTGCGGAGACCTCGCCTTCCAGAAGCGTTCCCCCGGACTTCGGAAAGACCCGGCCCGCGATCCAGCGCGCGGTGAAAAAGGCCAGCACCAGGGTTGGAAGAGACTGGGCGAGAGCGAGACCACGAAGGCCCAGTAGACCGCTCGAAACCAGCGCCCCGACCAGCAGCATCACGCCCGCTGTGGGAACGATGACCTGCCCCGTTGACACGGCAAGCGCGGCGAGCGTGTTGCCGAAGCGATCGAAGGCCCGCGTGGTGAGAGCCTCCATCCAGCGGCGGCCTCGAAACAGCAACACCAGCGCCACGAGGATCAGGCCGATCACCACGGGCAGGTCGTCGCGAAGGACTGTGCGTCTTGCCTGGCTGGACCAGTTCCTCTCGGTCTCCTGCACGGTGGCCCGCATCGACGAGGTGAGGCTGGTCCAGGCGCGCGGCCAATGCGCGGGATTGAGAGGCGACGAGTCGCGTTCGAGAAGGGCATCGGCCTGGCGGTCCCGCAGGATCGAGTCGATCTCGCGGACGAGACCTTCCGCCCTGCTGTGCGCCTCCACCGCACGCTGAACCGGGGCCAGCAATTCAGTCAGAGAGGCGTTCAACTCTGCCCGGCGCGCTGCAAGATCTTCTGTCTCCGTACTGCCTTCGGCCGGCGCCGGCCCCAAGGCCGCGATCTGGTTGCGCACGGTGGCGATGCGGGCCGTGTTGATGTCTTGAGCTGCAAGGAGCTGCTCGCGCCAGCGCACGAGCTCTTCGCGAAGCGCGGTATACGCCTCGTCGGACGCGCGCCCACTCTCGATTGCGCCTTCCGCGCGCCGGGCAACCGTATTCCAGGCTTCGTAGTCGGGTGCCTCGACCGTGGCCTGCGCCATGGCCGGCGCGCTGAACCCGCCGCCTCCGATCGGGCCGACGACCAGCGCAAGCGCGATCATCCAGGCGCCAAGAAACGCCCGGCTCGGGAGAGTGCCTTTCCTACGCATCCTCGAATACTGCCGGAAGCCTGCGCCCTGCCCCGGTCATCCAGGACGGAACCGGCAGCCCCTTTTCAGAAAGAAAGGCCGGGTTGAACAGCTTGGACTGATACCGCGTGCCATAGTCGCACAGGACGGTGACGATGGTGTGCCCAGGCCCCAGGTCGCGCGCCATGCGCATGGCACCGGCCACGTTGATCCCGGACGAGCCGCCAAGGCAAAGCCCCTCCTGCGCCAGCAGATCGAAGACGATGGGCAGCGCCTCGGCGTCAGGGATGTTGTAGGCGAAATCGGGCACCAGGCCTTCGAGGTTGGCGGTGATGCGCCCCTGCCCGATCCCTTCCGTGATCGAGCCGCCCTCTGCCTTGAGCGAGCCATGGGCATAGTGATGCCAGAGCGCCGATCCATCGGGATCGGCCAGGCCGATCTTGACCCCGCGCGGCTGCAGCGCCATCGCGACGCCCGCCAGCGTGCCGCCCGATCCCACGGCGCAGACGAAGCCGTCCACCTTGCCGCCGGTCTGCTCCCATATCTCGGGGCCGGTGGTCTCCACATGCGCCTGCCGGTTGGCCACGTTGTCGAACTGGTTGGCCCAGACCGCGCCGTTGGGTTCGGACTGCGCCAGGCGCTCGGCGAGGCGGGCGGAATACTTCACGTAGTTGTTGGGGTTGCGGTAGGGCACCGCGGGAACCTGCACCAGTTCGGCCCCTGCAAGGCGCAGCATGTCCTTCTTTTCCTGGCTCTGCGTCTCGGGGATGACGATGACGCTGCGAAAGCCCATCGCCGCGCCCACGAGCGACAGGCCGATCCCGGTGTTGCCGGCGGTGCCCTCGACGATGGTTCCGCCGGGCGCCAGGGCGCCACGCGCGATGGCATCGCGGATGATGTAGAGCGCGGCGCGATCCTTGACCGACTGGCCGGGGTTCAGGAACTCGGCCTTGCCGAGAATCTCGCATCCCGTGGCCTCGGACGGCCCCTTCAGACGGATCAGCGGCGTGTGCCCGATGGCGTCGGGAAGATCCTTGAACACCTGCATGTGTCAGGTCCCTTCTGTTGGCGCAGGCTTCTGTGTAGGCCCGCCAAAGGCCGAACTCAACCCGCGGCCCGCAGCCTTTCCCGGTTCGCCAGCAGCCAGTATCCCGAAAGGATCAGCGGCGCGTTCTCGACCTCGCCCGAGCGGATGAGCCCGAGGAAGTCGTCGAAGGACACGAGGTGGCTGCGGATGTCCTCGTGCTCGTCCGCGGCGCCGCCGGGGCCGTCTGCCCCGTCGGGCAGGTCGCAGCACGCCACGTAGGAGAACAGGTATTCCGTCACCCCGGCCGGCGAGGGATAGTAGCGCGCGACCAGCTCCATCGGGCCGAGCGCCAGGCCCGCTTCCTCGACCGCCTCGCGGCGGCCCGCCTCTTCAGGGGTCTCGCCCGGGTCGATGCGCCCCGCGATCGCCTCAAGGCTGAAGACATGGCGGTCCCCGCGGATCCAGGGACCGATGCGCAGTTGCTCGATCAGCAGCACCCGGTCGCGCGCCGGGTCGTAGGGCAGCACGCTGACGGCATCGGCCATCACGAAGGCCGCGCGCGTCACCGCGTCGCTTTGCCCGCCATCGAAGCGGGGAAAACGCAGGTCCGCCTCGGCCACGGCGAAGAAGGCGTCATAGGGGCGGCGCATGTCGAGGGTGCGGATCTCGTCCCGGCCGCCCGCCCGGCGCAACGTCGCGGGCGCAGGCATGCCCGCGGCCCGGAGCGTCGAGGCCGCACGCGCCTGCATCGCGGGCAGCCGCCAGCCAAGCTCGGCGGCCGGCACCCGGCCGAAGAGCGTCATGGCAGCCGCCGCGGCCGCGGTGTTGATCTCGCCCCAGCGGGCCACCCAGTCCTCCAGCGCGAAGGCCGCGCCGGGCACCCAGGGGGCACCGGGCGCGGGAAACCAGGCCTGCGTGCGCAGGGTCCGCCCCCCCGCCTCGACCTCGATCCCGCGGAGCGCGTAGTCGAAGCCGCCCTCGTAGAACTCCAGCCGCGCCAGGTCCTCGGGCGACAGGCCGTCCAGCAGAAGGCCATCGGCGCGCGCGCCCTCCCGCGCGTGGATCAGGGGAAAGGCCTGCCCTTCCGCCCAGGCGACGGCATGGCCGGTAAGCGTGGCGGCGGACAGGCGCGCGTCCTCGCGGCCGAGAACCGCCGCCAGAAGCGGCGCGTGCCGCAAGGTGCCGTAGAGAAAGACTGACGCCATGCCCTAGCGCCAGACCCGCGCGATCATGTGCGCCAACCAGCCGCCCGCAAGCCCGCCCAGCACCAGAAGCGCCGCAGTGTCCCAATGCGTGGCCAGCATCGCCCGCTCTGCCCCGATCGCGACCATGCTTTCGATGGCGTGGAACGGCCCGCGATAGGCGCCGCGCATGGACAGGATGATCATCTCGTATCCCGCGACGAAGAAGACGCTCCAGAACAGGATCGCGGCGGATGTGGTCAGCCCGGCGGCCAGCGAAAACGCCAGCGGCTCCGCCGCGCGCCCACCCGCGATCATCCAGCCCATGAGGAAGCCGAAGGCGGCCATGATCTCGCGGATCCAGCCTTCATTTATCGTCTCGGTCAGGTTCCCCAGCGTCAGGACCGCCGCGCCATATCCGAGCGCCGCGAAGAGTACGGCGGCAATCAGTTTCGCGGCGGTGGGCATCATCGGCGCTCGGGCCTCAGGCTGGTCGGGTCACGGTGATCTGCGTCACGTCGCAATTACCGCTCTGGAAGGTCGCGGCACAAGACGTGAGGTAGAAATTCCACATCCGGCGGAACCGCTCGTCGAAGCCCAGCGCCTGCACCTCGTCCCAGCGATCGTTGAAGGTCTCGTGCCAGCGGCGCAGCGTCTGGGAATAGCTTTCCCCGAACTCGATCGACCCCGCCACCTGAAGCCCGGCCCGCTCCACCTCGGCGCGCAGCACGCTGGGCGCGGGCAGCATCCCGCCGGGAAAGATGTATTTCTGCACGAAATCCACGCCCTTGCGATAGATCTCCCAGCGCCGGTCCTGCACGGTGATGATCTGAAGCGTGGCACTGCGCCCGGCCTTCAGCCTGTCGCGCAGCACGCCGAAATAGACGGGCCAGTATTTCTCGCCCACCGCCTCGAACATCTCGATCGAGGCGATGCCGTCATAGACGCCGGTCTCGTCGCGGTAGTCCTGAAGCTTGATCTCGACCCGGTCCGACAGGCCGGCGCGCTGGATACGCTCGACCGCGTAGGCGTGCTGTTCCTTCGAGATCGTCAACCCGGTTACGCGCAGGCCGCGTTCCTTGGCGGCGTATTCGGCAAAGCCGCCCCAACCGCAGCCGATCTCAAGCACATGATCGCCAGGCTGCGCGCCCATCTCGTCCACCATGCTGGCGTATTTCTGGATCTGCGCCCGTTCGAGGCTTTCCTGGCCGGTGTCGAACTTGGCAGAGGAATAGGTCATCGTGTCGTCGAGCCAGAGCCCGTAGAAAGCGTTCCCGAGATCGTAGTGATAGCTGATGTTCTTGCGCGCCTGCCGACGCGAGTTGGACTGCATCCAGAACCGCACGCGCTCGAACGTACGCAAGAGGCCCATTCCCGGAAACCCGTCGTAGAGATCGTCGCCCGCCACGTGGACCAGGTCCATGAACGCCTGCAGATCGGGCGTGGACCACCAGCCGTCGAGGTAGGCCTCGCAGAAGCCAAGGTCGCCTTCGCGGATCAGGCGGGCAAAGATGTCGGGGTTGTGAATTACGAGTTCGGCAACCGGCCCGGGCGCGGCGGTCTCGGCGCGAAAGCGTCGCCCGTCCGGCAGCACGAAGTCGAGCCGCCCCCGTTCCATCCCCTGCGCCGCCTCGAAGACCGGCGTGAAATATCGCGGCAGGTCGGCCTGCCCCTTCGTGGTTGTCAGTACGTCCATGCTGCCCCGTGTCTCGTCCATTCAGCCGTCATTCTCCTGCCAAAAGACCACGCTTGTCCGGTCGAGGCAAATGCGCTTGCGCCAAACCCCTCAGAATCCGCGATTTTCATATGCCGAGAGGGCACGTTTACGGCCGTCCTCGGCCCCGACCACCGGCGCGGGATAGGGATCGCCGGGTAAAAGCCCCCAGCTGCGTGGGATGGCGTCGAAATAGGACAGCGCCTCGGGCGCCGGTTTCGCGCGGCCCTCGGCGATCCAGCGGCGCACATAGGCGCGGTCGGGGTCGAACTTGTCCAGTTGGCTGACCGGGTTGAAGACCCGGAAATAAGGCGTTGCGTCGGGGCCGGAGCCGGCGGACCACTGCCAGCCCATGGCGTTCGCGGCCGGATCCCAGTCCACCAGATGGTCGGCGAACCAGTCCAGCCCGATCTTCCAGTGGGTCAGCAGATGCTTGGTCAGGTAGCTGGCCACGATCATCCGGGCCCGGTTGTGCATGTAGCCCGTCACGTAAAGCTCGCGCATCGCGGCGTCGACGAACTGGATGCCGGTGCGCCCGCGGATCCAGGCCCGCACCTCGGACCGGTCCGGATCGGTGTTCCAGGGGAAGCCGTCCCATTCGGGACGCCAGTTGGCATGCGCGATATGCGGGGTGTAGTGCAGAAGGTGATATGCGAACTCGCGCCAGACCAGTTCCTTCAGGAAGGTCTCGGCCCCCGCCGCGCCACGCTCCATCGCCGCCATGCCGGCCGCCCAGGCCTGGCGCGGCGAGATCTCGCCATGCGTCAGGTGCTCTGACAGGCGCGAGGTGCCGGACACCGCGGGGATGTCGCGCATCCGGGCATAGGCGCCCACGGCGCCCGCGGTGAAGGCATGCAGCCGGTCCTGCGCGGCAGCCTCTCCGGGCCGGACATGGGCGCGCGTGATCTCGGCCCCCCGGTCCATCGCCGCGCCCAGCCGCCAGTCGGACAGCGCGTCGCCCGCGGGCCAGGCCCGCGGCGCGACCAGCGCCGTCACCGCCCCGAGTGGCGCGCCGGGATCGCGGCCCCTGACGGCGTTCCAATAGGGCGTGTAGACCCGGTAGAAGCCGCCGGTCTTCGTCTCGACGGTCCAGGGCTCGAACAGCAGGTGGCCGGGAAAACTGCGCGCCTCCAGTCCCCTGCCCCGCAAGGCCGCCTTGATCTCGGAATCGCGCGCCTGTTGCACCGGGTCGTAGGAGCGCTGCCAGTAGACCGCGCCGGCGCCCGTCTCGTCGACGAGGCGGCCAAGGCATTCGAGCGCGTCCCCCCGCCGCAGAACAAGCTCCGAACCGATGCCCGCCAGGGTGTTGGCGAAGGCCTCGACGCCCAGCCCGAGCCTCCAGCGCGGCGCGGCGCCAAGGGCCTGCACCGCCTCGTCGTTCAGGAAGACCGGGATCACCGGACGTCCGCTTGCCGCCGCAGCCGACAGCGCCGCATGATCGGTCAGACGCAGGTCGCGCCGGATCCAGACAAGGATCGGAGAGGCGTCGGACATCAATGGAACTCCGGGCTTTGGCGCGGCCACGCCATCGGCGAGCCGTTGCTAGAGCACGTAATCTAGCGCGCGGATCAGCCGGTCAACCTCGGCCTGCGTGGTGTAATGCACGAAGGACATCCGCAGCACCCCGTGGCCCGGATCGACGCCCATGGCCTGCAAGGCGCGCACCGCGTAGAAATCGCCGCCGCCCGCGTTGATCCCGTGCGGCGCCAGCTCTGCCGCCACCTCTCCGGCCGGACGATCGAGCACGACCGCGACGGTGGGCGCGCGCCCCTCGGCCCGGCGGGACCCGATCAGGCGCAGGTCGTTGCGCGCGGCCAGGTAGTCGAGAAGCGGCTGCAGGAGCCGCGTTTCATGGGCGCGGAACAGGTCGTGCACGGCGCGGGCCCGTTCTGCGGGCGCGGCGTGGTCGGGCGCGTGGCGCGCATGGATCATGTCGATGTAATCGGCGATCCCCGCGCAGGCCGCCACTTGGGCGTGGTCGGGCCCGGCAGGCGTGAACCGCTTGTAGGGCGAGGCCCCGTTGAACCAGTGGCCCTGGTTCGGAAGCCGTTCTGCCAGCGCGCGGCGGATCGTCATGACCCCCTGGTGCGGGCCGTAGGTCTTGTAGGTCGAGAACAGGTAGATGTCGGCCCCCAGCGCCGCCACGTCCGGCAGGCCGTGCGGCGCATAGCTGACCCCGTCGACACAGGCCACCGCCCCCGCCGCATGCACCATGTCGCAGAGCGCGGCCACGTCGTTGATCTCTCCAACGACGTTCGAGCAATGGGGGAAGCAGACGACGCGCACGCGTTCGTCCAGCAGCGCGGCAAGCCCCGCCGGGTCAAGCTGGCCCGTGTCCGGATCGAGCCGCCATTCGCGGATCTCGACGCCGTCCTCCGCCAGCCGGCGCCACGGGCCGGAATTGGCCTCGTGGTCCTGGTCGGTGACGATGACCGCGCCGCCGCCTTCGTCGCGCAGCCACTGCCGCACCGCCTGTGCCAGGACATAGGTGTTGGCGGTGGTCGAGGGCCCGAAGCTGAGCTCGTCCGTCCCGACGTTCAGCATCGCGGCCAGGCGCCTGCGCGCCTCGTCCATCTCCTCACCGCCGAGGCGGCTGGCCTCGAACGGGCCATAAGGCTGGACCTTGCGCTCGCGGTAGGACCGGAACAGCCGGTCCACCACGGGCGCGCAGGGATAGCTTCCGCCGGCGTTCTCGAAGAAGGCCTGCCCCTGCAGGGCCGGCTCGGAGAAGGCGGGAAAGAGCGAACGGACGAAATCTGTATCGAGTTGCATGGCCGTATCTGCGCAGACTGCGGGACCCGCCGCAAGGGACCCGCTTGCCCCGGGGTGCGCTGGGCCGCGTGGCCCGGCCCCGTTCGTCAGGCGTTCACGTCCACCACGACGCGGCCCTTGACCTGGCCTTTCAGGATCGCGCGCCCCAGCTCCGGCAGGTCCGACAGCCCGGCGGGCTGCACCATCGCCTCCAGCTTGTCCATCGGCAGGTCCGCCGCGATCCGCTGCCAGGCCCGCAGGCGGTTCTCGTAGGGCTGCATCACGCTGTCGATCCCCAGCAGGTTGACGCCGCGCAGGATGAAGGGGGTAATCAATGCCCCCTCGATCGCCGCGCCCCCGGCAAGGCCGATCGCGGCAACGGAGGTCCCGTATTTCATCTGCTTGAGCACCCGGCCCAGCATCGCCCCCGCCACGGCATCGACGCAGCCCGCCCAGCGCTCGGACTCGAGCGGCTTGCGGGTGACCTCGGTCAGGTCCTCCCGGGCCACGATCTCTGTCGCGCCAAGCCCGGTCAGGTAGTCCGCCGTCTCGGGCCGCCCGGTGACGGCGGCCACCTCGTGCCCCAGCTTGGCCAGCAGCGCCACGGCGACAGAGCCGACACCGCCCGCGGCCCCTGTCACCAGCACCGGGCCGTCACCGGGCGTCAGCCCGTGGTCTTCCAGCGCCATCACGGCCAGCATCGAGGTGAAGCCCGCCGTTCCCACCGCCATCGCTTGCCGCGTGTCGAGCCCGGCGGGAAGCGGCACCAGCCAGTCGGCCCTGACCCGCGCCTTCTGGGCATATCCCCCCCAATGGGCCTCTCCCACGCGCCAGCCGGTCAGCACGACCTTGTCGCCGGGCGCATAGCGGTCGTCCGAGGAGGACTCGACGGTGCCCGCGAAATCGATGCCCGGCACGTGGGGATAGGTCCGCACCAGCCCGGCGCCGGGACCAATGCACAGCCCGTCCTTGTAATTCACGGTGGAGTATTCGACGGCGACGGTCACCTCGCCCTCGGGCAGACGGGACTCGTCAAGCTCCTGCACGGCGGCGTGGGTCTTGCCCTCGTCATCCTTCTCGACCAGCAGTGCCTTGAACATGGGGTATCCTTCCTGTCTTTTCCGGTTGTCTTCAGCGATCCGCCAGCCGGGCCGGTGCGGCCGCGGCAGGGCACGTCATTGCCAGAACGACTCGTATACGGTCACGGGCCGGATGCTGCCATCGGGCAGCACCACGTCCAGTTCCGTGCCGGCATTCCAGTGGGTCATGCGCACCATTCCGATGGCCACGTTGGTCTCGTAGTCCGGCGACCAGGCGGCAGAGGTGATCCGCCCGACCTGGTGCAGACCATCCATGAGGGGCCACGCCTGATCGCAGATCGGCACGGCATCGCCCTCTATCGCGATGGGGCGGATCTGGCGCACCGGCCCCTCCATCGCCACCCGCAGTAGCGCATCGCGCCCGACGCAGCCGATCGCCGTCTGAGTGTTGCAGAATCGGCCCAGCCCGCATTCGTGCGGCGTGTTCTCGCGCGTCATGTCGTTGCCGTAGGACAGAAGCCCGCCCTCGATCCGCTCGACCAGGTTCGGGCAGCCCGCGCGCACGTCAAGATCGCGCCCGGCCTCCATCAGCGCGTTCCACAGCGGCATCCCGATGTCCGTGCCCTCGACATAGATCTCGAAGCCGCCCTGCTTGGAATACCCCGAGCGCGCGATAACCAGCGACCGACCCTGGAAGTCGAACACGCCAAAGCGGAAGAACCTGACATCGCGCACCCCGTCGCCAAAGACACGCGCCATCAGGTCGTCGGCCAGCGGACCCTGGACGGCCAGCGGCGAGACGTCGGGCTCATCCACCAGCACATCCAGCCGCCAGCCATGCGCGATCGCCTTGACCCAGAGGAGCAGGTCGCTGTCGGCAATCGAGATCCACCAGCGGTCTTCTGCCAGCTTCACCGCGACGGGATCGTTCAGCATCCCGCCGGTTTCATCGACGATGGGCACGTAATAGCACTGGCCGGGCAGCATGCCGCGCAGGTCGCGCGGGGTGAGCATCTGCATCAGCCGCGCCGCGTCCGGGCCGCGCAGCTCGATCTGGCGCTCGCAGGCGACGTCCCAGACCTGCACGGCGGTCTTCAAGTGGCGGTAGTCCTCCTCGATGCTGCGGAACACGGTCGGCAGCAGCATGTGGTTGTAGACCGTGTAGCCCTTGACCCCGGCGGCCTCGACACCGTCGGAAAAGGGGGTGCGCCGCACACGGCGCGACGGGGCGATCATCGCCATCAGGCGGTCTCCGGCATCAGGATCAGGTCGGTGTCGCCCGGCCTTGCGCCGGCGGCCGTCAGCATGGCGTGGACCTGTCCCCGGTGGTGGGTCTGGTGGTTGAAGAAATGCGTGACGAGCTGCCAGAGCGGTTGGGAGAACTCGCGCTCCATGACGCCCGAATACCATGTCAGCTCGGCAGACAGCGCGTCCTGCGAGACGCGTCCGGCCCAGTCGAGGATATCCGCGTCCGCCGTGATGCGCGCATCACAGTAGGCGTCCCAGTCGGCGATCATCGTCGGGCTGCCCTGCATCCCGACTGCGGGCTTGTCCCAGCCGTCGAAGCGCGACATCCAGATGCAGTCGCCCCAGAGGACATGCGAAAGCGTCGGCAGGATGCCGCCCCAGAACCCGCCACGGTCTGCGACAAGCGCGGCCGCGTCCAGCGTGTCGGCGGCCGCGATCAGCGACCGGTTCTGCCAGGCGTTGTAGCGCGCCATGAGCCGGACATGATCGGGCGAGATCACAGGTCGGGCCCCTTCCAGTCGATCTGGCAGATCTCTGCCGAGCGACCGTCGAAGTCCCAGACCCGGCCAAAGGCGCGCACCCGGCCCTTGGTGGCGGTGGCGACGGTGATGTCCGGGCCCATCCAGTATTCGGTGTTGTGCACCACGATGTCCTTCGAGGGATCCTTGCCGCGCACCGGCACGATCTCGCCCTGGATCTTCTTGCCCACCATCAGGCGGCGGGCATGGCCGTCGGATTCGAAGCTGACGGGCGCGCGCTCGGCGCCCAGGAACTCGCTGACCAGCACCTTGAAGAGGCCCGTGGTGCCGCGCGCCTTGCCGCTGAAGATCTGGATAAGCCCGTCATAGGCGTCATAGCTGGCGCGCTCGTCGATATAGGCCGCCGCCTTCCAGCCGCCGCGCGCCATAAGGCCCGGGATTTCGAGGATCAGGCCTACGTTCAGGCCCGAAAGGTCCTCGCCGCCATAGTGGCCGCTGTCGATGCGCACCCCGGCCCAGGCCTGGCAGTAACCCTCGGTCGGCGCGTGCTTGCCGAGCGACACGACACAGGGGCAGAACACCGTGCAGTTGCAGTTCAGGATCAGTTCGCCCTTGATTGCCCAGGGCACCAGCCCGCCGCCGCGCACCGCATCCTGGCGGCGGTTGTCGATCTTGGCGGGGGCTTCCATCCGGTCCGATGCCATCTTCGTTCTCCTTCTCAGAATGCCGACAGGCCCGTGGCGACCGCCGCGGCGATCAGCACGACGCCCAGCGGGCGGGTCAGGTGGCGCCCGATCTCGGGCAGTTTTTCCAGGACCATCAGGGCGGCGGCCAGCCCCATGAAGGCCAGGTTCATCACGCCGCCCACGAAGGCCAGCAGCATCAGCGCCCAGCAGCAGCCGAGGCAGACCGCCCCAAGCCGCAGCCCGTTGCGCCATGCCCCCTCGTCCCAGTGGGTCATGAAGAAGGTCAGCGGCTGGCGGCACTTGGACAGGCAGGCCTCTTTCAGCCGGCTGAACTGGTAGCCGCCGGCAAGGGCCAGCAGGGCGGCGGACAGCGCCGCCGAGCGGCTGTCGCCATAGGGGCTGACCAGCTCCAGCCGGAAAAGCGCCATCTGCGCCGCCGCCGCCGCAACGGAAAAGCCGAACCAGACCGCCAGGTAGCCGCCGACAAGCGCGCCGAAGGATGTCTCGCCGCCCGCACGCCCCAGGTCCTCGTAGGTGGCCAGCGCCGGCAGCGCGGTCGGCGCCATCATCGCGGCCGACATCAGCGACCACATCAGAACCAGCCGGGCGAACCCGGCCGCATCGGGCGTCACGACGCACAGACTGTCCAGAAGGTCGGCGCCATAGGCGATCCCGGCCTGGCGCAACGCATCCGGCACGGCCATGGCGTAGAGCAGCGCCCAGGCCGCGAGAATGCCGCCGAACAGGGCCAGCCAGTGCGGCGCACCCATGGCGCGGATACGGTCTGACCACATGCGACGCCTCCCCGCCTGCACGACTCGCTTGCCGAATCAAATGTCAGACTTTTAATTGTCTGACAAATGAAAATCGACCCGAACAGCTCCGAAGACCTTTCCGTCCAGATCGCCGAGGCGATCCGCGCGGCCATCGTGAACGGCGACCTGCGCGTGGATCAGCGCTTGCCCACCGAGGCGGAGCTGGGCGAGCAGTTCGACGTCTCGCGCTCGACCGTACGAGAGGCGCTGAAACGGCTGGCCGCGCAAAGCCTGATCCGCACCCAGCGCGGCGCCTCGGGCGGGGCCTTCGTCAACCGCCTGTCCTTCGAGGACGCCCAGGGCCAGATGATCACCACCTCGACGCTTCTGCTGTCGATGAACGCGGTGGATTTCGAAACAGCCTGCGAGGCGCGCTATGCGCTGGAACGGGCCTGCGCGCCGCTGGCCGCGTTCCGCCGCTCGGCCGACCATCTGGCCACCATGCGGGCCGAGATCCACCGTCAGACCCAGCCCGGCCTGTCGGACGAGGCGTTCTGCGCCTCGGACGTGGCCTTTCACCGGACGCTGGTCGACGCCGCCGGCAATCCCGTCCTCTCCTACCAGCTGGCCGGCGCCGTAGAGGCGATGCAGCCCTTGATGAACATGATAACCTTCACGGCCAGGTCGCGCGAACGCATCGTCGCACTGCACACCCGCATCGCCGACGCGCTGGAGGCGCGAGACGGCGCCGCCGTCGAACGCGGCCTGGCAGAGCTTGCGGGCTATACCACCGAACTGGGCAAAAGCGTCGCCGCAGCCCGTGCCGCGCGTCGCACGACCCCTTGATTGGCGGCGCGCGACTGTCTACCTTTGTCGTGTCCCGCAAGGGACTATGGACATAAACGCGCTCGTAATAAGCGGATCGGACCCGGGGGCGGTACCCGGCGGCTCCACCATCACCCCCGTCGTTGGAGGGCAGATGGGGCCGAAACAGGATCGACGAACGTCTAAAGGGGTTTGCTTTGTCCCGGTGAGGTACCACCGTTATCGGTCCGATATGTACAGTTGCCAACGACAACCGTGCTCCGGTGGCTCTCGCTGCGTAAGCAGTGCGAACATCGAAAATCAAGCCCTTGCGTCTAGCAACGTAAGGCGGGGTTCGCAGGCACCTGGCAACAGAAGCCTGCACTTTCCCCAGATTAATGTGAATGTTCGGTGACAGGCGGCGCAGGGCTGTTGCCATGGCGGGCGCAGTCGTTAAGTCGCGGGACAGAGGCAGTCCCGCCTCGGGAAAGGCCGTCATGACCCAGCCGGCACTGTCCGACCTTCTGCGCGTCTTCGGGCGGATCGGGCTGTTGTCCTTCGGGGGTCCGGCGGCCCAGATCGCGCTGATGCACCGTGAACTGGTGGACACCCGGCCGTGGCTGAGCGAACGGCAGTTCCTGAACGCCCTGTCCTTCTGCATGCTCCTGCCGGGGCCCGAGGCGATGCAGCTTGCCACCTATGCCGGCTGGCGCCTGCGCGGCGTGCCGGGCGGGCTGATCGCGGGCGGGCTTTTCGTGCTGCCCGGGGCCATCGTCGTCGGCGTTCTGGCCGCGCTCTACGCGCAATTCGGGCAGGTTCCGCTTGTCGAGGCGCTGTTCCTCGGGATCAAGGCCACCGTGGTCGTGATCGTGATCGAGGCGCTTCTGAAAGTCGCGCGCCGGGCGCTGACCGGCGCCGATCGCTGGGCCATCGCGGGGCTGTCCTTTCTTGGCATCTTCGCCTTGTCGCTGCCGTTCCCCGTCATCATCCTGCTGGCCGCCGCCTGGGGCGCGCTCACCGGCCGAGGCACGGTGGAAGCAGACCCGCCTCGCGTACGCGCCAACACGCCAGCCACCGTCGCGACCTGGCTTCTTGCCTGGTGGGCGCCGGTGGCCGTGCTTTGGGCGGCGGGGGCGGACCGGCTGGTGGAGATCGGGCTTTTCTTCTCCAAGCTGGCCGTGGTCACCTTCGGCGGGGCCTACGCGGTCCTCGCCTACATGACGCAAGAGGTGGTGCAGGACCGGGGCTGGCTGAGCACGGCGCAGATGATGGACGGGCTCGGCCTTGCGGAAACGACGCCCGGCCCGCTGATCCTGGTGACCGAGTTCGTGGGCTACCTGGCGGGGCATCAGGCCGGCGGGTGGGGCCCCGGACTGGCCGCCGCGCTTCTGACGCTATGGGTTACCTTCGTGCCCTGCTTCCTGTGGATCTTCGCCGGTGCGCCCTACATCGAGTGGATCTCGACCCGGCCCCGCCTGACCGGCGCGCTTACGGCAATCACGGCGGCGGTGGTCGGTGTCATCCTGAACCTGTCGCTGTGGTTCGGGCTGCATGTCTTCTTCGCCGATGTGCGCCGGTTCGAAACCGGGCCCCTTTCGCTTTTGTACCCGACGCCGGGCTCTGCCGACATGGCGGCCGTGGCGCTGGCCCTTCTGGCGGCGGCCTTGCTGCTCTGGCGTCACTGGCCGCTTCCGGGGGTGCTGAGCCTCACGGCCCTCGCCGGAGCGGGATTGTCTCTTTTCTAGGCAGAGCGCGCACGCAACGGCCCCTTTCCTTCGGGTCCGAATCCCGTATGGTGGGCGCAAGCAAGGCAGGACCCCCGCATATGGCGCGCTCCATCGATTATGGGAACCTGATGCACCGCGCGATGCGCGGTCTCATTCAGGACGTGCTCAGTGATGTGGCCGAGGGCGGCCTGCCCGGCCAGCATCACTTCTTCATCACCTTCGACACCATGCATCCCGACGTCGAGATCGCCGACTGGCTGTCGGACCGCTATCCCGACGAGATGACGGTGGTCCTGCAGCACTGGTTCGACAACCTCGAGGTCAGCGACGAGGGCTTCTCGGTCACGCTCAACTTCGGCGACCGGCCAGAGCCGCTGTATATCCCCTACGATTCGATCCGCACCTTCGTCGATCCCTCGGTGGAGTTCGGACTGCGGTTCGAGACCCATGAAGAAGAGGATGACGACGGCGACGAGGAGATCGAGGACGAGGACGACGCGCCGCAGGGCGACGCCGAAATCGTCAGCCTCGACAGTTTCCGGAAGTAGGCCGCGATCCATGCCAGGCTGTGGCCCCCGGGCAATTGTCAAGCCGCGGGCGGCTGACTATAGCGATGGCGCGTCTGGCGAAGGAAAGGACCCCCGATGACCGCGACCCGCACGGAAACCGACAGTTTCGGCCCCCTGGAAGTGCCGTCAGACCGTTACTGGGGCGCGCAGACCCAGCGGTCGATCATGAACTTTCCCATCGGATGGGAACGTCAGCCCGTAGCCATCGTGCGCGCGCTGGGGGTCATCAAGCAGGCCTGCGCCGAACAGAACATGGCGCAGGGCAGCCTTGACGAGACGCGCGGCAACGCCATCGTCGCCGCCGCCGCCGAGGTGGTGGCCGGCAAGCTGGACGATCACTTCCCGCTGGTGGTCTGGCAGACCGGGTCCGGCACCCAGTCGAACATGAACGCCAACGAGGTGATCGCGAACCGCGCCATCGAGATGCTGGGCGGCGTGCTGGGGTCCAAGGACCCGGTCCACCCCAACGATCATTGCAACATGGGGCAGTCGTCCAACGACACCTTCCCCACCGCCATGCACATCGCCACCGCGATGACCGCCCGCGACGTGACGCTGCCGGGGCTGGAAAAGCTTCATGCCGCGCTGACCGCCAAGGTCGCCGAGTTCGACGGCATCATCAAGATCGGCCGCACCCACACCCAGGACGCCACGCCGCTGACCCTGGCGCAGGAGTTCTCGGGCTATGCCCACCAGGTCGCGATGGGGATCGCGCGGATCAAGGCCGCCCTGCCCCGCATCCACGAACTGGCGCAGGGCGGCACCGCGGTCGGCACCGGGCTGAACACAAAACACGGCTGGGCCGAGGCGGTGGCCGAGCGGATGGCGCGCATCACCGGCCTGCCCTTCGTCACCGCCCCCAACAAGTTCGAGGCGCTGGCCGCCCATGACGCCATGGTCGAGATGTCGGGCGCGCTCAAGACCGTGGCCGCCAGCCTCTTCAAGATCGCCAACGACATCCGCCTGCTGGGGTCCGGCCCGCGCTGCGGGCTGGGCGAACTGATCCTGCCGGAAAACGAGCCCGGCTCGTCGATCATGCCCGGCAAGGTCAACCCGACCCAGTGCGAAGCGCTCACCCAGGTCTGCGCGCATGTCTTCGGCAATGACGCCGCCGTGGGCTTCGCCGGCAGCCAGGGCCATTTCGAGCTGAACGTCTACAAGCCGATGATGGCCTACAACGTCCTGCAATCCATGCAGCTTCTGGGCGATGCGGCGGTGGCCTTCACCGACAATTGCGTGGTCGGCATCAAGGCCAACGAGGACCGGATCGGCAAGCTCCTCCACGAATCGCTGATGCTGGTCACGGCCCTTGCCCCGCAGATCGGCTATGACAACGCGACCACCGTAGCCAAGACCGCGCACAAGAACGGGACCACGCTGAAGGAAGAGGCGATCGCGCTGGGCTTCGTCGACGAGGAAACCTTCGAGCGCGTGGTGCGTCCCGAAAAAATGATCGGGCCCAAGGACTGACCGTGGCGGGGCGCGTCGTCAGCCTGTCGCGCGCGCGCAAGGACAAGGCGCGCGCCGAGAAACGGCAGCAGGCCGACGCCAACGCGGCCCGGTTCGGACGCACCAAGGCCGAAAAGGCGCGCGATGCGGCAGAAACCGCGCGCGCGTCGGACCGCCTGGACCAGCACCGCCGCGATCCCGAATGAGCGGACGCCCCGTAAAGCGGTCGCTGACGCTCAGGGGCCACCGCACCAGCGTCTCTCTGGAAGACGCGTTCTGGCAGGCGTTTCGCGATATCGCGGAGGAACGCGGCCAGCCGCTGAACGCGCTGGCCGCCGAGATCGACGCCACGCGCGACCTCGACACCGGCCTTGCCTCGGCGATCCGGCTGTTCGTGCTTGCGCATTTCAGGGACAGGACCGGCGGATAGGCCCGGGGAAGGCCGTCCCGGCAGCCGTCAGAGCGGTCCGTCGCTGACCGACAGAAAGCGCACGGGCTGGCCCGGCAGGATCGCCGCGGCGCTCAGCTGGCCGGTGAAGAACGCCCCCGTATCCACCGAGATCCGTCCGAACCCGGCCGTGGGCCGCTTGACCACTGTATGCCCGTGCACGACCCATATCCCGTCGCGGCGCCCGGCGTTGATCGCATCGCGCTGGCCCAGCAGCAGGACCTTGTCGCCCCTCCCCGCCGGGCCGGTGCGTTCGGCGACCGCGTGCCGGCACACGACATTGCCGCTTTGCCAGAGCATCGGGCGCGCACGCAGCCAGGCCTCCATGCCCTCTGGCAGGGCCTTGCGCAGGGTTTCGGCCGCCGCCTCCAGCTCGTGGCCATGGTTCAGCGTGCAAACCCCGGTGATCCCGAAGCTCGCCAGCGTCTGGATACCGCCCTGTTTCAGCCAGCGCGGGCCGCGCTGGGCCGGGGAATCCAGGAAATCCAGCATCATGCGCTCGTGGCTGCCCATCAGGCAGATCACGTCGCCCTCGACCGATTCCGACAGCCGCTTTAGCACGGCGAGGGTCACGGCCGACCGCTCGCCATGGTCGATGTAGTCCCCCAGGAAGACGATTCGCGCATCCTCCAGCCCCAAGCGGACGATATCGGCGTCGATCCTGTTCATCATCGGCGCGATCAGGTCGGCGCGACCATGCAGGTCGCCGATGGCATAGACCGGCCTGTCCGGACACGGTGGAATATGGCGTGTCCCCGGCGTTCCCGTCGCAAGCGCGGACCCATCGGCCCAATGTGTACCAGTGATGCTGTTCAAAACGATTTACCCCCCGGCGACTCGCATCCGAGCAGGTGCAGCTTACCACTACGTGTAGCTATTTTCACGGTATTCACCCCCTAAATCTTGGGGATAAATCCACTTCTAGCGTTTTGTGACCGACAATCGGATACCATCGCGCGCCCGAACCGTCAGATAGGCCACCGGAACCGGATCGTCGCCGTCGATGCGATCGAAACGGAAGGCGCGCACCAGAAGCGCCAGCAGCAGCGGACCCTCCAGCATGGCAAAGCCGGCCCCGGTGCAGACGCGCGCACCCGCGGAGAAGGGAATATAGGCGTCCCGCAGGCACTGACGCCCGTTCTCTGTGGCGAAGCGGTCCGGGTCGAAGGCGTCCGGATTGTCCCAGAGACGGGTCTGGCGATGGATGTGCCAGGGGCTAAGCACGATCTGGCTGCCAACCGGCAGGTCCCGGTCGCGGAAATGCTCGGGGCAGGTCGTTTCGCGCACCATCATCGGAACGGGCGGATAGAGGCGCAGAGTCTCGCGAAAGACGTCCCGGGTGAAGCGCAGGCGCGTGATGTCCGACATCTCGGGCCTGTCGGGCAGGTCGGCCACCTCTGCCGCCACCCTCTCCTGCGCCTCGGGGTGAAGCGCCAGCAGGTAAAGCGCCCAGGCCAGCGCCGATGCGCTGGTCTCGTGCCCGGCGAGAAAGAAGATTGCGACCTGGTCGACCATCTCTTCGGTGTCGAAGCGCTGCCCGGTCTTTGGATCAGCGGTGGTCATGATCTTCGTCGCCAGGTCGTCGGGCGCGGTGCCGGCCCGGATCTCGGCCATCCGGTCCGCCGTCATCCGGGTGATGAGGCCGCGAATGGCCCGGGCGGTGTCGCGCGTGCGGCGGCGATGCCCCCGGGGGACCCATTTCGGCAAGGGCACGAAGGCCGCGAGGTTGAGGATCGGCTGCGTGCGTTGGTAGGCGCGGAACTGCTCGAAGACATCCGCTGCCACGGGCGCGTCAATTGGCATCGAGAACAGCGTCCGGAAGATCACGTCGGCTGCGGCGTGGCTCATCTCTTCCTCGATCTCGACGATCCCGCAGCGTGTGCCGAGGCGCGCCACGGCAGTCTGCCCCGCCGCCAGCATCGCGGGAAAAGTGTCGCGCAGGCGACCGCCCTCGAAGGCCGGGTCGATGATACGGCGCTGCCGCTTCCAGGCCTCTCCGTTGGTCAGGAAGACGGAGTTGCCCAGAAGCGGGCGCAGCCCCTCGCCCACCCGGTCGGACTTGGGAAAGTCCATCGGCCGCGCCTGCAGCACCTCGCGCACCAGTTCTGGCTGGTTCACCAGGTACGAACGAAAGAAGGGCGTGCGGAACTCGGCCATCCAGGCGCGGTAAAGCTTGGCGGGCTGCGCCGACAGGATGTCCTGCCGGAACAGCTTCATGTAGCGCCAGAGGCTGACACGCTCGGGCCGCGCGGCGGGTTTCGGTGGGATCATGCCGCCATCGAGGTATAGCGAGAGGCCGCGACGTCGATCCGGCTCTTCGACGCGCTGCGGCCCGCGAAGCGCGCGCCCAGCGTCCGCGGCCCGGCGGTGATCCGGAAATAGTCGTAGTCGCCGGGGCGGTCGAAGGCACAGAGATACTGGAAGTGCAGCCGGAAGAAGCGCCAGCGCAGGGCCTTCCAGGTCTCGGGCGCCAGTGTCTGGGTGAAGGCAGCCGAGATCACTAAGGGCCAGCGCTTGCCGGTCGCGGGGGCGACGCCGGAGACGGCCACCGGGTCGCAGAGCGCGAAGGCGCAGCCGTCGCCCGGCGCCGTCACGTCCACCCAGGCCAGTTCGCTGCGTTGCGACAGGAAGTGCAGATCGGCCCGGAGCCGCCAGGCCTCGGGCAGGAAGGACACCATCGGCACCACCTGCCCCAGCGACAGGAAGGACAGCGCGGGCCCGTTGGCCGGAACGCTGCCTTGCCGGATCAGATCAGCCAGGATTGACACGGCCAGATGCGCGCCAGACGAATGCCCGACCACGAGCACCTCGTCCACATCGTCGCGAAGGGCCGCCGCGATGATCGCGGTGAACTCTGCCATGCGCGCCTCCAGCTCGGGCGGATTGGCGCCCCGCCAGCGCGCGGAATAGGCATAGTCGTGCATCAGGTAGTAGGCGAAGAAACGGTTGTCGTGTGCGCGGAACCAGCGCAGGACGCCCCAGATCACCGGCGCCGCCGCGATCCATCCCAGCACCCCGGGCAGGACCGCCGCGACCAGCGCCCCCGCGGCCCATCCCAGAAGCACCGCAAGCCCCAGTTGCGCCAGCAGCATGCCCACCGGGTAAAGCGCGGCAATCACCGGGCCCTTGCGCAGCCACATCAGCCGCCGCAGCGCGCCGGACGCGATGTATATCCAGGCCGTCTGCACCAGTTGCAGGTAGGTTCCCGCGATGCCCGCATCCATCGAGCCGCGCACGATGTCCGACCAGACCAGCACCTCGACATCCGCCTCGGTCGCCCCGCCCTCGATGGCGCCGGTCACGTGCCAGCCATAGCGGCCCCTGGTCGTCTTCGGCGCCAGCGCGATCTCGTAGCCCGAAATCGCGGCCTGCGCGGCGCCTTCCTTGCGGTAGAGCTCTCGGTAGCGGCGGGGGTGAATGGGGTCGTAGCCGGGGATGTAGAACACCCGGCGCCGCCGCACCTGTCTCTCCTGCGCATCGGACATCGCCCGACCTCGTTGCCTGCCTTGGCGCGAAGTCTACCCTTGAAATCCGGCGAAACTAAGCCAAACCGGGCCGTGGCCCCTGCGAACGGGCCTTTCAGCGGCCTCAGGGCGGCTGGAACCGGCGTCAGCCCAGCGTCGCAAGCGCCGGGAACCGCTCCAGAAGCCACCAGGAAAAGGCGGTGAACTGGCCCGTCAGCATCATCAGCCCCACCGTCCAGAGCAACAGGCCCATGATCCGCTCGATCCGCTCCATGTGGCGCTTCATCCAGGACATCAGCCCGGACAGGCGCGGGAAGAAGGCCGCGACCAGAAGGAACGGGATGCCAAGGCCCAGCGCGTAGACCCCGAGAAGCGTCGTGCCCCGGGTCAGCGACGCCTCGGAGGCGGCCAGCGACAGGATCGCGCCCAGCTGCGGCCCGATGCAGGGCGTCCAGCCGAAGGCGAACGCCAGCCCCAACACGTAGGCCCCCACCGCCGACCCACCCCTGTCGCCCGCATCGACCCGCAATTCGCGGTCCATGAACCCGATACGGTAGATGCCGATGAAATGCGCCCCGAAGATCATGACGATCAGCCCGGCGATGATGACGAACCAGTCCTGGTTCTGCAGGAAGAACGCGCCGAAGGCCGAGGCGGTGAAGCCAAGGAACAGGAAGACCGTGGACAGGCCCATCACGAAGAACAGCGCCGAGAGCAGCACGCGTCCCCGCGCCTGTCCGTCCTTTGACATCTCGGACATGCTGATGCCGCCCATGTAGGCCAGGTAGGGCGGCACGATGGGCAGCACGCAGGGGCTGAGGAAGGACAGAAGCCCCGCCACCAGCGCCACCAGCATGGCCGGCAACAGCGCGGCGTCTATGATCTCGATTCCGAACATCCGGCACCCCTTTCCCGTCCCACATAGTCGTTCCGGCAGGCCGCGTCACGCGCCCCCGCTGTCACAACCCCGTGGACAGCGCCACGCGTGGCGGATAGCCCAAGGCCATGTCACATGATGCCGAAGTCGACGCCCTTGGGCTGAGATGCCCCTTGCCGGTGCTCAAGGCGCGCAAGGCGCTCCTGCGGCTTGCGCCGGGCGGCGTGCTGCGCGTTCTGGCCGACGACCCCATGGCCGAAATCGACGTGCCGCATTTCTGCGCGGAGGCCGGTCACGGGTTCGAGGGAAGCGAAGACGCGGGCGATGGCGCCCGCGTCTATCTCATTCGCCGGGGCGGCTGAGCCCTAGCGGCCCAGCGACCACCAGCCGCGCTTCTTCGGCTTGGGCGGGCCGGTGTCTTCCTCGGCCTCCACCAGAACCTTCTCGGGCTCGGGCGCCGGTTCGGGTTCGGGTGCCGGTTCAGGTTCGGTCGCGACCGGCTCGGGCGTGGGCTGGGGCGCCGGTTCGGGCGCCTCGGCGTCGACGACCGGTTCCGCGGCCTCAGACACCGCCACCTCGGGCGCCGCCTCGGCTTCGGCCTTGGCCGCCTTCGGCTTGGCCGGCTTGCGCGGGCTGCGCTTCTTCGGGGCGGGTTTGGGGGCCTCTGCTTCCGGGTCGGCCGCCACGTCCTGCGCGCCTTCGACGTCGTCCGCCTCGGGCGTTTCGGCCTCCGCGACCAGCTCTGGCGCGGCGCCGCCGGCCTCTGGGTCCACGTCGCCCGGCACGGCTTCGGTCACGGTCTCGCCGTCGTCGGCGTCGTCCTCGCGCTTTGTCTTGCTGCGCGACCGACCACGCCCGCCGCGGCTGCCACGACTGCGTGTCCGCTTGGGCTTGTCGCCCTCGGCGTCCGCATCCTCGGTGGCGGCATCGGCCTCTGCGGCCTCGTCGCCATCCGCGGCGGCAAGGCTGTCCTCGTCCGCGTCCGCGTCGGCATCCGAGTCGGCATCGTCGAACCCGTCCTCACGCTGCGCATCGCCAACGCCGGATTTCTTCTTGCGACGGCGCCGGCGCTTCTTCTTCGGACGCTCTTCCCCGGTCTCTTCGGTGACCGTCTCTTCCTCTTCCACCTCGTCGGGCATCAGCGAGGCATCGACTGACACCACAGGCGCCGCGACCTCCTGCACCACGCGAGTCGCCGTCTTGAACTTCTCCAGCGAGAAATCCGGCGGGATCAGCGCGGGGTCGCCCTCGATCCGGACCGCCATGCCATAGCGCGCCTCGATCTGGGCGATGTGCTCGCGCTTGTGGTTCATCAGGTAGTTGACGATGCCGACCGGCGCCTTGACCAGCACCTCGCGTGACCGGCGCCGCACGCCCTCTTCCTCGATCTGGCGCAGGATCGACAGCGCAAGGCTGTCGTCCGAGCGGATCAGCCCGGTGCCGTGGCAGTGCGGGCAAGGCTGGGTCGTGGCCTCAATCATGCCGGGGCGCAGACGCTGACGGCTCATCTCCAGCAGGCCGAAGCCCGAGATGCGGCCGACCTGGATGCGCGCGCGGTCGGTCTTCAGCTTGTCCTTGAAGCGCTTCTCGACGGCGGCGTTGTTCTTGCGCTCTTCCATGTCGATGAAGTCGATGACGATAAGCCCGGCCAGGTCGCGCAGACGCAGCTGGCGGGCGATCTCCTCGGCCGCTTCCAGGTTGGTTTCAAGCGCCGTTTCCTCAATCGAACCCTTCTTGGTGGCCCGGCCGGAGTTCACGTCGATGGCCACCAGCGCCTCGGTCACGCCGATCACGATGTAGCCGCCCGACCGAAGCTGGACCGTCGGGTTGAACATCGACGCCAGGTAGCTTTCCACCTGGAACCGCGCCAGCAGGGGCATCGGGTCGGTGTAATGCTTCACGTTCTTGGCGTGGGACGGCATGATCATCTTCATGAAGTCCTTGGCGACGCGATAGCCGCCCTCGCCCTCGACCAGAACCTCGTCGATGTCCCGGTTGTAGAGATCGCGGATCGACCGCTTGATGAGGTCGCCTTCCTCGTAGATCTTTGCCGGCGCGGTCGAGCGCAGGGTCAGCTCGCGGATCTGTTCCCAGAGCCGCTGCAGGTATTCGTAATCGCGCTTGATCTCGGACTTGGTGCGCTGGGCGCCCGCCGTGCGGATGATGAGCCCTGCCCCGTCGGGCACGTCGATCCCGCCGGCGATCTCCTTAAGCTTCTTGCGGTCAGCCGCGTTGGTGATCTTGCGGCTGATCCCGCCGCCGCGCGCCGTGTTGGGCATAAGCACGCAGTAGCGGCCCGCGAGCGACAGGTAGGTGGTCAGCGCGGCACCCTTGTTGCCGCGCTCTTCCTTGACGACCTGCACCAGCAGGATCTGGCGGACCTTGATGACTTCCTGGATCTTGTACTTGCGCGGGCGCGGCTTGCGCGGCTGGCGGATTTCCTCGGTGACGTCCTCTTCGGCGATCGACTCGATCTGGTCGTCACGCGCGGCGGCATCCGAAAGGTCCTCGGCGTCCTCGACGGACACCGGGTCGCCCGCGTCGAGGCTTTCGGCGGCGGGGGTTTCGACCGGCGTGTCGGCGACGAAATCGACGGGCGAATGGCCCTCCTCGTCGTTGCCATCGTCCAGATCGACGACGTCCATCCCGGGGATCGTGCTCTCCACCGGGGCGTCGGCCGTCTCTATCGCGTCGGCGGACTGGCTCGACGCGGCCCGGGACTTGCCACGGCTGCGCGACCGGGATCGGGACGAGCGCGGCTTGTCCTCCTCCTCGGCCATTTCCTCGGCATAGGCGCGTTCCTCGGCCAGCAGCGCCTCGCGGTCGGCAACCGGGATCTGGTAGTAGTCCGGATGTATCTCGGAGAAGGCCAGGAACCCGTGGCGGTTGCCACCGTATTCCACGAACGCCGCCTGAAGAGACGGCTCTACGCGTGTGACCTTGGCGAGGTAGATGTTGCCGGCGAGCTGCCGTTTGTTTTCGGACTCAAAGTCGAAGTCCTCGACCTTGTTGCCGTCCACCACCACGACGCGGGTCTCTTCCGCGTGGGTGGCGTCGATGAGCATTTTCTTTGCCATTCCAACTTTCTGCATCCCGACTCGCCCCCCCTGCCCGAAGGCGAAGGTGGTGTAGGGTGCTGTCTTTCTCGGGCGATCGGGGACAGAACGCATGCACCGCCGGCCAGCGATCTTGCGCTGTGGCCGGTGCCCTGCCGTCTGCTCTCCTCATCGCGGTTCTTCTCCGGCGCCGCATGTCGCGACGCCCGTTCAAGGCCCGTTCTCTTCAATAAGATCCGGGCAATTCCTCGGCGCATGCGCCGCTTCTCGGCCTGTTACACGACCATCGGCGCATAGCGCCTGTGGACCGAACGTAAACAGCGAAACCTTCGCGGGATCGTCTTCACGGACAGACCCCGACGCGTGCACCATAAGGGGGAAGCCGCGGCAAACACAATGCCGAAAATTACCGCAACACTGTTCCCGCTCAGCGCAACAATACACGAATTCTTGCCGGAAATTCCGCACTTAAGCCCTAATGCGGCCCTGCCCGCACGGCACCAAAGGCACGATCACAAGCCCTGCATAGCGAGTTACCGATGTCGCCACCCGAACAGATCATGGCACAGAGCGCCGACATGGCCTGCATCGCCCAGGAATGCCAGGTTGCCCTTGCCAGCCTCACCAACGTGTCCTTCACCGCGATGAACTGGTTCGGGGTGCTTCTGGTCTACGGCTTGGGCCTTATCCTCGTCGCCTCGGTGCTGAATGTCACCAAGAAGGCGCGCGAGCAACTGGACGACCACGACACCGATCTTCTGGAAGGGGTCGAGTCCCTTGAGTCGTCCGCACCACCGCACGTTCCCGCCGAATAGGACGTTTCACGGCCCGCCGCTCAGAGATAGTCGGCGCGCTGCAATCCGTATTTCGCCATCTTCTCGTTCAGGGTGCGCCGCGGCAGGCACAGCTCTTCCATCACCGCGCTGATCGACCCCTTGTGCCGGCGCATCGTGTTGTCGATCAGCATCCGCTCGAACGCCTCGACGTATTCCTTGAGCGGCTTGCCTTCCGTGGTCATCGCCGGGCGTGCCTCGTCCCCTTCGGACATCAGAAGCGATGCGATCGTGCCCGATCCGCGCCGGCTTTGCAGGACCGCGCGTTCCGCGACGTTCACCAGCTGGCGGATGTTTCCGGGCCACGGCGCCTCCAGCAGCTGCGCGGCCTCCTGCGCGCTGATCTGCGGCGCCGGGCAGCCGTAGTCCTCTGCGAAAAGATCGGCGTAATGGGCAAAGAGCATCAGGATGTCCTCGCCCCGGTTGCGCAGGGGCGGCAACGTGATCTTCATCGCTGCAAGGCGGAAATACAGGTCCGGTCGCAGCCGGTCCTCGCAGGTCTTGCCCTGCTCCTGCAGGTTCGAGATCGCCACGATGCGCGTCTCGGGCGGGCTGCCCTGTTCGTTGATCCAGGCCAGCAACCGACCCTGGAGCGATTCGGGCAGCGCCTCGATGTCCTCGATCACCAGCGTGCCGCCGCGCGCCTCTTCCAGCGCCGGCAGGCCGCTGCCATCCTCGATCGGGCCAAAGAGCCGCCGGGCGATGGCCTCTTCCTCCTGCCCGGCGCAAGTCACAAGCACGAACTTGCGCCCTGCCTTAGCTCCGACCGCGTGCAGCGCGTGTGCCACCAGCGTCTTGCCCGTGCCGGTTTCGCCGTCGATCAGCACATGACCCTCGGCCTGGCCGAGGTCCAGGATATCCTCGCGCAGGCGGTCCATAACCGGGGACGCGCCGATCAGCTTCTTCATCAGCGCGCCGCCCTCGGACAGCTCGCGCCGCAGGGCCCGGTTGTCGAGCGCGATCCGGCGGCGCGTCGTGGCCTTCTTGGCAAGCTGGGTCATCCGGTCAGGGTTGAACGGCTTTTCGAGGAAGTCGAAAGCACCAATGCGCATGGCGTCCACTGCCATCGGCACATCCCCGTGGCCCGTTATCACGATCACCGGCAGCGAACTATCCTGCGCCATAAGCTTCTTGAGCAGGGTCATCCCGTCCATGCCGGGCATCCGCACATCGGTGATGACGATGCCGGGATAATCCGGCCCCAGCGCCTTCAACGCCTCTTCCCCGCTGGCGAAGGTTTCGGTCTCGAACCCCGACAGGGCCAGCCACTGGCCGACCGACTGGCGCATGTCCCGCTCGTCGTCGACAATCGCGATCTTCATCGCCTTGCCCATCGTCACTCCTACTCTGCTGCCTGCATGTCTTGTTGTTCGGCCGGCGGAAGATGCACTTCGAACACCGCACCGCCCGCACTTCCATTGCGTGCCATCAGGCGCCCGCCCAGGTCCTTCACGATCCCCGACGAGATCGCGAGGCCAAGACCGACACCGTCGCCCGGCTGCTTGGTGGTGTAGAAGGGCTCGAACAGGGCATCGAGATCCTGGATGCCCTGCCCGTTGTCCCGCACGCTGATGATGACGGATTGGCCCAGCGACACGATCACGTCCACCGCCGGCGCCTGCACCGTCTTGGTGGCGTCGACGGCGTTGCGGAAGAGGTTCACCAGCACCTGTTCCAGCCGCACCCGGTCGGCCATCACCGTCACCGGGCGGTCCGGCATGGAACGGTTCACGCGCACCGCGCGCTGGCGCAACTGCGGCTCCATCATCGACAGCGCCGACGAGATCGACTCGCGCACGTCCACGGGTTCCAGCACGTCGCCGCCCTTTCGGGCATAGGATTTCAGCTGCCGCGTGATCGCACCCATACGCTCCAGCAGGTCGTCGATGCGCTGGAAGGAACTCAGCGCCTCGTCCGGGCGGCGGCGCTGCAACAACAGGCGCGCCCCGGCAAGATAGGTCTTCATCGCCGCAAGCGGCTGGTTCAGCTCGTGGCTGACCGCCGCCGACATCTCGCCAAGCGCGGCCAGCTTCGAGGACTGCGCCAGCGTCTGTTCGGCAACCTCCAGGTTCTTCTCGACACGCTCGCGTTCCGCGATCTCGCGTTGCAGCGCCTCGTTCAGCTGCCGCAACTCGGCCGATTCCCGCTGGAAGAACAAGGACCGCGACGCCGCGCGGCGGCTCGACAGGTAGAACGCCCCGGCCAGCAGGATGGCGAAGAACATGATCTCTATGGCCAGGACAGAGTTCACCCGCTCACGCACGCTGGAATAGGTGGTGAAGGACACCATCCGCCAGCCCTGGAACGGCACGCGGCTTTCGATCCTCATCAGCGCGTCGCCGGTAAAGAAGGCCTCGGCCGGCAGCGTCGCCCAATCCGTCGTCGCCTGAATCGCGCGCAGGATCGCAGAGGTGGGCGAGCGCGTCTCCAGCGCGGCGGCCTCGGACTTGCCGCGCCAGCTGGGTTCCGTGGTCAGGATGATCTGACCCTCGGAATTCGTCACCAGCACCGCGTCGGCGATGCCCGACCAGCTTCGCTCGAACTTCTGCAGGTCGACGACGACGACGATCACGCCGATGGTCTTGCCGCCGGCATCGATACGGCGGCTGTAGGTGAACTCGAACGCGCCGTTGTCGCGCTGGGCGCCGGTGAAGACGGTTTCGTTCGACCGGATCGCGTTGACGAAGAACGGTGCGCTGCGGCCCCGGACGCCGATCTGCTGCCGGTCGGTGGCCGCGACGATGCGCCCGTCGTCGTCATAAAGAAAGATCTCCTTGGCGCCGATCTCGTCCCGGTAGGAAATCAGACGCTGCGAGCTTTGCTGGAAATCGTCGGTGTTCAGCGCCGCGATCAGCGTGGGGTCGCGCGACAGCAGCAGCGGCACCACCGAGTTGCGCTGCAACTCGGACAGCAGGTTGCCCACGTACAGCGCCTGGCGCACCTCTGCCCGCGTCTTGGTGCTGGCGGTGAATCGTTCCGTCAGCCAGCTGTTGGTGACCCATACGACGGCCACGGCGAGGGCGACGAAGATCGCCACCCAGACGCGGCCGCGCCAGGACAGGCCAAGCCGGGGGTATGTGGGGCGCGCTGGACCGACATCACTCATGAGCGGAGAGTAAGCATGCCGCCCTGCGCAAACAAGCGCGCGTGTCAGGCCGCCAGCATCGCCCCGGCCAGCGCCGCGAACATCGCCGCGCCGTCTGTGCTGCCATGCGCGGGATCGCAGGCGCGTTCGGGATGGGGCATCATGCCAAGCACCCGGCGGTTCTCGCTCAGGATGCCGGCGATGGACCGGGCCGATCCGTTCAGGTTCTCGGCATAGGTGAAGGCCACGCGCCCCTCGCCTTCGAGACGGTCCAGCGTGGCCTCGTCGGCCTGGTAGTTGCCGTCATGATGCGCAACGGGAATGTCTATGTCCTGCAATGGCTTGTAGCCCGAGGTGAACAGGCTATCGGTGGTCTGGACGCTCAGCCGCGCAGTGCGGCAGATGAACTTGAGCCCGGCATTGCGCATCAACGCCCCTGGCAGTAGCCCGGTTTCCACCAGCACCTGGAACCCGTTGCAGATCCCCAGGACCGGGCCGCCGCGCCCGGCAAAGCGCACCACCTCCGCCGCCACGGGCGAGCGCGCCGCGATCGCCCCGCAGCGCAGGTAGTCGCCAAAGCTGAACCCGCCGGGAATCGCCACCAGGTCGAGCCCCTGCGGCAACGCGGTTTCCTTGTGCCAGACCATCCGGACATCGGCCCCCGCGCCCCGCAGCGCCTCGGCGAGGTCTCGGTCGCAGTTCGATCCGGGAAAGACGATGACGGCGGCGCGCATGGGCTCTCCTACCTCTGGAAATCGGTTATCACGGCGACCCCCGGCGGCGCAGGGGCATCGAAGGCGGCAAGTTCGGCGCTGGCCTCGGACAGGGCGACGCGGCGGGCGATCAGCGGCGACAGGTCCACCTGCCCGCCCTCGATCAGGGACAACAGGCCCGGATAGCGCCACGCGGGCATGCCGCGCGTGCCGTAGATCGCCAGTTGCCCGGAATAGACGGCATCCCAGGGCAAGGCCATCGTCACATGGTCGCCGGCGGGCATCCCCACCTGGACCATGCGGCCGAGCTTTCGAAGCGACATCAGCGCGTTGCGGGTGGTCTCGGGAATGCCCAGGGCCTCGACGGCGACATGGGCGCCGCCGCCGGTCGCCGCCCGCATCGCCGCGACGGCGCCCGGTTCCCGCGCGTCGATCACCGCGTCCGCACCCAGGGCGCGGGCATGCGCCAGCTTTTCCGGCACCACGTCCGCCACCGCGACCCGAGCGCCCAGCGCTCGGCCCAGCAAAAGCGCCGAGAGCCCGATGCCGCCGCCGCCCCAGACCGCCAGCCATTCGCCAGGCGCCAGCGCCGCGCGCCCGGTCAGGGCGTGCCAGGCGGTCGTCACGCGGCAGCCCAGCGCGGCGGCAAGCGCGGGATCCATCCCCTCGGGCAGGCGTGCCAGGTTGGCGTCGGCGTGCGGAACGGCGATGCGTTCCGCAAAGGCGCCGGGAATCGTGAAGCCGGGAACGGCCTGGGTGGCACAGATCGTCTGGTGACCCGCCCGGCAATCGGAACAGTGCCCGCAGGCCAGGATGAAGGGCGCGATCACCCGGTCGCCCTCCCGCCAGGCGGTGACGTCGGGGCCGGTCTCGATCACGGTGCCGCAAAACTCGTGGCCCGGGACATGCGGCAGGGCGACATCGGGATCGGCCCCCGTCCAGGCGTGCCAGTCGGACCGGCAGACGCCGCAGGCCAGAACCTCCAGCACGACGCCGTCGGGCGGGCACGCGGGGTCCGGCAGGTCGGCGATCGTCAGGGGGGTGCGCCAGCCGGTGAGCTGCGCGGCGCGCATCAGATCAGCTCCACCCGGTAGCTTTCGATCACCGTGTTGGCGAGAAGTTTCTCGCACATTTCAGTCACTTGCGCCTCGGCCTTCGCAGGATCGTCTTCGCGCAGCTCCAGCTCGATCACCTTGCCCTGCCGCACCGTTTCGACACCCTCGAACCCCAGCGTGCCCAGCGCATGGCCGATGGCGGCACCCTGGGGATCCAGAACGCCCTGTTTGAGCATGACCGTGACACGCGCCTTCATCGCAGCCCCTCTTTCGCGCACGTCCGCGCGTTCAGTTTATCAGTGTCGGCTTGGACGCATGGGTGACGTTGGTGGGCAAAACGCCCAGCCGCCGCGCCACCTCGGTGTAGGCGTCCACGAGATTGCCCAGGTCGCGGCGGAACACGTCCTTGTCGAGCTTCTGGCCCGATTCCACATCCCAGAGCCGGCAGCTGTCCGGGCTGATCTCGTCGGCGACGATCAGGCGCTGGAAATCGCCTTCCCAGATGCGCCCGATCTCGATCTTGAAATCGACCAGCTTGATGCCGACCGCCATCATGACGCCCGACATGAAGTCGTTCACGCGCAACGCCAGCGCCACCATGTCATCCAGATCCTGCTGGCTGGCCCAGCCGAAGGCGATGATGTGCTCTTCGGCCACCAACGGGTCGCCGAGGTCGTCGTCTTTTAGGTAGAACTCGACGATCGGGCGCGGCAGCGCCGTGCCTTCGGCGATGCCCAGACGCTTGGACATCGAGCCTGCGGCGACATTGCGCACCACGACTTCCAGCGGGATGATCTCGACCGACCGGATCAGCTGTTCGCGCATGTTGATGCGGCGGATGAAATGGGTGGGGACGCCAATGGCGTTCAACCCGGACATGAAGAACTCGCTCAGGCGGTTGTTCAGCACGCCCTTGCCGTCGATCACGTCCTTCTTCTCGGCATTGAACGCGGTCGCATCGTCCTTGAAATACTGAACGAGCGTGCCGGGTTCGGGCCCTTCGTAAAGAATCTTGGCCTTGCCCTCGTAGATCTTCTTGCGCCGTGCCATGAAAACTCCGGACCGGGGCGGGCGGAGGCTCCGCCGCCATGTGTCGCGCCCGTATAGGCCAACCGGGTCGCCCCCGCAAGAACGCTGCCTCTTGCGGTGCGCGGCTCGGCCCTGCATATCAGGTTCAACCGAACCGAGCCCGCGAGGACACCGATGACCACTTTCGACGAGCGCGAGAACGCATTCGAGAACAAGTTCGCCCATGACGCCGAGATGCAGTTCAAGGCCGAAGCCCGCCGCAACAAGCTGCTGGGTCTCTGGGCGGCGGAACTTATGGGCAAGTCCGGCGACGATGCGGACGCCTATGCGCGCGAGGTCATCAAGGCCGACTTCCAGGAAGCCGGAGACGAGGACGTGTACCGCAAGGTGGCGGGCGACCTGGGCGACAAGGCCGACGAGGCCACGATCCGCAGCAAGATGCGCGAACTGCTTGGCCTGGCCAAGGCGCAGCTGATGGACGAAGGCTGACGCCGGGCCCCGGCCCAACATGAATTCGGCTCAACAAGATTATGCCGAATATGCATTTGCCTCATGGCAAGCCCTGTGGCACCCGACCTTCTGAACGCACCGCGCTTCGGCGCGGTGCTGCATTTTTGAGAGGTCCAGTCCATGACGAACGCCCTGTCGCGCCTTCTTGAAACCCGCGACTGGCTTCTGGCCGACGGGGCCACGGGCACGAACCTGTTCAACATGGGTCTCGGCGCCGGCGACCCGCCAGAGTTCTGGAACGTCGATCACCCCGACCGGATACGCGAGCTCTACCGCGGCGCGGTCGAGGCGGGCAGCGACATCTTCCTGACCAACAGCTTCGGCTCCAACGCCTCGCGCCTGAAACTGCACCAGGCAGAGGACCGCGCTTTCGATCTGTCGAAGGTCGCCGCCGAACTGGCCCGCGAGATCGCCGACAGCGCCGGGCACCCGGTCATCGTCGCCGGCTCCATGGGCCCCACCGGCGAGATCATGGAGCCGATGGGCAGCCTGTCGCACGCCCGCGCGGTCGAGATGTTCCACGAACAGGCCGAGGGGCTGAAGGCCGGCGGCGCCGACGTGCTCTGGGTCGAAACGATCAGCGCGCCCGAGGAACTGAAGGCCGCGGCAGAGGCTGCAAGGCTGGCCGACATGCCCTGGTGCGGCACGATGAGCTTCGACACAGCGGGCCGCACGATGATGGGCCTGACCTCGGCCGGGCTGGCCACGCTGGTGGAAAAGCTGCCCCATGCCCCGCTCGCCTTCGGCGCCAATTGCGGCGTCGGCGCGTCCGACCTCTTGCGCACCGTTCTGGGCTTTGCCGCGCAAGGCACCGAACGGCCGGTCGTGGCCAAGGGCAACGCTGGCATCCCGAAATACGTCGATGGCCACATTCACTATGACGGCACGCCGGAACTGATGGCCGATTATGCCGTGCTGGCCCGAGACTGCGGCGCGACGATCATCGGCGGGTGCTGCGGCACGACGCCGGCGCACCTGGAAAAGATGCGCACGGCGCTGGAGACCACGCCGCGCGGCGCGCGCCCCTCGCTCGACGAGATCGCGGCACGGCTGGGCGGGTTCTCGTCCCCCTCGGACGGCACCGGCGACGATGCGGGCGCCGCCCGTGAACGCACCGGACGCCGGCGGCGGCGCGCCTGAGCCCATGTATCCACGCAGCCCCTGCCTAGAACAGCGACAGCTGATCCCCGGGCCGTGGGGGGCACCTGAACAGGTCGGTTCGAAGGGGCGGAAGTTCCTTGCGCAGCCCCAGCCGCCCCAGCGCAACGTCGAAGCGGCGGCGGATCAGGTTGGCAAAGACCCCCTCGCCCGTCATCCGCTTGCCCCACTCGGGGTCATAGTCGCGCCCGCCATGCACGGCGCGCACGCGGGCGATCACCTTGTCCGCCTGCCCGGGCACATGCTCGTGCAGCCAGTCGCGGAACAGGGGCGCCACCTCGTGCGGCAGCCGCAGCATGATCCAGCTGGCCGCGACCGCGCCTGCGCCGCGGGCGGCGGACAGGATCGATTCAAGCTCGTGGTCGGTCAGCCCCGGCACCACGGGAGAGACCATGACGCGCACCGGGCAGCCCGCCTGCGACAGCCTGCGGATCGTCTCGATCCTGCGGCCGGGCGCGGGCACGCGCGGCTCCATACGGCGGGCAAGGTCGCGGTCCAGCGTGGTGACGGAAATGCCCACCCGCGCAAGGCCCGCGCGCCCCATCTCGCCCAGGATGTCGATGTCGCGCTCGATCAGCGTGCCCTTGGTCACCACGGCCACCGGGTGGCGGTGCGCCGAGAGGACCTCGAGCACGTCCCGCATGACACGGCGTTCCCGCTCGATCGGCTGGTAGGGATCGGTGTTGGTGCCAATTGCGATCACGCGGGGCCGGTAGCGCGGCAAGGCCAGTTCCCTCTCCAGCAGGGCGGCGGCATCGGGCTTGACGGTCAGCCGCGTTTCGAAGTCGAGACCGGCGGACAGCCCGAGATAGCCGTGACTGGGCCGGGCGAAACAGTAGATGCAGCCGTGTTCGCAGCCACGATAGGGGTTGACCGAGCGGTCGAAGGACAGGTCGGGCGAGGTGTTGCGCGTGATGATCCTGCGTGCCTTCTCCTCGGTGACCTCGGTGCGCAGCGGCGGCAGGTCCTCGGGCAGGTCCCAGCCGTCGTCGATGTCCTCGCGCGTGGTCTTCTCGAAACGTCCAGACGGATTCGAGCCCGCGGCGCGGCCCTTTGCGGGGCGCTTGCGGACGGGGGGGACGGGACGGGCCGAGTCGCGGGTTTCCATATCGTGAATATAGAACGAAACAGGAACACGCAAAAGCGCCCCCGCACCGCTTCGACAGGGGGAACGGGCCCGGCCTTCCCTCGCGTCGGTCGCGGACCCGCCAATGTCGCAATACGCCCACTATCCCGCTCGAATTAGAGACAAGAAGACGCAGGCGCCCATCGCCTGCGCAAGTGACCGGAGACGCAGCATGTCCGACGAAGAAGACGATCTGGTTCTCAGCGAACTCGACGACGACGAGCTTGTGCAGCAGATGCACGACGACCTTTACGACGGTCTCAAGGAGGAGATCGAGGAAGGCGTCAACATCCTGCTGGAACGCGGCTGGGCCCCCTACCGGGTGCTGACCGAGGCGCTTGTCGGCGGCATGACGATCGTCGGCAACGACTTCCGCGACGGTATCCTTTTCGTGCCCGAGGTTCTGCTGGCCGCCAACGCGATGAAGGCGGGGATGTTCATCCTAAAGCCCCTGCTGGCCGAAACCGGCGCCCCTCGCGTCGGCAAGATGGTGATCGGCACCGTGAAGGGCGACATTCACGACATCGGCAAGAACCTCGTCAGCATGATGATGGAAGGCGCCGGGTTCGAGGTCGTCGACCTCGGCATCAACAACGCGGTCGAGAAGTATCTCGAGGCGCTCAAGACCGAAGGGCCCGATATCCTGGGGATGTCGGCGCTGCTGACCACGACGATGCCCTACATGAAGGTGGTCATCGACACGATGGTCGAGATGGGCATCCGCGACGACTATATCGTGCTGGTGGGCGGTGCGCCGCTGAACGAGGAGTTCGGCCGCGCGATCGGGGCCGACGCCTATTGCCGCGACGCGGCGGTGGCGGTGGAAACCGCCAAGGAGTTCGTCCTGCGCAAGCACAACCAGATGGCCGCCGGTTAGGTCTGTCGTCCCCTTGCCCCGGCGGGGGGACAAGCCCACATCCGGCGGGATGGAGGGTGCCATGCCAAGCACCAGACCTGCCGCGCCAGCCCGGGCGCCCATGCCGGCCCTGCCCCGCTCGCCGCGACCCGTCCAGGGACCCGAAGGTGCGCGCACATGATCGCCGCGCCGCCCGATGACGCGACGCTGACCGACACGGGCCTTGAGCCCGCCGCCGGGGGCCGCGTGCTGCTTCTGGCCTGCGGGGCACTGGCGCACGAGATCCTGGCCCTGATCCGGGCCAATGGCTGGACCCACCTCGACCTCGCCTGCCTGCCGGCCATCCTGCACAACTCGCCCGAGAAGATCCCCGCCGCCGTGGCCGAGGCGGTGGCCCGCCACCGGCAGGACTACGCGCAGATCCACCTGGTCTACGCGGATTGCGGAACAGGTGGCCAATTGCATGATTTGTGCAATTCTCTGGGGATAGAGATGGTCGAAGGGCCCCATTGTTACGCGTTTTTTGAAGGCGTTTCGGATTTCGTCGCGCGCGCCGAGACAGAGTTCACGGCCTTCTACCTGACCGATTTCCTGGTCAGGCAGTTCGATGCGTTCGTCTGGCGGCCGCTGGGGCTGGACCGGCACCCGGAGCTTCGGGACATGTACTTCGGGCATTACGAAAAGCTGGTGTACCAGGCGCAGACGGACGATCCCGCGCTGGATGCGCGGGCGCGCGACTGCGCGGCGCGGCTGGGCCTGGCCTATGAACGCAGGTTCACGGGCTATGGCGATCTGGGCCGGCAACTCGCCGACTGGGCAGAGCGCAGCTAACGCCCTGATTCCCAAGGACAATGGCGCCCCAGCAGGAGGGCGTCACGGGCGCATTGCGCCGCGACGGGATCGTCGCCGAAAGCGATGGCGACCTGATCCAGCTTGCGCGGATCGGCCAGGTGCACCAGCGCCACGACGACGATCGCCAGCACGGCGAACGCCCTCAGAAAAGGCAGCGATCGTAACATCGCCCGCATCCCCCCGATGGTTTGCGGATCGAAAAAGCCTGCGCGGGATTCGCGGCGACAGCGTGGCTGCAATGCGTCGGCATCACGTCGGCATCACGTCGGCGCCGATGTCGGCGTCAGCCCGCCGCGGCAGTCTCGGCGGCCAGAAGGCGGATGCGCTCGATCATGGCGCGCAGCCCGTTCGAGCGTTGTGCCGACAGGTGATCGTTCAACCCCAGCCGCGCCAGTTCGCCGCCCGCGTCCACCGCAAGCACGTCGCGCACGGACAGACCGGAATACAGCGCGTGCAGCACCGCGATCAGGCCGCGCACGATCATGGCGTCGCTGTCGCCGCGAAAGCGGAACACCGCGCCCTCGCCCGCACCGTCGATCTCGGGCATGATCCAGACCTGGCTGGCGCATCCATCGACCTTGGTCGCCGGCACGCGAAACGCGTCTTCCAACGGGTCCATCGCGCGGCCTAGGTCGATGACATGGCGATAGCGGTCTTCCCAGTCGTCGAGAAACTCGAAGGTGTCGGCGATCTCTTCAAACGCGGGCTGGGCCACGGGCAATCCTCCTGTCCTGCGCCTGACCTAGGCCCCGGGCGCGGAAAGGTCCAGTGCCGCAGGGGCGGCTTTTCCCGGACCCGTGATTGCGATATTGCAGGTCATCAGCCAGAGGTCAGACCATGCGCAATCCGCTCGCCCTTTTGTCCGTCATCGCGTTGCTTGCCGCCTGCTCGGGCGCGTCCGAGAGCAACTGGAACCCGCTGAACTGGTTCGGCAAGACGACAGAGGAACGCGTTGCCGCCGTCAACGCGGAACCGCGCGCGGACGGGCGCAAACTCATCAACGAGATCGTGCGGCTCCAGATCGACGCGACCCCGGGCGGCGCGATCCTGAAGGTAACCGGCCTGCCCGAGCGTCAGGCCTATTACAACGCCGAACTCGTGCCGCTGGCGGACGAGAAACCCGTGGACGGCGTTCTGGAATACCAGTTCCGCATCAGCGCGCCCGTGGGCGCCACCCCGTCCGGCCCGCCGCAGTCGCGAGAGGTGATCGTCGCGCGCTTCCTGTCGGAACAGACCCTGCGCGGCGTGCGCACGATCCGGGTGAGCGGGGCGACAAACGCGCTGGTGACGCGCCGCTAAAGCGTTTCGCGCACCATCGCCCTCGCCAGGGCAGACGAACGCGTTTGGCGTCGCAAACGCTGCCTCGTTGTCTTGGCGGGTCTCGACTCCGGTCGCGCGCGATACGCCCCAGCAGACAACCCGCGCTTGACAGGCCGCGCCCGCGCCTGTCCCATCGCGCGCATGGACAACGTGCAGGCCCTGCTGGAACCGGTGGCGGAGCACGCGCTGCGCAGCGCGGGCATGGATTGCGTCGGGCTTTACGCGCTGGACGATGCCGGCGCGATGCGCGGTGTGATCCTCGGCATGCCCGAGGCCTTCGTGGGGGCCTATGAGCGTCAGGGCATCCCGATCGACCCGGTGCTGGAGACGGTGCGCCGCACCGGCAGCCCGTCCTCTACCCTCGTGACGCTCGGTCCGCGCTGGACCTCGTGCCATCTTTACCAGCGGGTGTCGGGACGCTTCGGGCTGGCCGGTTTCGCCACCTTCCCGCTTTATACCGAGGACCGGCTGACGGGGATGCTTTACCTCGGGGCGTTGACCGACGCGACCGCACGGCGGCTCGACTACGAGGGGCTGGCGGCGATGTCGCCCCACGCCACGCGAACGGCCACGCGCCTGTTGCGTCAGCCGCGCCAGGCGCCGCAGCTCTCGCCGCGCCGCGCCGATGTGGCCCGGCTGGCCGCAGAGGGGCTGACCAACCGGCAGATCGCCGCGCGGCTCGGCACCGGAGAGGCGGCGGTGCACAAGCACATGAAGGCGCTGCACCGCCATTTCGGAACGCACACGCGCGCCGCTCTGGCCATTGCCTGGCGCGACACCCAGCCCCGCTAGGCTGCGCGGGGGTCCACGTTCGGGGACTGCCGCGAGGGCGCGGCGGCATGCAATCTCCTGTCGGAACAACCGCTGACAGGAGGACGTGATGACGAAAGTCGCCGCAGTCCAGGCCGCGCCGGTCTGGATGGATGCAAAGGGCACGCTGGACAAGACCATTGCCCTGATCGAGGAGGCCGGACGCCGGGACATCGAGCTGTTGGCCTTCGGCGAGGTCTGGCTGCCCGGCTACCCGTTCAGCATCTGGCTGCAGCCGCCCATGGTCTCGATGGAGATCGTGATGGCCCACCGCGCCAACGCCATCACCGTGGACGGCCCCGAGATGCGCGCCGTGGGCGAGGCCGCCCGCCGCGCCGGCACCTGGGTGATGCTGGGTTTTGCCGAACGCGACCGGGGCAGCATCTACTGCTCGCAGGCGCTGCTGGACGACCGGGGCGAGGTGGTCATGAGCCGGCGCAAGCTGCGACCCACCCACATGGAACGCACGGTCTGGGGCGAGGGGCCGGTCACCGACCTGAAGGTGGTGGACAGCCCCTTCGGCAAGCTCGGCGGGCTGAACTGCTGGGAAAACATCCAGCCGGTGAACCGGCAGGGCATGTACCAGCTGGGCGAGCAGATCCATGTGGCAAGCTGGCCGTCCTTCGGGATGTTCAAGGGCGTGCGGCAGGCCTATTGCCTGTCGGCCGAGGCCAACCTGATGGAATCCGCCAGCTACGCGCTGGAGGGCGGCTGCTTCGTGCTGGCCGCGAACTCGATCATCGACGAGGCCAGCCTCGACCGGATCACCCAGGGCAACGAGGCGCTGCGCGGGCTGGTCTCGGCCGGCGGCGGCGCGGCGGCGGTCTTTGCGCCCGACGGCTACCGCATGACCGACCCGATCGACGAGTGCACCGACGGCTTCGCCGAGGCCAAGATCGACCTGTCGATGATCGAAGGTGCCAAGGTCTTCGCCGATCCGGCGGGGCATTATTTCCGCCCGGACGTGGCGCGGTTCGTGCTGGAAGGGTCCGCCGGGCCTGCCAGGGCGATGCCCGACGCGGCCCCGGCCCCCGCCCCTGCCGAGGCGGACGGCTGAGGCGCAACGGTCCGGTGGCCACGGGACCCCGGACCGACCGCCGCTAGAGCTCGACCACGGTGACGCGGCCCCGGTCGGCGCGCAGCGCAAGCTGCCCGTCGCAGAGCCGCAGCGCATCGGCGCCGAAGACATCGCGCCGCCAGCCGGTCAGCGCCTTGACGTCGCGCAGGCCGGCGGCGATCTCGTCCAGCTCGGACGTGGTGGCGATCAGCTTTTGCGCGACGCCGGCATCCTCGGACTTGGCCTTGAGCAGCACCCGCAGCAGATCGGCCAGCGCGGCGTCCGCCTGCGGGCGGTCGCGCTCTCCTTCGGCGGCGGGCAGATCCTCTGCCGGGCAGTCGAGCCCGGCCTTGACGGCGGCCAGGATGCCATCGGCGATCTCGCCCTTGCGGGCCTCGCGCAGCAGAAGGCGCGAGCGGCCGAGGTCCTGCGCGTTCTGCGGCTTGGTGGACGCCAGCTCCAGCAGCGCGTCGTCCTTGTAGACACGGCTGCGGGGGATGTTGCGCGACTGGGCATAGCCCTCGCGGAAGCGCGCCAGTTCGCGGACGATGGCCAGGAACCGGCCCGAGTTGGTGCGCGTCTTGATCCGCTTCCAGGCCTCGCCGGGGTGGACGATGTAGGTTTCGGGATCGGCGAGCGTGGCCAGCTCTTCCTGCACCCAGGCGGTGCGGCCCGATTTCTCCAGCTCGGCGGCAAGGTATTCGTAGATGTCGCGCAGATGCGTGACGTCGGCCAGCGCGTAGACCTT
>JAUIIC010000216.1 GCA_030431935.1 Alphaproteobacteria bacterium | reverse complement strand
GCCGTCCGCCGGCGCGTCAGCTGGTGCCTTCGCCCGCGTCCGGCGGCGCCTCGGCCGACCAGCGGCGCCCGCGCGCCGCGGGCACCCGGCGCATCGTGACATCGAAATGGTAAAGGTCCGGGCGATAGAGCACCCGGATCATTTCCACGGGGCGGTCGGCGTCGTCATGCACCACCCGCAACACGTCGAGCAGGGGCGCCCCCGCCGGAACGTCCAGCGCGGCCGCAACCTCGGCATCGGCAAGTGTCGCGCTGATCCGCTGGCGCGCCGAGGCCACGGGCACCCCGGCCCGTTCCAGCAGGATCACAAGCGGCGTCTCGGACATGTCGGCGCCCTCGATCCGCCGTCCGACGGGTTCGGGGACATAGGTCACGAGGTAGGACATCGGATCGGCGCCCAGCCGCCGCACGCGCACGGCGCGCTGGACCGGCGTGCCAGGCGCCAGGTCGAGTGCTTCGGCGACATCGGGCGGGGCGGGGACATAGCCGAAGGCGCGCACCTCGACAGAGGTGGCACGCCCGATGCGGTCGACGTTCTCCAAAAGCCCGTCAAGCGATGCCTTCAGCGCCTGCGGCTGCGGCTGGGGCACGACGCGCGTGCCGCGCCCGCGCTCGCGGACCACATAGCCCTGTTCGGCCAGCTCGTTCAGCGCGCGGCGTGACGTGATGCGCGACACGCCGAACTCCTCGCAAAGTTCGGACTCGCCGCTGATCCGCTCGCCCGGCGGCAGGATACCCGCCTCTATCCTGTTGCGCAGGATGACGAAAATCTGCTGGTAGAGCGGCAGTCGCGTCGACTTGTCCAGCCTTACGGTGCCGTGTTCGCCCTCCGCCATCGGGGTCTCCCTCCCGGGTCGAGGCATTTTTGCCATTGCCATATTATTATAACTACATAACGTTACCGTCTAGGGCAGGCTGCGCGTGCCCGCGCGCAAGAAGGGGGATGCGCGGCACATGAAAATGGACAAACCGGTTCTGATCGTGGGCGGCGGGCCCGTGGGGCTTACACTGGCGTGGCGCCTGACCGAGGCCGGCGTGCCGGTGCGGGTGTTCGAGGCAGAGGCCGAGATTCCCGACCAGCTGCGCGCCTCCACCTTCCATCCCCCGACGCTCGACATGTTCGATGCCTCCGGCATCACCGCTGAACTGATCGACCGGGGCCGGATCACGCCCACCTGGCAGATCCGGATGCACGTGACCGGCGAAAGGGCGGAATTCGACCTTGGCGTCCTGAAGGACGACACCGCGCATCCCTACCGGCTGCAATGCCGCCAGGCCGAACTCAGCCGCGCGCTTCACCGCCGCCTGCCCGAGGGCACGGTGACCTTCGGGGCAGAGGTGACGGCGGTCGCCGAGACGCCGGGCGGCGTGCAGCTGACCGTCGGCGGCGAAACGGTCGAGGGCAGCCTGCTGATCGGCTGCGACGGCGCGCGCAGCATCGTGCGCGAGGCCATCGGCGCCGAATGGGAAGGCTCGACCTACCCGGAAAACACCATCCTCGTGACGACGCGCTTTCCCTTCGAGGACCACCTGTCCGGGCTGTCGGGCGTCAACTACATCTGGAAGCCGGGCGGTACATACTCGCTTTTGCGCCTGCCGGACCTCTGGCGCATCTCGCTCCACCCGCAGGACGGCCAGACGCCCGAAGACGCCCTGACCGACGCCTCGATCCTGGCCCAGACGCAGGCGGTCGTGCCCGCCGCGCAGGACATGGAGATCATCGAGAAACGGATCTACCGCGTCCACCGCCGCGTCGCCTCGGCCTACCGGCGCGGGCGGCTCTTCATCGCCGGGGACGCGGCGCATCTGAACAGCCCCAAGGGGGGCATGGGCATGAACGGCGGCGTCCATGACGCCTGGGACCTCGCCGACCGGATCATCGAGGTGGCCCAAGGTGCCGCACCGGACATCCTGGACGGCTACGAGCGCACGCGCCGGCCCATCGCGCGCGACGACATCGTCGCGCAGGCCGACGCCAACCGCGCCCGGATGAACGCCACCGACCCGCAAGAGAGGGCGGCCCATCTGGCACGTCTGCAGGCCATCGCGGCCGACCCGGCCAAGGCGCGGGATTTCCTTTTGCGCTCCTCGATGATCGAGGGGCTTCAGCGTGCCCGCAACCTGGCGCAGGAGGCCGCGGAATGACCTTCCAACTGCCGATCGTGCCGCCCGCGCGCGTCACGGGCCTCGTGGCCGGGGCGCCCAGCGCAGGGGGCGGGCCGGAACTGCCGGTGTACTATCCCGCGACCGGGGCGCAGGTGTCCGCGCTGGTCGAGGACGGGCCCGAAGCCGTCGCCGCCGCCGTCGCCGCCGCGCGCGCGGCCTTCGACAAGGGGCCCTGGCCGCGCCTGCCGCTGCCGCAGCGGATCGAGGTGCTGGACCGCTGTCGCCGGATCATCCTCGACCATTCCGACGAACTGGCGCGGCTGGAATGCGCCGCAACGGGCCTTGTGCTGAAGGAACTGCGCGCCCGCCACATCGAACGGGCGGCCTATAACTTCCGCTTCTTCGCCGAATACATCAGCCAGTCCGCCGGGCAGCGCTATGACCAGACGCCGGGCTACATGACGACGGTGTCCCGCGTGCCGGTGGGCGTGGCCGCGCTGATCGCGCCGTGGAACGCGCCCGTGGCGCTGGCGACGATGAAGCTGGCCGCCGCACTGGCCTTCGGCAACACCTGCGTGCTCAAGCCCTCGGAACAGACGCCGCTTGCGCTGGCCCGCCTTGTCGAGCTGATGCAGGAGGTGCTGCCCGAAGGCGTGCTGAACCTCGTCAACGGGCGCGGGCCCGTCACCGGGGCGGCGCTTGTCGCCGATCCGCGCGTCGACCTGGTCAGCTTCACCGGCGGCACGGAAACCGGCCGCGCGATCATGTCGGCGGCGGGCCGCAACCTCACGCCCTGCACGATGGAGCTTGGCGGCAAGTCCGCGAACGTCATCTTCGCCTCGGCCGATCAGGAGCGGGCGCTCGACGGCGCGCTGATCGGCATCTTCTCGAACAACGGGCAGCAATGCCTCGCCGGGTCGCGCATCCTTGTCGAACGCCCGATCTTCGACGATTTCGTCGGCCGCTTCGTCGAACGGGCAGAGCGCATCCGCGTCGGCGACCCGCTGGACGATGCGACGGAAATCGGCCCGCTCGCCTCGCTGCCGCACATGAACCGCGTGCTCGGCTTCGTCGATACGGCCCGCGCCGACGGCGGCGATCTTCTGACCGGCGGACGTCGCCGCGACGATCTGGGCGAAGGCTATTTCGTGGCGCCCACCGCGGTGCGCGTGCCTTCGAACGCCGCCGATGTCGCCCAGCGAGAGGTCTTCGGCCCCTTCGCCACCTTCCTGTCCTTCGACACCGCCGAAGAGGCCGCCGCCATCGCCAACGACACGGAATTCGGGCTGGTCTCCTACATCTGGTCGGACCACCTGCCCACCGTGATGCAGATGTCCGAGGCGATGCGTTCGGGTGTCGTCTGGGTCAACACGCCGATGATGCGCGAGTTGCGCGCGCCCTTCGGCGGCTTCGGCGCCTCTGGCGTGGGCCGCGAGGGCGGCGCCTCGTGCGAGGCCTTCTACACCGAGGAACGCACCGTAACGATCCCGACCGTGCCGCCGCCCCTGCGCCGGCTCGGGACAACCAACGACTAAGGGGCCAACACGGAGGTCGACATGAAACATCTGAGAACGGCGCTGGCCGGCCTGGCGCTGGCCGGCGGGCTCGCCGCCGCACCGGTCGCGGCGCAGGATCTGGTCAAGGTGGGCACCTTCGTGCCCGAACAATCCGTGGGCGTGGCGCGTGTCATCAAGCCCTGGATGGAGGCCGTGGCCGCCGACACCGACAGTGTCAGGCTGCAGGGCTTCTGGGGCGGCACGCTGGGCAAGGACCCGTTCAAGCAGTTCGAACTGGTGCGCAACGGGATCATGGACGTCAGCTGGGTGCTGCCCAGCTACACCGCAGGCCAGTTCCCCGAAATGGGCGTGTTCGAGCTTCCGTTCCTGTTCCACACCGCCGAAGAGGCCAGCGTGGTGGGCTGGAAGCTGCACGAACAGGGGCTGCTGACGGGTTTCGACGGGGTCCATGTTGTCGGCTTCTTCGCGGCCGAACCCAACGCGCTCTTCATGAAGACCAAGATCGACGACCTGTCCGGGCTCGACAACAAGAAGATCCGTGCCGTCGGCGGCATCCACGCCTCCTGGCTCGAAAGCCTCGGCGCGGCCAGCGAGACGCTGTCCTCGGCCGAGATGAACGAGGCGCTGAACCGCGGCACGCTGGACGGCGCGGTGCAGGGCTGGACCGGCATGAACACCTTCAAGTCCCTGCCGCTGGTCGATCAGGCCCATGCCATCGCGGCGGGCGCGATCCCCTTCCTGCTCCTGATGAACCAGGCCAAGTGGGACGCGCTGCCCGCCGAGGCACAGGAAAAGATCATGATGCACGGCGGTCTTGCGATGGCCGAGATGGGCGGCGCCGCCTATACCGACATCGGCGACGAGATCCGCGCCAAGGTGATCGAGGAAGGCCGGATCGAGATCGTCGAGTACTCCGAGGACCAGCTGGCATCCTGGGCGGACCAGGCCCAGGCCGTGCACCAGGCCTGGATCGACGCGACGCCGAACGGCCAGGCGGTCTATGACGCCGCGGTCGCCGCGCTCAAGGACATGCGCGGGTCCATGTGATGGATCGCGCCGCGACCGCCCGCCGGATCGACCGCATCACCCAGACGGTGGCGCTGATCGGCTTTGCCGGGCTGGTCGCGGTGGCCTTCCTGATCTTCTACGACGGCACGGCGCGCTGGATCGGCGCGCCGCGCATCCACGGCTTCCGCGACTATGGCGAAGTGGTCTATCCCGTCGTCATCGCTAGCTGTTTCCCCGCGGGCCTCTTGCGCCAGACCAACGTGACGGTGCGCGTGATCGGCAAGCTGGCCGGCCCCCGCGCCAACGCGGCGATGGAGGCGCTGGCCGCGCTCATCGTGCTGACCTTCTTCGTCATCCTCGCCTGGCAGTTCGTGCGCATGACCGTGCAGTTCGGCGACGCCGGGCGCACCACCCGCACCATCGGCATCCCGCTGGAACCCTGGTGGTGGGCGACGACGGCGATCATGGCGGCCTGCGTGCCGGTGCAGGCCTATGTCGCCCTGGCCTGGCTGCGCGCCGCCGTCACCGGAGAGCCCGCCGCGCACGAGGCGCTCGCCCATTCCGAGCTAGAAACCCTGAGCGAGGCCGCCTGAATGGTCGCCGATCCCCTGACAACCGGGCTTCTCGGGCTTGGCGCGATGTTCGTGCTAATCCTTCTGCAAGTGCCCGTCGGCATCGCCATGGGCGTGGTCGGCGTGGTGGGCACCGGGCTCATCATCGGCTTCGGCCCGGCGCTGACCCTGCTGGCGACGGAACCCTCCGCCGCGATGGCCGCCGAAGGGCTGGCGGTGATCGCGCTGTTCCTCTTGATGGGCAATCTCGCCCATGTGGGGGGCCTGTCGGATGAACTCTACCGTCTGGCCTATGTCTTCATGGGCCACCGGCGCGGCGGGCTGATCTTTGCCACCATCGGCGCCTGCGCGGGCTTCGGCGCGGTCTGCGGCTCTTCGGTCGCCACCGCGGCCACCATGGCGCGCATCGCCCTGCCGCAGATGCTGGAACGCGGCTATGCCAAGTCGCTGGCGGCGGGCGCCATAGCGTCCGGCGGCACGCTGGGCATGATCATTCCGCCCTCCGTCGTCATGATCCTCTACGCCATCCTGACCGAGAACTCGATCATCGCGCTCTTCCTCGCGGCGGTCGTGCCCGGGCTCCTGGCCGTGGTGTTCTACTTCGTCTCGGTCGCCATCGTGGTGCGCCTGAACCCCGATGCCGCGCCTCGGGCAGAGCGTGCGGACTGGGCCGAACGACGGCGCGTCGCGCGGTCCAGCTGGGCCATCGTGCTTCTGGCCTTCGTCGTGTCGGGCGGGATCTACTCGGGCGTCTTCACGGTGAACGAGGCCGCGGCGGTCGGCGCCTCCGTCGCGCTTCTGCTGGCGCTGTTCCGGCGGCGGCTGTCGCGCCTCAGTTTCCTCTCCTGCCTCGGCGACACGGCGTCGAACACCGGGCTGATCTTCATCATCATCATCGGCGCCTCTGTGTTTTCCTACTTCGCGACGCTCTCGGGCCTGCCCGCCGCCACCGTGGCCTGGATCGAGTCGCTGGGCCTGCCGCCGCTGATGGTCATCGCGCTTCTGATGGTCTTCTACCTGATCCTCGGCTCGATCTTCGACACCATCGCCGCCATGGTCCTGACGCTGCCCTTCGTCTATCCGCTGGTGACAGGGCTGGGCTACGATCCGATCTGGTGGGGCGTGGTCAACGTCGTGGTGATCGAGCTTGGCATGATCACGCCACCCATCGGGATCAACGTCTTCGTGCTGCACGGCATGGCCAAGGACCTGCCGCTGGGCACGATCTTCCGCGGCGTGGTGCCCTTCGTCTTCGCCGACCTGGCGCGGCTGATCGTGCTGGTGCTGTTCCCGCCGCTCAGCCTCTGGCTGCCGGCACAACTGGGATGGCTCTGACATGGAACTGACCGACTACGGCGCGGCGGGGCTTCTGGGCGTCCTGACGCCGCAGGCCAACACCACGGTAGAGCCGGAGTTCTGGGCGCTGCTGCCGCCGGGCTGGTCGCTCATCAACGCGCGGCTCGTCTCGGGCAAGGGCACGATAGAGGAGCGGCTGGTCGACTACACCACCCAGTTCGGCACGACCGCCGCGCGCTTTGCCAATGCGCCGGTGAACGCCATCGCGGCGGCCTGCACCGGCGCGTCCTACCTGATCGGGGCCGAGGCCGAGGCGCGCATCGTGGACGAGGTCGAGGCGGCGCGCGGGGTGCCCTTCGTCACCGCCGCGCTGGCCTCCGTCGCCATGCTGCGCGCGATGGGGGCGCGGCGCATCGCGCTTCTGACCCCTTATCCCGAAAGCCTGAACGCCCATTCCACGCCCTATTGGGAAGGCCACGGATTCGAGGTGATCGCCAAGGCCGGCCCGGCGCTCGAAAGCGCCAAGTTCCACCCGATCTACGCCATGGCGGGCGAGGCCGTGCTGGCCTCCTACCGCGACCTGTCGGGCAGCGGGGCGGACGCGATCCTGATGCTGGGCACCGGCATGGCCACGCTCGCCCCGATCCTCGCCGGGCGGGCAGAGGGGCTGGCGCCCGCGCTGTCCTGCAACCT
>JAUIIC010000215.1 GCA_030431935.1 Alphaproteobacteria bacterium | reverse complement strand
CGGATGAACTGGCAGGCCATGCCGCAGAGCCCCGCGTCGGCGGTGCGCGACAGGCCGCAGTCGGTGCAGAACTTGCGCGGCGCGGCCGGGCCGGGGAGGGGCGCGGTCAGGGCGGGCACGGGATCGTCATAGGGGGGCATGGGCGGATATCCTTGGCGCCCTGCCAGACTGTCAGATTCCGACTGTCAAGTAAAGTTGACATCTCGGGCGGGAGCAAGGCGCTTCGAAGCGCCTTGACCACGGGCCTTGCAAGGCCCGTGCCACGCGGTTTGCAAACCGCGTGCTGAAGCCGCTTCGAAGCGGCTTCCCGGTCAGACCCCTAGGCAGTGGCGCAGGATGGCCTTTTGCGCGTGCAGCCGGTTCTCGGCCTCGTCGAAGACGACCGATTGCGGGCCGTCCATCACCTCGGACGTCACCTCTTCGCCGCGATGCGCGGGCAGGCAGTGCATGAAGAGCGCGTCCGGGTTGGCATGGGCCATGAGCGCGGCGTTCACCTGGTAGGGGCGCAGCTGGTTGTGGCGGCGTTCCTTGGTGGACTGGCTGTCGTGCATCGACACCCAGGTGTCGGTGACCACGAGGTCGGCGCCCGCCACGGCGGCGGCGGGGTCACGCTCCACCGTCACGCGGCTGCCCTTGTCGCGGGCATAGCCCATGAACTTCTCCTCGGGGTCGAGCGTCTGGGGACCGGCGAAGGTGAAGTCGAAGCCGAACTGCCCGGCGGCGTGCAGGAAGCTGGCGCAGACGTTGTTGCCGTCGCCGCACCATGTCACCTTCTTCCCGGCGACGGGGCCGCGGTGCTCTTCCCAGGTCATCATGTCGGCCATGATCTGGCAGGGGTGGGTGCGGTCGGTCAGGCCGTTGATGACCGGCACGTCGGCATATTCGGCCATTTCCAGCAGGACCGATTCGTCGAAGGTGCGGATCATGATGAGGTCCACATAGCGGCTCATCACGCGGGCGGTGTCGGCGATGGTCTCGCCATGGCCGAGCTGCATGTCCGAGCCGGACAGGACCATCGTCTGGCCGCCCATCTGGCGCACGCCCATGTCGAAGGAGACGCGCGTGCGGGTCGAGGGTTTCTCGAAGATCAGCGCGACCATCCGGCCGGCCAGCGGCTGGTCGTCGTCGGGGGTGCCGCGCGGACGCCCGGCGCGGGCGGATTTCATCGCGTGGGCCTGGTCGAGGATGGCCCGCAGGTCGGCGGCGTCTGTCTTGTGGATATCGAGGAAATGGGTCATGCGAAGCAACTTTCAGGGCACGAAACCGTGCGGGACGGGGCCTAGGCCGGTTCGGGCGCGGCCAGCGCGCTGGCGGCGGCATCGAGGCGGGCGACGGCCTCGGCCAGTTCGTCCTCGGTGATGGTCAGCGGCGGCAGGAGCCGGACGACATTGTCGGCGGCGGGCACCGTCAGGACGTGCTGGGCATAGCCGGCCCGCACCACGTCGGCGGGCGCGACGCGGCATTTCAGGCCCAGCATCAGGCCGGTGCCGCGCACCTCTTCGAAGACCTCGGGATGTGCGGCCACGAGCCCTTCGAGCCGCTGGCGCAGGCCCGCGGCTTTCGTCCGGACCTCGGCCAGGAAGGCGGGGTCGTCGACGATGTCCATCACCGCCGCGCCCACCGCGCAGCCCAGCGGGTTGCCGCCGTAGGTGGAGCCGTGTGTGCCTGCGGTCATGCCGCTGGCAGCATATTCGGTGGCCAGCACCGCGCCGAGGGGAAAGCCGCCGCCGATGCCCTTGGCCACCATCATGATGTCGGGCGTGATGCCGGCCCATTCATGGGCGAAGAGCCGCCCGGTGCGGCCGACGCCGCATTGCACCTCGTCGAGGATCAGGAGAATGCCGTGCTGGTCGCACAGGTCGCGCAGGCCCTTCAGGCACTGGTCGGGGACGGTGCGGATGCCGCCCTCGCCCTGCACGGGTTCGATCATGATGGCTGCCGTACGCTCCGAGATGGCGGCGTGAAGCGCGTCGTGGTCGCCGAACTCGAGATGGACGAAACCGGGCAGGAGCGGACCGAAGCCCTTGGTCAGCTTTTCGCCACCCGCGGCGGCGATGCCGGCCGAGGAGCGGCCGTGGAAGCTGCCGGAGAAGGTGATGATCTCGACCCGCTCGGGCTGGCCGGCGTCGAAGAAGTGCTTGCGCGCCATCTTGACGGCCAGTTCGCAGGCCTCGGTGCCCGAGTTGGTGAAGAAGACCGTGTCGGCGAAGGTCGCGGCGACCAGCCGGTCGGCAAGGGCCTGCTGCTGCGGGATCTGGTAGAGGTTCGACACATGCCAGAGCCGGTTGGCCTGTTCCGTCAGGGCCTGCACCAGCGCGGGATGGGCATGGCCCAGCGCGTTGACCGCGATGCCCGCGCCGAGGTCGAGGTATCGCGCGCCGTCCTGCGTGACAAGCCAGCTGCCTTCGCCCTTTTCAAAGGAAAGCGGTGCACGGGAATAGGTGGGCAGGATGGACGGGATCATCGGCATTGTCCTTGGAATGAAGCCGGAAGGTGCACGCGGGCACCGATTTCGTCAATGGCGGGGTAAGGAACGGAGGAGCACGAGTGGCGGCGCAAGCGCGAAGGCGCGGCGCGCGGTCAGGCGCGTCGGCGTCGATGATGCGTTGTGGCGTGGCCGTGTCCGTTCATGCCCTGCCGCATAGCGCGACAGGGGCAGGGCTGTAAAGCGGGTTTGGTGGGCTCAACCGCAGGTCAGGGCGACGAGGCGGCTGGGCATGGCGACATAGGCGGCCCAGGTGATGTCCTCGCGGTCCGGTTCGCCGACGCTGACGGTTCCCGCGCAGACCGAGGCGCGCGCCGCCAGGTAATCCGCGCTGAGTTCGGTACAATCGGACCCTTCGATGGTTCCCAGTTCCGCGATCGCCGCGCCGGGGATCAGGATGTGGGAAAAGACGTTGCCGATGTTCACCGAGTTCGAGTTCTGGCCCTCGCCCGCTTCGGTCTCGCCGAGGCCCCAGTCCTCATGCGTGCAGGCATTCCAGATGCCGAGATCGCCCGAAGGCTCTACCGCCAGCGCGGGATCTTCCGCCGTCACCGAACTCGCGACGTCCGGGGCGGCGTCGTCCGGGTCGATGGTGGCGTCTTGCGCGGCGGCGGGGAGAGCGAGGCCCAGCACGGCAAGGGCCAGAAGCGCGGGGCGGAGCGAAGCAGGGGTCATGCGGGCACCTTTCCAAATGTCCGCGGCGCAGGCGCGCGCGGGATACCAGACCCCTCCCTAGCCGCCCGGGAAGGCGTCCAGCGTGCGAAAATGTGGCATTTTCCGGGCAATTCGACGGGTCCGGTTGCGCGGTCGGGCCCATGAGGGCATGATTCCCTGAAAAGAACACAATTGCCTGCCAGACCGGCGGACAATCAGGCCGTCACAAGACGGCGGGCAGAGACAGGCAGTGCAGGTGACACCCATGGATTCGGACGGCTCGGAAAAGGCGCAACTGGTGACCGAGGATCACGGGATGCAGAAGCTCGTGTTCCAGACCACGACCAAGGACACGCGGGCGCACCGCACATGGTTCCGGGGCGAGACGACGAACTACAATCCCACCATCGCGCGGATGGCGGGCGTGTCCGGCGTGCCCGAGTTCGTGCTGAAGGGCTGGGCGCCCGACCGCCCGCTGATCGAGCCGTCGACGCAGATCACTGCCTTCGGGTCCTGCTTTGCGTCCAACATCTCGAAATGGCTGTCGGCGCGGAACTTCAACGTGCTGAACAAGTCCGAGGAGGCCAAGGCCGCCTACGTGGTGACGATGGGCGAGGGGATGGTCAATTCCTTCGTGATCCGCCAGCAGTTCGAATGGGCGTGGGAAAACAAGGTCTTCGAGGGCTCGCTCTGGCACGGCTACAACGCCGAGGAGTTCGGCTACGACGAGGAGGTGCGGCTGGAGACCAAGCGCATCTTCGACGAGACCGAGGTGTTCATCCTGACCTTCGGCCTCTCCGAGGTCTGGTATGACGAGCCCACCGGCAACGTGTTCTGGCGCACGATCCCCAAGGACGTCTACGACCCCGAGCGGCACAAGTTCCGGGTGTCGACCGTCGAGGAAAACAAGGACAACATGCGCGCGATCCACGACCTGATCCGCAAGCATCGTCCCGACGCCAAGATGATCTTTACCCTGTCGCCGATCCCGCTGATCGCGACCTTCCGCGATGTCAGCTGCCTGACGGCCAATTCGGTGTCGAAATCGGTGCTGCGCGTGGCCATCGACGAGTTGATGCGCGAGAAGCGCGACGAGGGGCACCTGTACTACTGGCCGTCCTTCGAGATCATCACGGACGTGTTCCGCCTGCCCTACCGGTCGGACCGGCGCCACCCCAAGGACCCGGCGCTGGACTATATCATGACGCTCTTCGAGCATACCTGGTGCGTGGAAACCGACACGCCCCGCCCGTCGCTGACCCAGGCCTGGGTCAAGGCGCAGGCGGCGGCGGGGAACCTGCCCGCGAACCTCGTGCGGATCGTGAACCGGCGCAAGGTCGATGGGCTGGACCGGTTCCTGGCGCGCGAGACGCTGTCTTCGGACCCCAAGGAGGACAAGGCGATCCGCAAGTTGCTGGAAGAGTTGCGCGCGGAATGGATCGCCGACCCCGAGGCGCCTGCGCAGGCGGCGGAATAGCGCGAACGGGCGCGGGGCTCAGGCCTTGAGCCGGTAGCCCGTGCGCAGCCAGTGCCAGCACAGCCCCAGCACGGCCGCCACGGCGGCCGTCACGACCGCAAGCCCCAGCCAGGGCGAGCTGTCGGACTGGCCGATCATGCCGTAGCGCACCCCGTCGATCAGGTAGAACATCGGGTTGACGTGCAGAAGCGTCTGCATCGCGGGCGGCAGACGTTCGATGGAATAGAAGGTGCCCGACAGGAACGACAGCGGCGTGATGATGAAGTTGGTGATCGCCGCCTGCTGGTCGAACTTGGTGGCGTAGATCGCCGCGACGATCCCGAGGCCGCCCATCATCGCCGCGCCCAGCACCGCGAAGACCGCGACCCAGCCGGGATACGCCACACCACCGCCGACCACGATCAGCAGGAACACAACGATGGCCGCCGCGACGAAGGTACCGCGCGCGATGGCGCCCGCCATGTAGCCCGCCAGAAGCTCTGCCGGGGACAGGGGCGGCATCAGCGTGTCGACGATGTTGCCCTGCACCTTGGCCGACATGATCGAGGACGAGGTGTTGGCGAACGCGTTCTGGATCACTGTCATCGTCAGGATGCCGGGAGCAAGGAACTGGACATAGGGCACGCCCATGACGTCGCCCCGCCCCGGCCCGATGGCCAGCGAGAACACGGCGATGAACAGCGCGGCGGTGACCAGCGGCGCGGCCAGTGTCTGGGTCCAGACGGTCATGAAGCGGCGGATCTCGCGCGTGGCCAGCGTACCGAGCCCCAGCCAGTTGACGCGCCCGAAGCGGCGCACACCCATATCGGCGGGTTCTGCCATCGGTGCCTCCTTTGATGTCGGCGGTGCTTGTATCCGGCAGGCCGGTGATTACAATAGGCCCTCGAAGAATGTGACCGGCGGCCTGCGGGCGGCGGGGGGATGACCCGCCGGCGGGGCCGTTTTCAGTTGGAGGTTGGCGATGAGCTGGACCGACGAACGCGTAGAGCTTCTGAAGAAGATGTGGGGCGAGGGGCAAAGCGCCAGCCAGATCGCCAAGGAACTGGGTGGCGTGACCCGGAACGCGGTGATCGGCAAGGTGCATCGCCTTGGCCTGTCGAACCGCGTGGCAGGCGCCTCTGGCGGGGGATCGGGCGGCGGTGCGGCGTCCGGCGGTTCGGGCAGCGCCGCTGCGGCGCCCGCCAAGCCCGCCGAGAAGGAAGCGCCCGAGGCCAAGCCCGCCGCGGCCGAGGCCCCCGCGGCCGCTCCCGCGGCCGCGCCCGAGCCCGAGCCGCAACCGGCCGAGGCCGGGCCTGCAACGGTGTCGGCCGTGCCTCAACGCAAGGCTATCGTGCCCGCAGGCCAGCCGCTGCCGCCGCAGCCCTCGGCCAACGAGATCAGCCCCGAGGCGCTGGCCAGCGTGCGCGAAGTCGAAAAGAAGGCCAAGAAGATCAGCCTGATGGAACTGACCGAGCGGACCTGCAAATGGCCGATCGGCGACCCGGCGACGCCGGATTTCTGGTTCTGCGGATTGCCGGTGCAGCAGGGCAAGCCCTATTGCGAGGCGCATGTGGGCGTTGCCTTCCAGCCGATGAGCGCGCGGCGCGACCGCCGCCGCTGACACGAAGAAGGGCGGCCCCGGGGGCCGCCCTTTTCCATTTGCGTGGCAGTCAAAGCGCAAGGAGCGGCTGGCCGGCGAGCGCCTGGGCGAAGATGCCAAGCGTCAGCGCGCTGTAGCCCAGTGCCGAGATCACCACCCAGCGCCGCGCGGCATCGGGCACCAGCCGGTCGGCGGCCAGCCCGATCAGCGGCAGCGCCTGCATGGCGTGGATCGACAGGAAATGCGCGGGCCGAAGGTCGCCCACCTGTGCCGACCAGCCGACCAGCGGCAGGACCGGCGCGCCGGGCGTGGGCGTGCCGACGAAATGGCCGCCCGCGTTCGACATGTAGCCCGCCACGATCATCGTCAGCGCGAAGGTCAGGACGAACCCCGTCACGACGCCGAGGCGCAGGCCGGGCGACAGGCTGGCCGCCCGGTCGCGCGCCGCGACGACGCCGTAGACCGCCGCGCCCGCCACCAGCGACACCGCCCCAGCTGCCATGACGGCGGTGTACATGAAGGCGTGAAACGGGGTGGAAAGGTTGAAGTGCGAGTGCTGGGCCTGGGCGGCCATGGCGCTCATGTAGGCCATTTCCGACAGGTAAGCGGCGGCCATGACCCAGAGCGTGAGGCGCAGCGTGCGGCCGTCGCGCCAGGCCGGAGACAGGCGCGGCTCCAGCCAGGCCAGCGTGCCGAAGAACAACACGAAGGAGGCGGCGAACTTGGCCGGTTTCACCCAGACGCCGACGCCGTCCAGAAGGCGGGGATCGGCGGCGCCGAGGAGCAGGTAGAGCGCGAGCAGCGCGGCGCTCAGGCCGGTCAGCAGGATCGTGAGGCGCGGCAGCGCGTTGCGCTGGGCGACGGGATAGGACAGGTCGGTCATGATGTTACGCCTTCTGCGGGGATTTGTGGGAGGAACCGAGGGCGCGCATCGCGGCCTCGGCGATCAGCGCCAGCAGGAAGCCCACGGGGCCGAAGAGAAAGACGAGCGCAAGGATCGGCGCCTGGATCAGGCGGTGCAGGCCGATGCG
>JAUIIC010000214.1 GCA_030431935.1 Alphaproteobacteria bacterium | reverse complement strand
ACTATTCACGCTCCGGGGCGTCCATCGAAGCAGCGATGTCCGCAACCGGGGCGGAACCACCGGCGGACGACAGCGCCGCCGACACCACACGGGGCGACATCGCCCCGGACAAGGCGAATGCCTGAGCCACAGGCGAAACGACAGGGAGAAGACATGACAAGATTCACCAAGCTTTGCGCCGCGCTTGCGGCCTCCACGCTGATTGCCGGCGCGGCATCTGCCCAGGTCAACCTGACCGGCGAGACCGCCGGCCAGGGCGGCGTTCCGGGAACCGTGCATGCCCATCTGGGCGAAGTCGCGGCGGCGAACGGCATCGCCAACGTCCAGATCCAGTTCGGCCAGACGCTGACGAACTCGGTGCAGAACCTGGCTGAGGGGAAGACCGACATCGTGTCCTCGCCGCAGCTGCTGCCCTTCCTGCTTGCCAACGGCCGCGGCCCCTACTCTGCCCTCGGCAAGGAAGCCGGCGCCGAGCTGGCCGCAAACATCCGGGTGCTGTTCACCTATTCCTTCGGCTACACTGGCCTTTATGCCTTCGATTCCAACGGGGTGAAGGGCTGGGAAGACCTCAAGGGCCGCCGCGTCTACAACGGCCCGCCGCGCGGCGCCGCGCTGGTGATGGGCCAGCAGATCATCCAGTTCATGGGTGGCGGCAAGGAAGGCACCGACTATACGGGCATCCAGGTGAACTGGGCCCAGGACATCAAGACGATCACCGATGGCTCGGCCGAGGCGATCGTGCTGCCGATGACCTTTCCGGACCGCCGCGTGACGGCAGCGCTCGCCTCGGGCAACATGACGCTGTTCTCGCAGCCCAAGGAAATCTTCGAAAGCGAGGCCTTCCAGAAATACGCCTCGACACCCGGCGCGGCGCCGCTGCGCATCCCGGTCGAGAACATGGGCTACGGCTCGATGGCCGACCAGGTGACGATCGTGTCCGAGGATGGGCTGTTCCGCGCGGTCTCGACCACCGGCTCGGAAATCGTCCACAAGGACATGGACGAGGAACTGGCCTACCAGCTGACCAAGGCGGTCATCGACTCGCTCGACGCGCTGAAGGCCAAGGCCCCCTGGGGTGCCAACGTCGGTCTTGGCGTGCTCGATGTGCCGGATTCCGGTCTGTGCGGGCTGAACCCGATGAAGTACCACCCCGGCGCCGTCCGCGCCTGGGAAGAAGCCGGCTACACGGTGCCCGAGTGCGCCAAGCCCAGCTGAGGCCCTGACGCCCATCGCCGGGCCGCCACGGGGCGGCCCGGCCCCATCCGACCGAACGTCCCGGGGATTTCCTTCGCATGTCCGACGATACCGACGCACGCGCCGAAAACGGCCTTGGCATGAAACTGGCCGCGGTGCTGGCCCTGCTCTTCGTCTTCATCGGCATGGTGAACGCGATTCCCGCGATCCCGGGGCTTGACCAGTGGGCGATCGAGGCCACGGGCGACCGCGGCTTCCGCATCCGCAAGTTTTCCTACGAATACTTCTACCCGCTCGCCTTTGCGCTGATGATGGTCGTCGTCGCGCTGAAGCACTCGATCTGGCGGCTATACCGCGACCGCTCGGCGGTCATGCGGGGCTTCGGCCTTTTCATGGATATCGCTCTGGTCGTCGCGGCCGTCGGGCTTTCGCTGACCTACGTGATCGAGATCGAGTCCATCTGCCTGATCGACCAGATCACCGGCACCCGCGCCGAGTTGATTGCCCGCAGCCTGGCCGAGGAGCGCGAGTTCGCCGAAGCCTATGGCCTGCCGATCCCCGACAGCGTCGAGGACCCCAAATGCGTGGCGACCACGGGAATCTGGCTGTTCGCGATCATCGGGATCGCGACGACGGTGTTTCTGGCCTACAACGTGCGCGTCTGGGGCCTGCCGCTGGTGATCGTGTCGATCCTGGTGGCGTCCTACACGCTCATCACGGTGCTGGTGTGGTACTTCCATGGCCCCGAGGACATCTCGAAGTACCTGATGACCAAGCTCGGCGGCGAACCGCGGCAGCTGATCGACGGGCGGCCCAATGTCCATGACATCCTTGTGTCGAACGCGCAGGGCTTCTTTGGCCGGTTCCTGGACATCCTGCTGAACACCGTCTTCCCCTACATCATCCTGGGCGGGCTGTTCGGCGCCTCGGCCGGGGGACGGTCGCTCATCAAGCTGGCGTTCCTGTGGACGCGCAGGCTGCGGGGCGGTCCGGCCCATGCCGCCATCATCTCTTCGGCCATGTTCGGCACGATCTCTGGCGGGCCGGTGGTGAACGTGCTGTCCACCGGCGCCCTGACGATCCCGATGATGCTCAAGCGCGGCTTCTCCCGGACCTTTGCGGGCGGGGTCGAGGCCGCGGCCTCGTCCGGCGGCTCGATCATGCCGCCGGTGATGGGGGTGGCGGCCTTCGTGCTCGCCTCGATCACGGGCGTGCCCTATTCCGACGTCATCATCGCCGCGGCGCTACCGGCGCTGGCCTATTTCGGATGCCTGTTCCTTTCGGTGATGTTCCAGTCGCGCAAGCAGGGGATCGCGGCGATCGGCGACGCCACCGACGAGATGCGCCTGAACCGGCAGGAACGGCTCCACCTTGTCATGATCTTCGGACCTATCCTCTTGATCCTGTTCCTGCTTCTGACCCCGAAAGAGGCGATCGGCTGCGGCCTGCTGGGCACGCTGCTTGGGCTGGAACAGATCGTCGCCGGCAACAGCTGCCGGGTCGAGGATCTGCCCTTCCTTCTGCAGATCCTTCAGAACTCTGCCGGCGATGCAGGCAGCGCGGGCTGGTGGGCCGTGATCCTGTTGTGCGTCCTGATGTTCCTGGACCGCGAAGTGCGGTCCGAACCGCGGCGCATCCTGCAGGCGCTGGCACAGTCGGGCATCAACATCTCGACGCTTTACCTGATGTTCCTTGCGGTCTCGATCATCGACTTCTGCCTGAACTTCACCGGGCTGTCGGGCTTCATCGCGCTGGACGTGCTGGGCTGGCTGAAGTCGCTGAACCTGGGCGAAGCGGGCGCGGGCACCTTCCTCTTTATCGCGCTCATGGCGACGATGGGCCTTGCGGTTCTGTTGGGCATGGGGATGCCGGCGGTGCCGGCCTACATCAACGTGGCGCTGCTGATGGGGCCGGTTCTGGTGGGGCTGGGCATCGCGAACTTCACCGCGCACATGTTCATCTTCTACTTCGCGGTGGCCTCGGCGATCACGCCGCCGGTGGCGATCGCGGCCTTCGCGGCGGCCACCATCACCCGGGCGGACCCGATGATGACCGGCTTCTCGGCGGTGCGCTCGGGGATCGTGATGTTCGTGATCCCCTTCATCTTCGCCTATTATCCCGAACTGCTGCTGATCGAGCAGGCGGTGCTGAAGCCCGGCGTGACCATCGGCGTGGAGTACCTGCCGGGCTATGACGGGCAGCTGCACGTCGGCGCGCTGATCTGGCTCGCGGCGCGGCTGGCGCTGGGGCTTTACCTGCTGTCGAGCGCACTGGCCCGCTTCGACATGACCCGGCTTGCGCTGTGGGAGGTCGCGGCGCGGCTGGCGGTGGCGCTGGCGGTCGTCCACAAGGATCCCATGGTGCAGATGGTCGGCATCGGTCTGGCCGTTGTCATCCTCGGGCGGCAGGCACTGGTGGCGCGGCGCACCCGCGCCGCAGGGGGCACGGCATGACCGACTTCGTCCTGGTTCACGGCGGCTGGCACGGCGGGTGGTGCTGGCGCGATCTGGCGGAGATCCTGCGCGCGCGCGGGCACCGGGTGTTCGCGCCGTCCCTGACCGGGCTGGCCGAGCGCCGCCACCTGATCGACGCGGTCACGGGGCCCGACACCCATGTGGAGGACATCGTGCAGCTGATCCTCTGGGAAGAGCTGGACGGCCTAACGCTGGTGGGCCATTCCTATGGCGGCAACATCGTCACCGGGGTCGCCAGCCGCCTGCCCGAGCGGATCGGGCGGCTTGTCTACCTCGACGCCTTCGTGCCCACCGAAAGCAACCAGAGCCCGTCCGCCATGTCGAACCCGGCACGGGCGGCGGAAATCGCCGCCTCGCGGCGGCCCGACGGACACAGCGACCCTTCGGGGTTCGAGCGCTGGGTGTCGCCCGAGCGCATCGACTGGCTGAAGACCATGGCCACCCCGCAGCCCGGCACCTGCTTTGGCAAGGGTGTCACCCTGACCGGGCGCGAGGCGGAGGTGGCGCGGAAGGACTATATCATCTGCACCCGGCACAAGCCGTCGCATTTCTGGCAGTTTCATGAGCGCTACAGCGGCGCGCCGGGCTGGACCTGTCACGAGATCGACAGCCTGCACGACGCCATGATCGAGGCGCCGGAGGCGCTTGCCGACATCCTGGCCCCGGCTGGCTGACCGCTGCGCAGGCCCGCGCACGGCCCTGCCCGCGGATTGGGCACCCCAAAACCATTACGCGACAAGGCGTTATCCCGCTGCCCCCTATGGGGCAAGGGACCACCTGCAACATTTTCGCACTTCGTCAAAGGTGTAAACTTCATTTGACATTTTCATTGTCAACTTACCCTGACATACTCCCGAGCAGGGTTGCTGATTCGTGATGTGGCAGCCTGCGGGCCGCTCACGTCCTCTTTCAGGCCGCGGCCGGCGAAACGGTGAAGAACCTAAACTGGAGGACTGAAAATGTCTGACGATCCCGACAAGGTCTGGCCAACCGGCCTGACCCTGCGTGAAGCCGAGGAGGTGCACAGCTACCTCATCGACGGCACGCGCGTGTTCGGCGCTATTGCGCTGCTCGCGCACATCCTGGTGGCGTTCAGCACGCCCTGGCTCGGCTAACGGAGGCACATCATGAACAATGCAAAGATGTGGCTCGTCGTGAAGCCGACGGTCGGCGTCCCGCTTTTCCTGGGCGCTGTTGCCGTTGGCTCGTTTGCCGTTCACGTGGCGGTTCTGACCAACACCTCGTGGGTGTCCGACTTCCTGTCGGGCCAGGAGCTTGGCACGGGTGACATGGAGGCCTCTGCCACCATGCTGCGCCAGCAGGAACTGGACGCGGCCCGCGCCGCCTACACCCTGCCCAAGGCCGATGGCACGCAAGAGGTCCTGGTGGTGCTTCCCGACGGCACGATGGCCAAGGCCATCCTGCAGCCGCCGGAACTCCACGCCTCGGCGGACACCCTGCCACGGGTGCTGGCAGACTGACCGTACGGTCGGCTGACTTGAAAAGCTGACCTGCGGGCCGCCGGCCCGCAGGTTACCCCCTACCATCCGGTGCCGATGCCCATGCGAAGCCTGAGGACCATCGCGATCAACCGCCTTGCCGCCGTAGGCCCGAGGTATCTGCCGTTCCTCGACGTGGCCACCGACGAGGTGCCGCTGTCGCGGCTGCTGCGGCTGTCGCTGTTCCAGGTGACGGTGGGCATGGCGCTGGTGCTTCTGGCGGGCACGCTGAACCGCGTGATGATCGTCGAGCTGAACGTGCCGGCCTCGCTGGTCGCGATCATGCTGGCGCTGCCGCTGGTCTTCGCGCCCTTGCGCACCTTCATCGGCTACAAGTCCGACGTCCATGTCTCTGCCCTCGGTCTGCGGCGGGTGCCCTACATCTGGAAGGGCACGCTCTACCAGTTCGGCGGCTTCGCGATCATGCCTTTCGCGCTTCTGGTCCTGTCGGGCTACGGCGAGGCGGTCGATGCCCCGCGCTGGGTCGGATACACATCGGCCGGGCTGGCGTTCCTTCTGGTGGGCGCCGGCGTTCACATGGTGCAGACCGTAGGGCTGGCGCTGGCGACGGACCTCGTCAAGGAAGACGACCAGCCCAAGGTCGTCGGCCTGATGTACGTGATGCTGCTTTTCGGAATGGTTATCAGCGCGCTCGTCTACGGGACGCTGCTTGAGGACTACACGCCGGGCAAGCTGATCCAGATGATCCAGGGCGCGGCGGTGGTAACCGTGGCGCTGAACATGGCCGCAATGTGGAAACAGGAGGCCCGCGACCGCGTGCGCGCCCGGCAGATGCTGGAGGCGCAGCACGATCCCTTCCGAGAGGCCATCGCCCGCGTCGCCACCAGCCACGGCACGATCCGCCTGCTCCTGGTCATCGCGCTGGGCACCTTCGGCTTCGGCATGGCCGATGTCCTGCTGGAACCCTACGGCGCGCAGGCGCTTGGCCTCAGCGTGGCCGACACCACGCGGCTGACCGCGCTTCTGGCGACGGGCACGCTGATCGGCTTCGCCATTGCCTCGCGCAACATCGGCCTTGGCCAGATGCCCGTGCGGGTGGCTCTGGCGGGCGTGGCCGTGGGCGTGCCGGGCTTTGCCGGCATCATCACCTCGTCCCTTGGCGGCGCGGCGCTGCTCTTTCCCGTCGGCACGGTCGTGATCGGGTTGGGCGCGGGGCTGTTCGGCCATGCCACGCTGACCGCCATGATGCGCGCCGCACCGCGCGACCAGGTGGGGCTCGCGCTTGGCACCTGGGGCGCGGTACAGGCAACGGCGGCAGGCGTCGGGATCGCGCTGGCGGGCATCGTGCGGGATGTTTTCGTCGGTCTTTCGCACGGGACTGGGAATGCGCCGCACGCACCCTACAACATAGTATTCACGGCAGAGATCGTTTTTCTGGCCCTTGCAATCCTGGTGGCGCTTCCGCTTGCGGCGCGCCGCGCAAACAACAAGGCGACGCCGCGTTCGGCGGACCAACAATCCAACCCGGTGGAGGTATCATGGCAACGGTGATCACGCGGTATTTCGACAGCTCGCAGCGCGCCCGGACGGTCGTGCACGAACTGGTGCACCGACAGCGCTTTTCGCGTCGCATCCTGCGCACGCTCGACAAGGCCGAAGGGCTGGCAGAGATCCTGACCAAGGCCGGTGTCGCGACGGACACCGCGCAGGCCTACCAGGACAGGATGGCGGAAAGTGGCGGCACCGTGCTGATGGTGCGGGCCGGCCACAAGCCGCTGGGCGTGGCCAAGACCACCCGCCAGGTGACCGCCTCGATGGGTGCCATCGCGCTCGAGGGCATGGACGAGGAGTTCTACGTCAAGGACGATCAGAACCCGCTGCTGAGCGTGATGGAAGGCGCGCCGCTGATGCTCAGCCGTCCGCGCGATCCCGACAGCACGACCCATCACATGGCCGACTGGCCCTTCCCGCTGATCCTGCGCCGCCCGCCCTTCCGCCCGCAGGAGGTGCCCGGCCACAGCCACCTGATGGATTTCGCCATCCCCCTGCTGGACGACCGCAAGCCCTTTACCGGCTCGATCTTCCCGCCCCATGCGCGGATGGCGAACTTCCCCATCCCGCTCATCAGCAAGCGCAAGCCCTACA
>JAUIIC010000213.1 GCA_030431935.1 Alphaproteobacteria bacterium | reverse complement strand
GTCTCGCTGATCTTCTCGCGGGACACCTGCCGGGTCAGGTTCTTGTCCACCTGCGACACGGCGGCGTCCAGCGCGTCCTGACTGATGTCGGTCAAGAGCACGTCGTATCCCGCCAGCGCCAGCACATGGGCGATGCCGTTGCCCATCTGCCCGGCGCCCACCACGCCCACTGTCTGGATGTCCATCACGTGCCTCTTTTTCCCGCTGGTGCGGCGAACCTTATGCGGCGCTGCGGCATGGGCGCAAGGCAGAAAGACCCCGACAATTCGCGGCAAATGCCGATCTTAGCGGATTGGAAAGGTCGGTCTGCCAGCGTCGTCTCCGGGTGAATCAAGTGATGGTGGGTGGAACCATGACCTACGAACGGCTGGGGGCCGAACCCCTGGACTATGCGCCGTGCAGATACGGCTCTTGCAAGATCCTTTTCCGCGGACCGGGGCGGCAGCCAAGCGGGCGCTATGCCGTCTTTCTGGGGGGCAGCGAAACCTATGGCCGGTTTCTGGAAAGCCCGTTTCCCACGCTGGTGGAACAGGCGACAGGCCTTGCCGCCGTCAATCTTGGCTGCGTCAACGCCGGCCCCGATGTCTACCTTGCCGAACCCGCGTTGATGGACATCATTGGCGCGGCCTCGGCCACGGTGATCCAGGTGCCGGGCGCGCAGAACCTGTCGAACCGCTTTTACGCGGTACATCCGCGCCGGAACGACCGCTTCCTCGGCGCCTCGCGGTTCCTCCAGCAGGTCTATCCCGGCGTGGATTTCACCGAGATCCATTACACGGGCCACCTGCTTGCCACGTTGCGCACCGCCTCGCGCGACCGGTTCGACCTGATCGTCTCGGAACTGCGCGCGGCCTGGGTCGCGCGCATGCACAGGCTGATCCTCCAGGCCGGCGGGTCAGTGGTGCTTCTGTGGTTGTCGGCACGCCGACCCGGCGACCGCAACGACGTCCTGTCGCATGGCGCCGAACCGGTGTTCGTCACCAACGGGATGTTGGCGGAACTGCCGCCGCACCGGCGGGTCGAGATCGTGGCCTCCCCGTCAGAGATCCGGTCCGGGCGCGCCGGACTGCATGTAAGTCCACGCGATGCCGCCGCCGCCGACGACATGCTGGGCGCGGCCGTGCATGCCCGCGCCGCACGGGCCCTGGTGCCGATCCTGCAGGACGTCTGAAACGCGAAAGGACCCGCAGTATCCCGCGGGCCCACTCGACCACCGCTGATGCGCGGGTCAGAGCTTTTCGGTCAGTTCGGGCACGGCCTGGAACAGGTCTGCCACCAGGCCGTAGTCGGCCACCTGGAAGATGGGGGCTTCCTCGTCCTTGTTGATGGCGACGATGACCTTCGAATCCTTCATCCCCGCCAAGTGCTGGATCGCACCCGAGATGCCCACCGCGATATAGAGATCGGGGGCCACGACCTTGCCGGTCTGGCCCACCTGCCAGTCGTTCGGGGCAAAGCCCGAGTCGACGGCGGCGCGGCTCGCGCCCACCGCGGCTCCCAGCTTGTCGGCCAGCTTCTCGATCAGCGCGAAATCCGCCTCGGACCCGACGCCGCGGCCGCCCGACACCACCACGCCCGCGCTGGTCAGCTCGGGGCGGTCGCTGGCCGCAACCTTGTCCTCGACCCATTCCGACAGGCCGGGGTTCGCCGCGGCGCCGATGGTCTCGACCGGTGCCGAATTGCCGGTGCCCGCTGCGTCGAAGCTAGACGTGCGGATCGACACGACCTTCTTGGCGTCGCCCGATTTTACCGTCTGGATCGCGTTGCCCGCGTAGATCGGCCGTTCGAACGTCTCGGCGTCGACGATCCCCGACACGTCCGAGATCACCATCACGTCCAGAAGCGCGGCCACCCGCGGCAGCACGTTCTTGGCGTCAGTCGTCGCCGGGGCGACGATGTGGTCATAGTCGCCCGCAAGCCCTACGATCAGGTCCGCCGTGGGCTCTGCCAGCCGGTGCCCCAGCGACGCGTCCTCGGCGCACAGCACCTTTGCCACGCCCGCGATCGTCGCCGCCTCGGCCGCGGCCGCCGCGGCGCTTGCGCCCGCACAGAGCACCGTCACCTCGCCCAGCGGCCCTGCCGCCGCCACTGCCTTGGCGGTGGCGTCCATCGCCAGCGCGCCGTCCGTCACTTCGGCCAGAAGAAGAACCGCCATCAGATCGCCCCCGCTTCCTTGAGTTTCGCCACCAGTTCGTCGACCGAACCGACCATCTCGCCCGCCTTGCGCGCCGCCGGTTCCTCGGTCCTGACCACGGTCAGCCGCGGCGTGACGTCCACGCCGTAATCGGCGGGCGTCTTTTCATCCAGCGGCTTCTTCTTGGCCTTCATGATGTTGGGAAGCGAGGCATAGCGCGGCTCGTTCAGGCGCAGGTCCACGGTCACGACCGCGGGCATCTTCACCTTCACCGTCTGCAGGCCGCCGTCCACCTCGCGCGTCACCAGCGCGTGGTCGCCCTCGATCTTCACCTCGGAGGCGAAGGTGCCCTGCGCCCAGCCGGTCAGCGCCGCCAGCATCTGGCCAGTGGCGTTCATGTCGTTGTCGATCGCCTGCTTGCCGCAGAGCACCAGCCCCGGCGCCTCGGCATCCACGATCCCCTTCAGGATCTTGGCCACCGCCAGCGGCTCTATGTCCTGGTGCACGTCGTCGGCTGCAACGACCAGGATCGCCCGGTCCGCGCCCATCGCAAGCGCCGTGCGCAGCGTTTCCTGCGCCTGTTTCACCCCGATAGACACCGCGATCACCTCTTCGGCGACACCGGCCTCCTTCAGGCGGATCGCCTCTTCCACCGCGATCTCGTCAAACGGGTTCATCGACATCTTCACGTTGGCGAGATCGACACCGGAACCGTCCGCCTTCACACGGACCTTCACGTTGTAGTCGATCACGCGTTTGACAGGCACAAGAACCTTCATGCGCGCAAACTCCCTCAAATCCGGTCCCGACACGGGGACCCCAGCGTTCCAGACGCGTTCCTAGCGCCTTCGTCGATCCGGTGACAGGGCAAAATCGACGCGCTTTGGCCCGTCCACGGCGCTTGCCGTCGCGTCGGGCTGCGAATCCGGCTGTTTCGTGATATGCAGGCACGGCATGGAGGTGCGGATGGCAAGGGTTCGGGGTTTCGGCGGCTTCTTCTTTCGGGCGCGCGATCCGCAGTCGCTTGCGGCATGGTATGCCAAGCATCTCGGGATCGACCCGGTGCCCACCGGCCCCGATACGCCGCCCTGGATGGCCGAGGGCGGGTTCACCGTCTTCGCACCCTTTGCCGAGGACACGACCTACTTCGCCGAAGAAAAGGCCTTCATGCTGAACTTTCGCGTCGCCGACCTCGACGCGATGATCGCCAGCCTGACCGCGGCGGGCATCGGGACGTCGCCGGTGCAGACGATGGAAGGCGTGGGCCGCTTCACCCACCTGCACGACCCCGAAGGCACGCCCATAGAACTGTGGGAACCGGCCGGGGGGCCGCAGTCATGACCGATCCGGAGATCGAACACCGCGCTGAGACGCTGCTGGCCGGGACGATGCAGACCTATTCGATGGATCAGCGCGACCAGATTCCCGCCCAGTGGAGCGCGTTCTTCCAGTCCGGGGTCGACATCCCCGGCGCCGTGCCCGGCGCCTTCTATGGCGTGTCCATCGACGCGCGCCCGGACGGAACCTTTCGCTACGGCGTGGCGGTAGAGAGCGCGGCCGATCCCGCAGACCTGCCCGATGGCACCTGCCGCATGGTCCTGTCGGCGGGGGACCACGCGGTCCTGCGGGTGCGCGGCCCGGTGGCGGACCTGCCCGCGCATTTCGACTGGCTGTTCTCCACCTGGTTGCCCAACTCGGGCCACCGCCAGCGCGAAGGCGCCGTGTTCGAACGCTATCCGCATGACGACGCGGCCACGCCCGACGCGATGCCCTACGAGATCTGGGTGCCGATCACGCGCGGCGGCTAGCGTGTGCGCCCCGCTGCGTTAGCGGTTCGCCCTTTCGGGGGCCGGGCCGTCCACTGGACGCCCCGCCGCCCTAGCGGTTCGCCCCCGGAACCCAGAGCACATCTGCGCGGCCGTCGTCGTTGGCGATGCGCGAGGCGACGAAGAACCAGTCCGACAGGCGGTTGAGGTATTTCACCGCCGCAGGGTTCACCGATTCCATCGTGGCCAGTTCCACGGTCAGCCGTTCGGCCCGGCGCGACACGGTGCGGCACAGGTGCAGATGCGCGGACAGCGCCGATCCGCCTGGCAGCACGAAACTGCGCAACGGCTCCAGCGCCTCGTTCATCGCGTCGATCTCGGCCTCCAGCCGCGCGACCTGGCTGTCTGCCATGCGCAGGGGCGGGTATTCGGCCTCGGCGTCCTTTTCCATGTCGGGGCGGCAGAGGTCCGCGCCAAGGTCGAACAGGTCGTTCTGGATTCGCGAGAGTTGCGCGTCCATCTCGGCGTCCGCGTGCAGCCGCGCCATGCCTACGGTCGCGTTCGTCTCGTCCACCGTGCCATAGGCGGTCACCCGCATCGAATGCTTGGCGACGCGGGCCCCGTTGCCCAGCGCCGTGTCGCCCGCATCGCCCGTTCGCGTGTAGATCTTGCTTAGAACGACCATCACTCGCCCCCCATCTTGCGCACCAGCACCAGCCCGATGATGAGCACCACCGCCACCGCCTGGGCGACGATCCGGTAGCGCATCAGACGGTTGGCGTGCTTGCGGTTGAAGTCCCCGCCGCGGGCGAAGCCGCCCAGCCCCAGCGCCAGGATGCCCAGCACCGCGAAACACGCGATGACGGCCAGGATAAACAGCGGATCGTTAATCATGTCGTCTCTCTCCTGCGGCGTGGGCGGCCATGTAGCGGCGCCGAGCCAAAAAGCGAAGCCCCTTTCGCGCCGGTCGGCCGGACGCTAGAGCCGCACCACCAGCGCGTCGGCGGCCCGGGCGGGCAGGATCCAGTCCAGAAAGGCCGCCACATGCGCCAGCCGCGTCACCTTGTAGCGGGCGCGTGGGCGGGGCGATTCCAGCGCATGGATCAGCTTGGCGGTCACGGCGGAGGCCGGCGCCTCGAGCCGAGCATTGCGCGACCGCCCGCCGCGGCGCCCCGCGATCAGGTCCCGGTAGCCCTCGGCCCGGACAGAGGCTTCCCAGTCGATCCACCGCTCGAACGGGATCATCGAGTTGTCGCCGAATTTCGTCGTGATAAGCCCCGGCTGGATCAGCGACACCTCGATCCCCGTGCCGCGCATCTCGGCGCGCAGCACGTCGGTCAGCCCCTCGAGCCCGTGCTTTGTCGAGATATAGGCCCCCCGCCAGGGGAAATGCGCATAGCCGAAGACCGAGGAACAGTTGACGATCCGCCCGTGCCCCTGCGCGCGCATCGCAGGGATCACCCGCCGTGTCAGGTCATGCGGGCCGAAGACGTTGGCCTCGAACATCTCGGCCAGCGCGGCGCGCGGCAGGTCCTCGACCGCGGCGGGCATCCCGAAGGCGCCGTTGTTGTAGACCGCGTCCAGCGTCCCGCCGGTGCGCGCCAGCGTCTCGTCCACCGCCGCGGCGATGCTGTCGGGGTCCGCATAGTCCAGCCGAAAGCTTTCCAGCCCCTCGTCGCGCAGGCGCGCGCAATCCGCGTCCTTGCGGCAGGTGGCGAACACCCGCCAGCCGCGTTTGGCCAGCGTGTGCGCCGCATCATGCCCGATCCCCGAGGAACAGCCCGTGATCAGTACCGATCGTTCTGTCATCCGGCACTCTCCCCGCGACCTGCCTGCACCGCACTTAGGACAGGGCAGGGCGCGGCGCAAACCCCAAGCCGCGAATTGCCGCTGGACCGCCAAACAGGCGCGGTCTAAACCGCCAGCATGGCCAATGACGAAACCGAGCAGGACCAGGCCCCGGGCGACGCCACCGCCGCAGAATCGCTGAGCCGCGCCATCGGCGAGCGTTACCTGACCTATGCGCTTTCGACGATCATGCACCGCGCGTTGCCGGATGCGCGCGACGGCCTGAAACCCGTGCACCGCCGCATCCTTTACGCCATGCGCGAACTGCGGCTGACGGCCTCTGGCGGGTTCCGCAAGTCGGCCAAGATCTCTGGCGACGTGATGGGCAACTACCACCCGCACGGCGACGGCGCGATCTACGACGCCATGGCGCGGCTGGCGCAGGATTTCACCATCCGCTACCCGCTGGTGGACGGGCAGGGCAACTTTGGCAACATCGACGGCGACAACCCCGCTGCCAGCCGATACACCGAAGCCCGCCTGACCGAGGCGGCCGAGGCCCTGCTGGAAGGGCTGAACGAGGATGCCGTCGATTTCCGCGAGAACTACGACGGCACGCTTTCGGAACCCGTGGTGCTGCCCGCCGCCTTCCCGAACCTGCTGGCCAACGGCGCCAGCGGCATCGCTGTGGGCATGGCCACCAACATCCCGCCGCACAACATCGGCGAATTGTGCGAGGCCTGCCTGCATCTCATCAAGGCGCCGAACGCCCGCGACGAAACGCTGGTCGAGCATATCCCCGGCCCCGATTTCCCCACCGGCGGCGTCATCGTCGAGCCCCGCGCCTCTATCGTCGAGGCCTACCGCACCGGGCGAGGCGCCTTTCGCCTGCGTGCCCGGTGGGAGGTCGAGGACCTGGGCCGTGGCCAGTGGCAGGTCGTCGTCACCGAGATCCCCTACCAGGTCCAGAAATCCAAGCTGATCGAGAAACTGGCAGAGGTCATCCAGACCAAGAAGGTGCCCCTGCTGGCCGACGTCCGCGACGAAAGTGCCGATGACATCCGCATCGTGCTGGAACCGCGCACCCGCAACGTCGACCCCGACCTGCTGATGGGCATGCTGTTCCGCAACTCGGACCTCGAACTGCGCTTCAGCCTGAACATGAACGTGCTGATCGACGGGCGCACGCCCAAGGTCTGCTCGCTGAAAGAGGTGCTGCGCGCCTTCCTCGACCACCGGCGCGACGTGCTCCAGCGACGCACGCGTCACCGGCTGGGCAAGATCGACCACCGGCTCGAGGTGCTCGAAGGCCTGATCGTGGCCTTCCTGAACCTCGATCGGGTGATCGACATCATCCGCTACGACGACGACCCCAAGGCCGCGCTGATGCGGCAGGACTGGTCGGACGTTCCGCCCCGCGCCATGTCCGAGGCCGATTACGTCGGCCCGCCGCCCGTCTCGGGCGACGACGAGCTTGCCCTGACAGAGGTGCAGGCCGAGGCGATCCTGAACATGCGCCTGCGCTCGCTGCGCCGGCTGGAAGAGCTTGAACTGCTGCGCGAACAGGAAGAGCTGATGCGCGAACGCGCCGAGCTCGAGGACCTG
>JAUIIC010000212.1 GCA_030431935.1 Alphaproteobacteria bacterium | reverse complement strand
ATGCCCGCCTGCCGGGTCGTGTGGCGCGGCGCGCCTCCTGCACCCGGCGGCAGGCAACTGCGCGCGTTCGTGCCGACGATCAGGTCGATGCGCCCGGTTCCGGTCCAGTCGCACAGCACCAGCTTGATCCGCCCCCGCCCGCCGCCGGTGTCGGGTGTAAAGGTGATCGCGCTGCCGTCCTCCCAGCACAACGCGCGCGGATCGGTCAGCACCGTGTCGGCGGCGCGGGTGTAGTCGGTCAGCCGGCCTTCGGCGTCGAGCGTGACATAGTGCAGCCCCCCGCCCTCGGTCCATTCCACGACCGCCGGACGCACCCGCCAGACGGTCCGGAAGGGCGCCCCGTCAAGCGTCAGTTCCTGCGGCGCGGCAAAGCGTGGCGGCACGCCCCCCTCGTATTTCAGGAACAGGTGCCTGCCGAGGACATCGCTCATGAGAACGTCGGCCCGTCCGTCGCCGTCCCAGTCCGCGACCGTGGGGCAGGTATACCCGAACCGCTTTTCCGACGGCCCCTGGATCGAGCCTGTCAGCCCGGCCGTCACCCGGATCGGCACCCCGCCAGCGGTCAGGTGTACCTCTCGCCCGAGCCTGGGCGCACCGGGCGGCCCGAGGTTCGGGTAGAACAGCAACTCGCCCGTGCAGTTGCCGACGATCAGGTCCGGCCGCCCGTCGCCGGTCCAGTCATGCGCGGCCGGGCAGGGCAGCACGCTTGCGTGAACCAGCGGGGACGTGCACTCGACCCGCCCCATGTTCTCGAAGGCCGGAAAGGCGCCCGGCGCTCCGCCCAGGTTCCGCAGCCACGTGACATAGCCGTCCTCGGCGCCCACAAGGATATCGGGGCGCCCGTCTCCGTCCCAGTCGACGATACAGGGCAGATGGATGCAGTGATCGAGTTCGAGAAGCGCCCCGTCCCTGCCGCGCAGCACGTCGAGCGGCCCGAAATCGCCCGAACCGTCGCCCGGCGCGGTCTGCAGCAGGTTCCAGAACTCGCCCGCAACCAGGTCGATCGCCCCGGTGCCGCGCAGGTCGCCGAAGGCGGGGGCCAGCTGGCCGTAGACCTCTGCCGGGTTCTCGCCGGCCATCACGATCCGGCCCTTGCCGATCACCGGCGACGAAAGCGGGCCCTCGACCGGAAAGGCGTAGAGAAAGCCGCGCAGGGGGCCGCCAAGCCAGCGCCCCGCGGCGTCATAGGCGCGATACCCCTGGTCGTTCCATTCCAGCCCGTTGGGCCAGTAGTCATCCCAGCTGTCGGTCCCCACCACCAGTTCCAGTCGGCCGTCCCCCCTCAGGTCGACGAAGCGCGCCACGTGCAGGTATTCGCTCTGCCGCTGCCAGTCGGCGTCCAGTTCGATGATCTGCGGTTCCGCGAAAACGGGGGTGCCCGGCGTGCCCGTGTTCCGGTGGAAATGCAGCACGGGCCGCATCCGCGAGGCCGAGACCAGATGAAACAGCGGCCCATCCCGAACGGCCGTCACATAACCGCGGACGCCGTGGATCGGCTCCTCCGGCCCGAGGTCCGGCGTGCCGTCGCCGCGGGTGCCGATCTGGCGGCGCAGGACGGCGCGCCCGTCATAGCAGGGATCCCAGCTTGACAGGATCAGGTCCCGTCCGCCGTCGCCATCCCAATCGACGACCTCGACACAGGTGATGATCCGTCCGGCGACCGGGGCATGGCTGACCTCCGGGGCGTAGCGAAGCGCCTCCGTACCATAGTACGGGCCCTCCCAGACGACGGCGTCATCCTCCCAACGCTTGACGGACATGGCTGCCTTCCCGCCCTGTTGTCGCCCGTCGATTGGACCCGAATTGACCTGACGAAACAAGGAACAACTACACGCTGCCGGAACGGATCGGGGCTGTCACGCCCCGGGATACGCCCGGCCCGATCCCCGGGCGGTTTCCGGCGCGGCTTAGTCGCGCAACAGCCGGTCGGCCCGCTCGGCCACCTTGCGCAGGTGCCGCGCCCGCGTCTCGGGGGTGGAGCTGTCCATCAGGTAATGCGCCGCGAACACCGTCCGGCAGCGCCGCCCGCACAAGAGCCTGATCCCCCGCAAAAGCGTCCGCCGCCCCGGCGCCCCGATGAGCCGCGTCAGCCACCAGCTGGCCCCGCAGGTCGTGAACACCCCCAGCCGGGTGATGTTGGTCAGCCCCGGGCGGATGTCGCCGTTCACCCGGTCCGGCATCAGGAACGCCAGGCCCGGCAGCATCACCCGGTCGAGCCAGCCCTTCAGCATCGCGGGCAGCCCGTACCACCAGGTCGGGTAGACGAAGACCAGCGTGTCGCACCACTGCAGGTCCGCCACGTCCGCCGCCACCGGCGCCCGGTTCACCGCCTCGTCCTCGTAGGCCGCAAGCTCGGCCGCGCTCAGCCGCGGATCGAAGCCCCGCGCATAGAGGTCGGACACCCGAACCTCCGCCCCCGCCGCCGCCAGCCGCCCCACCACCACATCCCGCACCGCAGCCGTAAAGCTGTCGGGGTCCGGATGGCAGAAGATCACAAGCGCGCGCATGTGGCCTTGGCTAGCGCCGTCCGGTGGGGAAGGCTACGGGAATCCGGGGGCTGGACGGGCCAACATGCGCGGACTGCCCGGTTCTTGGGCAGACAGCGTTAAGGGGAGGGCGATGGGGGGCGTCTGCGCCGTTCCCGCAATCGGCCACAAACGTTCCAAAATCCGTCGAGTTTGGCCTTGGGGTTCTGTCCCAGCTAAGCTCTTGCCGCGATTGAGGGGCTCGGCGAGGGACGGAAAGGACCCTTTTTGCAACAGGACTATTTCACGAAGACACGCTAGGGTTGCGCGTGCGGGTTTGCCGCAAGGTCGGTTCCAGCCCAGAGCGGACCTTCCGCGGCGGTGCAGCAATTGCGTCCATCAATACCGAAGCGGGCAGGTAGGCCCGCCACTCGGTTGACGCAGATCAAGGCGTGAAAGCCGCAACCCCGATAGCGCTTTGACACCCTTGCTCGCTTGGAAGGTGAGAAAGATGCAAACAGTAGCGGACACCGCGCGTTTGGTAGAGGATGGTATCATTACCAGCGAGCAGGCAACGACAATTGAGGCCAGGGCGCGGGAAACGATGGTCAGTCTCGCCATCAACGCTCTTCTGTGCCTCGGCATCATCGCCGCGACCGGCGGCTTCATCGCATGGCTGGGAACACCTGCATCCGTAGCAATAACCGGGCTGCTCTTCTTGGGAATGGGCGCTTTGCTCCTGGCCTACGGCAGCGAATTATTCCGGATGTTCGGAAATGCCTCAGCGCTTATCGGTGCAGGCATGCTGATCGGCGGAGCCAGCCTTGAGCTGATGTCGAAGTACGAGGACCTCGCGGGGGCCACTATGTCTGCCGGTGGATTCATCATCGCTTCCGCTTCAGCGTGGCTGCTCAAGTCCGACCGTGTTTCTGCGCGCTTCGTGACCGGCTCAGTAATGTTGATGGGGCTTGCGATGCACTTGGTTGGCATCGCATTTCTCCTGAATCAAGCAGATGCAACCGGCGCACCGATCACTGTATTCTTCCTGTACACGACGGTAGCCGTTGTCGCGGCTGGTTGGTTGACCGATGTTCGGCTGGTCACCGCGCTCGCCATCGCCCCGTTTGCCCAAGCTCTGGATACCAGCACCTTCTACTTTGACGCGGCCTACGTCTTCTACTCGCCCGAGCCTACGCTCTCGATCATCCAGATGGCAGTATTGATCGCTGGTTGCCTCTGGATTGCGGCGCACCGGCCCGAGCGGATGGCGAGACATGCCCGTGTCCTTGCTGTCATGGGCTTTGTGATCGCCAATCTGTGTGCGCTGGTCGGATCGCTGTTTGGAGATTGGGTCGGCCAAGCCATCTGGGGACCTAGGTACCCTAGGGATCCCACATTGACTCGGGAAGAAAGACGGATGGCTTGGGAGGAATTCCAGGAAGCCCAAGACATATGGCGCGAAACAGCGTTGTTCGTCTCACCCGACCTCTACTCGGTCCTTTGGGCGGCGGCGCTCGTTGCGCTCATTTTTTGGGCCGCGCACAAATCCCAACGAGGGCTTTTTAACGCGTCGGTTACCTTCGCCGGGATTCACGCATACACGCAGTTTTTCGAGAGCTATCACGAAGAGCCACTTGCGTATGTGATTGGCGGTATCGCCGCGATTCCTCTTGCATGGGGCATGTGGAGGCTGGACCATTGGATCGTGGCGAAGCGCGATCTGACGCTGTCAGAAAACCAACGGCAAGAGCAATCCGCGTAATTCAAATCGGCCTGTTGTAACTCACGTACTCGCAATGGCCGACAAGATCACTCGATCGAGGTACACCGTCCGCATCGCCCGCACACTCGCCGATCAAGGCCTGCGCCAGCACCAAGGCAGGTAGCGGCACTGATCGCGCTCAGGTTGAGCGCCAGTTTTGTAGCGATTACGACCGTTTCCCTCCCGAACTGAAACGGACAGTTAGATTGGCATCCACTCAATCCCCCCAACCCCCTCCCCAACGCGCTCTCTCCCCGCTATCCTCCCCCGAAAAGGGAGGACAGCATGACCGAAGACGTCACACCCGCCGTCGATCTGGCCGAGGCCGAGGCAGAGGTCGATCTGCCCGAGATCGGCGACCGGACGCGCTATGACGCGCTGATGCAGGTGATCCGCAACCGCGTCACGGTGCGCAAGTTCGATCCCGATTACGTCGTCCCGGACGAGCATTACGACCTGATCCTCGAGGCCGCGCGGCACGCGCCTTCGGGCGCCAATGCCCAGCCGTGGCAGTATGTCATCGTCCGCGACGCCGCCGTGAAGGCGCAGATCGCCGAGTATTTCGTGGCCGAGCAGCGGTTCCGCGCCAAGGCCAAGATGAAGTTCCCCACGCCCGATTACCGCGGGCTGGCCACCGCGCCGGGCTTTGTCGTGGTCTGTTCCGACATGCGCTGGGTCAACGCCTTCCCGGTGCTGAACGACGGGTCCGACCTCGACCGCATGTACCACGAGAACGCGGAACGCATCCTGCTGCAATCGGTGGCCGCCTCGACCATGGCGGCGCACCTGGCGGCGGCGGCGCTGGGCTACAACGTCTGGTGGGTCACCGCGATCGGCCAGGAACTGGCGCAGAAGGACCTGCGCCCGCTTCTGGGTATCCCCGACGAGATCTCGGTCCTCGACATCTTCCTGTTCGGGCCGCCCGCAGCCAAGCCCTACAAGCGGTTCCGCCGCCCGATGGAAGAGATCGCGCACCGCGACAGCTACGACCGCAGCCACTTCATGTCGGACGAGGAGTTGCGCGACTGGATCCGCACCCGCCGCCACCGCGTGATGTTCAAGGACGCCGCAAAGATCGACTGATCCGGTCGGCTAGCCGAACATCGTGCTGGGCAACAACAGCGCGATCCCCGGAAAGGCCAGGATCAGCAGGATCGCCAGCAGCATCATGAACCAGAACGGCCAGATGCCGCGAAAGATCGTCGCCAGCGGCACGCCCGGCGCGATGCCCTTGACCACGAAGACGTTCAGGCCCACGGGCGGAGAGATCAGGCCCATCTCCAGCGCGATCACCATCATCACGCCGAACCAGATCATGTCGATGCCCAGCGGCTCGATGATCGGCTGCACCAGCGGCACGGTCAGAACGAGGATGGCGAAGCCGTCCATGAACATCCCCAGCACGATGAAGATGGCCAGGAAGGCGATGACCACCTGCATGCCGGTGAACCCCTGCGCATCGACCCAGAGCGACAGCGAATAGGTGATGCCGGTAAAGCCGATGAAGGTCTTGAAGACGAAGGCCCCGAACAGGATCAGGTAGACCGTCCCCGAGGACCGGAGCGTCGCCGTCACCACCTCGACGATGTTGGGCCAGGTCAGCTTTCCCCGGATCGCGGTGACGATGGCCGCCAGGAAGGCGCCGATGCCCGCCGCCTCGATGGCCGAGAAGATGCCGGTGTAGATGCCCCCGATCGTCAGCACGATGATCCCCACGATCCAGCCCGCGCGCAGCGTGGCGCGCAGCCGGTTGCCATCGCCCTCGCCCGGGGGGATGCGCGGCGCGCGCTCGGGGTTGCGCAGGACGATGGCCCAGATCGCCAGGATGAACAGCGCGGTCAGCATCAGCCCCGGCAGCACGCCCGCCATGAACAGCTGCCCGATGCTTTCCTCGGTCAGGATGGCATAGACGACGAACCCCGCCGAGGGCGGGATCAGGATGCCCAGCGTGCCGCCCGCCGCGATGGCGCCCGTCGCCAGCCCGTCGTGATAGCGGTAGCGCTGCATCTCGGGCAGCGACACGCGCCCCATGGTCAGCGCGGCGGCCAGTGACGACCCCGACAGCGCCGAGAACCCCGCGCAGCCCATGATCGTGGCCGAGGCCAGCCCGCCCCGCAGCCGCCCCAGCCAGGCGTGCGCGGCATCGTACAGATCCCGGCTCATCCCCGACACGCCGGCAAGGTTCCCCATCAGGATGAACATGGGCAGGATGGTCAGCGGATAGTTCGACGCCTCGCCGAAGATCTCGCCGGCCACCACCGGCAGGGCGGCGGGCGGGCGGATCATCCAGATGCCCGCCGCACCGACCAGCATCATCGCCGTGCCCACTGGCATCCGCATGAACAGAAGCAGGAAAAGCGAGGCGAACCCGAGGAGTGCCAGCGTCGTGCCGTCCATCAAAGCTCTGCCTCGTTCGGGTCGGTGCCGCCCCATGTCATCAGCCCGACGATCAGCTGGTAGACAAGAAGCACCGTGTAGAAGGTGAAGGCGGTCCCAAGCACATAATAGAAGGGCGTGTGCACGATCCCCATGTTGGCCGTGATCGCACCGCAGGGCAGCCCGCAGGCGCCCTTGGTGAACAGGCCATAGGCCGCGAAGCCCGATATTCCCGCCCCCAGCACGCGCACCGCCACGTCGGTCAGCCGCGTGACCTTGCGCCCGACCAGACCGGCAAGGATGTTCACCGTCACATGCGCCCGGTGCAGCGCGCCATAGGCGATGGCCCCGGCCACGAACACCGTCAGCGCCATCGTCGACAGGTCCTCGATCCCGAAGATCGGGTCGCGCAGCACATAGCGCCAGAACACCGAAACGATGGTGATCGCGACCAGCCCGATGGCCGCGGCACCGCCCACGACGGCCATGAGCCCGGCAATGATGCCGAGCCCACGGTCCACCGCGGGAATGCCGCGCCCGGTCTCGGGCAGGCTCACTTGCCCATGAACAGGTCGTAGACCTGCTGGCCGGTCAGGCCCTGGCCCACCTCGCTGGCGCGCCAGGTATCCAGCGCCGGCGCGATGGCCGCATCCCAGCGCGCGCGCTCTTCGGCGGACAGCTCGATGATCTCGACACCGTTCTCGGC
>JAUIIC010000211.1 GCA_030431935.1 Alphaproteobacteria bacterium | reverse complement strand
GGTCATGCTCGGGCATCTGCACCACGATCAGCGACTTGCCCAGCGCCGCGGCATAGCCCGCGTCGAAGGCCGCGTTCCACTGGCGATACTTCTCGCCGAAGCGCACCACCACCACGTCGGCATCGGCGATCCCCTTGCGGGTGCGGATCGCGTTCACCATCGCGCCCTTGTGGTCGTGCCAGTACTTGGTCTCCTCGGCGCCAAGGATCGCCACCCCGCAATCGTCGCTCGCCGCGTGGTCCGTCACCGGCGCGTCAAAGGCCACGTCCAGCCCCTCGGCCCCGCGCATGATCTCGTCGCGCCAGTCGGTGTGGATCTCGCCCGACAGATAGACCTTCAGCGTCATTCCATGTCTCCCTTGTCCGTCTCCGCCGCGGCCAGCGCCGCGATCACCTCGTCATCGGTCACCTGCCCGAAGCGGTCATAATGCAGCCCCACGGCGCGGAAGGCCACCGGCCGGGACAGGCAAACCACGCCATCCACCAGCCCCTCCAGCGCCGCCAGCGCCTCGGGCGCGGCCACCGGCACCGCCAGCGTCACGCTGCGGGGCGCCTTGCGCCGCAGCCCGGCCAGCGCCGCCCGCACCGTGGCGCCCGTGGCGATGCCGTCGTCGACCACCACCGCGTCGCGCCCCGCCATGTCCACCGGCGCGCGGCCCCCCATGTAACGCGCCCGCCGCGCCTCGATCACCTTCAGCTCCCCGGCGACGGCCATGTCGAAATCCGCCCGGTCCAGCCCCAGGCCGCGCAACACGTCCTCGTTGAACACCGCCTGGTGCGCCGGCCCGTCCACCACGGCGCCCGCCGCCAGCTCCGGGTTCCCCGGCACCCCGATCTTGCGCACCATCAAAAGGTCAAGGGCCGCGCCCAGCGCCCGCGCCACGGGCACCGCCACCGGCACGCCGCCCCGCGGCAGGGCCAGGACAACCGGATCGCCCAGCCCCAGCGCCGCCACCGCGGCCGCCAGCCGCTCGCCCGCTTCCGCCCTGTCCCGGAACGCCCGCACCGCGCGCCTCCCCCCTCACGGGCCTCCCGACGCCGGGCCCGGCCAGAACCGGCCCCTGCTTCTTCTCTGCCCAAATACTCACGGCCCGACACCGCAACAGGCACACCACCCGGCAAGGGCACCGTGCCTGCCACCCGCGGCGCCTGGCGCGGGCGGGTGGGCGGGTGGGGCCCGCGTCAGGCGCCGCGCGCTAGCCGCGCAGCACGCCGCCGGTGGCCTTGGCGACCTTCTCGACGATCCTGGCGCCCACCGCCTCGATCTCCTCGTCGGTCAGCGTCCGGTCGCGCGGCTGCATCCGCACCGCGATCGCCAGCGATTTCTTGCCCTCGCCCAGCGCACCGCCCACGAACTCGTCGAAGACGCGCACCTCCTCGATCAGCGCCTTGTCGGCCCCGGCGGCGGCATTGACCAGCGTCAGCGCCTCGACCCCCGCATCGACGACAAAGGCGAAGTCGCGCTCCACCGACTGCAGCGGGCTGACGTCCAGCGCCGGCCGCGTGGCCGATTTCGTGCGCGGCGCCGGCACCTCCTCGGGCCAGAGCGTGAATGCCATCGCCGGCCCCTTCACGTCCAGCGCCCGAAGCACCTTCGGATGCAGCTCGCCAAAGACCCCCAGCACCTTCTTCGGGCCAAGGCAGATCATCCCGTGCCGCCCCGGATGCCACCAGCCGGACGCCCCGCGCAGGATCTGCACCTTCGCGGGCGCGCCCATCGCGGCCAGCACCGCCTCGGCATCGGCCTTCACGTCGAACACGTCCACCGCCCGGCGCGCGCCATGCGGGTCCTTCGGCCTGGTGTGCCCGATCAGAAGACCCGTCACCAGCAGGTGCTCTTCCTCGGGCTCGCCGCCATGAAACGCAGGGCCCACCTCGAACAGGCCCATGTCCATGAACCCGCGCGCCTGGTTGCGCGCCGCTGCCTGCAACAGCCCCGGCAAGAGCGCCGGGCGCATGTGGCTCATCTCGGACGAGATCGGGTTCTCCAGCCGCACCGCCTCGCCGCCGCCGCCGAACAGCTCCGCCGCCGCCCTGTCGATGAACGAGTACGTCACGCACTCGTTATAGCCCAGCGCCGCGCAGGTGCGCCGCGCCGCCTGCTCGCGCTTCTGCAGGGGCGTCAGGATGCCCCGCGGCACGCCCACGTGCAGCCGCGGCAGCCGCCGCGCCTCCAGCTTGGTCAGCGAGGCGATCCGCGCCACCTCCTCCACCAGGTCGGCCTCGCCCATCACGTCGGGCCGCCAGCTGGGCACATGCGCCATGTCCCCCTCGATCGTGAACCCCAGCGCCGTCAGCGTCGCGCGCTGGGTCTCGGCCGGAATGTCCATGCCCACCAGCGACTGCACCCGGTCGGTGTCCAGACGGTATGCGCGCGCAGTATCCGGCACGGCGCCGTCCATCACCACCTCGGACGCCTCGCCGCCGCACAGCTCCAGGATCATGCGCGTGGCCGCCTCCAGCCCCGGCAGGGTGAAGGCCGGGTCCACGCCCCTCTCGAACCGGTATTTCGCGTCCGATGAGATCTTCAGCTGCCGCGCGGTCCCGGCAATCGTCACCGGGTCCCAGTAGGCCGATTCCAGGAACACGTTCACCGTGGCCTCGGTGCAGCCCGAATGCTGCCCGCCCATGACGCCCGCGATGCTTTCCGGCCCCGCGTCGTCAGAGATCACCATCATCCCCGGCGCGAAGGCATAGGTCTTCTCGTCCAGCGCCTCCATCGTCTCGCCGCCGGCGGCGGGATGGATGCGCAGGTTCCCCCTGACCACGTCCGCGTCGAAGACATGCAACGGGCGGTTCTGGTCATAGGTGAAGAAGTTCGTGATATCGACAAGGGCCGAGATCGGGCGCAGCCCGATGGCCTTCAGCCGCTTCTGCAGCCAGGCGGGCGACGGCCCGTTCCTCACGCCCCGGATCACCCGGCCGGCGAACAGGGGACAGCCCCGCTCCTTCAGCGCCGGGTCGATGGTCACCCCGATGGGGCTGGCGAAGGCGCCCGCCACCGGCTCCACCGACCAGGGCTTCAGCGTCCCCAACCCCCGCGCCGCCAGGTCGCGCGCGATCCCCCGCACGCCCAGCGCATCGGGCCGGTTCGGCGTGATCGCGATCTCGATCACCGGGTCGATCTTGGCCGGGTCGTGTTCCGCCAGCCAGTCGGCAAAGGCCATGCCCACCGGCGGCTCGCCCGGCAACTCGATGATGCCGTCATGCTCGTCCGACAGCTCCATCTCGCGTTCCGAGCACATCATGCCGTGGCTCTCGACACCGCGGATCTTGCCCACCCCGATCGTGGTGTCGATGCCCGGCACGTAGGCACCCGGCTTGGCCACCACGACGTGGATGCCCGCGCGCGCGTTCGGCGCGCCGCAGATGATCTGCTTCATGCCCTCGTCGGTCTCGACCTGGCAGACCCGCAGCTTGTCCGCGTCGGGATGCTGTTCGGCCGCGCGCACGTGGCCCACGGTAAAGCCCGCCAGCCGCGCCGCGGGGTCCACGACCTCTTCGACCTCTAGGCCAAGGTCGGTCAGCGTTTCGGCGATCTCGGCCACCGATGCGGTGGTCTCCAGGTGATCGGCCAGCCAGGAAAGCGTGAATTTCATCTCTCGTCCCGCGCGGATGTGATGCCGCGCCGGACCTAGCCCAAGGACCGCGAAAAGAAAAGGGCGGTCGCCCCCCGGCCACCGCCCGCCATGCCGCCCCGTTCGGTGCCGTCAGTCGGCGCAGAAATAGGTGGCCTGCACCACATCTTCCAGGTTCGGATCCTGCGGCGTCAGCAGCGTCAGCAGCATCTCGCCCTGGCGCTCGACCGCAAGGTTGTAGATCTGGCCTTCCCGCGTGCCGCCCACGTTGCCCCAGACGGCCACGCCCGATCCGCCGCCCTCGCCCATGTCCACCTGCGTCAGTTCGGCCGACCAGCCGGTGTTCGACGACAGAAGGTAGCCCGTCGCCCCGCCGGTTCCCACGAACTGCAGGATGCACCCCGGGCAGTTCCCGTCCGAAGACGACATCTCGAGATAGGTGCCGCAGAACCCGCCCGACGCGGACTGGGCCATCGCGGCGGCGGGCATCAGGGCAAGAACCCCGGCAAGGGCAAGTCGGATCATAACGCGCACTCCTCGGTCACACGGGGGACGAAATCCCGCGCACGGCATAGGCGCGGGGCATGGCAATTTTGTGGCGCCCGCCCCAACTGCGGCCCCCTTGCAACCCCCGGGTGCTCTGATGTTCACGAAACGGCTACGGTTCCGGCCCGCGCGGGCCATCTTGCCGACAGAATGAACAACCATAACGGCAGGCAGAGCAGCACCAACCAAGGAAAACCCCGATGATCCTCTCTCACCCCATCCTGCGGCCCTTCGCCGTCATGGTGATGGTGGTCACGGCCGTCGTCTACACGGCCGGCGGCACGCCCGTCACCACGTCCCGCACCATCGACGTCGCCACCGCCGACGCGCCCCCCTGCCATAGCAGCGGCTTCATCGTCGGTCGCGCATGCATCCGGCCAGAAGCGCGGATGACCGGCGGCGCGATCTTCGTCAAGCCGACGCTCTGAACGCGGCCCACGGGGATACGGGCCAGAACGGCCCGCCCCTTCTTCTGTTCGCAAATACTCTCGCCGAAGGCACGCCGCACAGCGGCGTTCGGCCCCCCCGGGGCCCGCCCTAGCGCGACAGCCCGCCGTGCAGCGTCGGCTGGTCCAGCGCGGCGAAGCCGTAGTGCCGCAGCCAGCGCAGGTCGCTCTCGAAAAAGGCGCGCAGGTCGGGGATGCCGTATTTCAGCATCGCGATCCGGTCGATCCCCATGCCGAAGGCGAACCCCTGCCACTGGTCCGGGTCGATGCCCGCAGCCTGGAGCACCTTGGGATGCACCATGCCGCTGCCCAGGATCTCCATCCAGTCGTCGCCCTCGCCCACCTTCAGCTGGCCGCCCTCCCAGGAACAGCGCAGGTCGACCTCGGCCGAGGGCTCGGTGAAGGGGAAATGCGAGGCGCGGAACCGCAGTTCCACGTGGTCCACCTCGAAATAGGCGCGGCAGAACTCCTCCAGCACCCATTTCAGGTTGGCCATCGACAGGTCGCGGTCGATCGCCAGCCCCTCGACCTGGTGGAACATGGGCGTGTGGGTCTGGTCATAGTCGGCGCGATAGACGCGGCCCGGCGCGATCACCCGGATCGGCGCGCCATTCGCCTGCATCGCGCGGATCTGCACCGGCGAGGTATGGGTGCGCAGCACGTGCGGCGGCCGGTCGTCGCCGGCGTCGCGGTGCATGTAGAACGTGTCCATCTCGGTGCGCGTCGGATGCTCGGCCGGGATGTTCAGCGCGTCGAAGTTGAACCAGTCGCTTTCCACCTGCGGCCCCTCGGCCACGGCAAAGCCCATGTCGGCGAAGATCGCCGTCAGTTCCTCGGTCACCTGGCTGACCGGGTGAATGGTCCCCTGCCGCCGCGTCCGCGCGGGCAGCGTCACGTCCAGCCATTCGGCCCGCAGCCGCTCGTCCAGCGCGGCATCGGCCAGCCCCGCCTTCTTCGCCGCCAGCGCCGCGTTGATCTCGTCCTTCAGCGCGTTCAGCCGCGGGCCGGCCTCCTGCCGCTCCTCGGGCGTCATCCTGCCCAGCTCGCGCATCTGAAGGCTGATCTCGCCCTTCTTGCCCACCGCGGCGACACGCAGGTCTTCCAGCGCGGCCTCGTCGGCCACGCCCGCGATCAGGTCCAGGTATTTCTGCCGCAGATCGTCCATCACCGTCCCCCTCGGGTTCGGGGCGTCAGCTAGCGCGATGCGGCGCAGGGCGCAAGGCCGCGTGCGGCCTCACGCCATCGCGGCCACCGGCGGCTCGGCGTCGGGCGCCAGCGGGCAGACATAGCCGCCCGGCCCCACCCGTTCCGCCAGATCGGCCTTGGCCCGCGCGATCAGGTCCGGGTCCAGCACCGCGTCGGCGCCGGTCGCGGCCATCACCATCGCCGCGTGGGTCATCCCCTTCAGCGCCGGTCCGCCCTTGCCCTGCGCCACCATCTGCCAGGAATGGAACGGCGTGCCGATCGCCATCGTCGCCCCCCACATCTGCACCGTGGGCACCACCCAGCTGACATCCCCCACGTCGGTCGAGGCCGGCAGGTCCGCCGCCGGCGCGTCGCCGCCCACCACGAAATCGGGCAGCGCCGCCTCGCCCCTGCGCAGCCCCAGCATGCCATAGGCCGCCGCCACGTCCTCTGGCGCCAGCGTCGCCTGGAACCGCGCCGCATAGGCCCGGTCCAGATCGTCGAAGGCCGGCGCGCCCAGCCGGTCGAGGTTTCTCTGCATCGCCTCGCACAGGGGCCCGTTCGGCAACAGGTTCGACACCGCCGCCAGCACCGTGTCCTCCACCTGCGTTTCGGTCATCATCGCGGCGCCGGCCGCCACCTTGCGCACACGCTCCAGCAACTGCAGCATCTCGGGCACCTTTTCCGACCGCACGACGTAACGCACCTTGGCCTTCGCCTGCACCACGTTGGGCGAGATCCCCCCGGCGTCGATGATCGCCGAATGGATGCGCGCCGTCAGCGGCATGTGCTCTCGCATGTAGTTCACGCCCACGCTCATCAGCTCCACCGCGTCGAGCGCACTGCGCCCCAGGTGGGGCGAGGCCGCGGCATGGGACGCGCGGCCCGAAAAGGTGAAATCCACCCGCGTGTTGGCCAGCGACGATCCCCGCATCACCGCCGGAATGCTGTTGGGATGCCAGGAAATCGCGATGTCCACGTCATCGAAGACCCCCGCCTTGACCATGAAGGTCTTGCCGCCGCCGCCTTCCTCGGCCGGGCAGCCGTAATAGCGCACCGTGCCCGGCGTGCCCGTCTCGACCAGCCAGTCGCGCAAGCCCACCGCCGCCTGCATCGCCGCCGCGCCCAACAGGTTGTGGCCACAGCCATGCCCGTTCGCGCCCGCCTGCATCGGCACCTGTTCGGGCAGGTCGGCCTCCTGGCTCAGCCCCGCCAGCGCGTCGAACTCTCCCAGGAACGCGATCACCGGGCCGCCGCTTCCGGCCTCGCCCATCACTGCGGTGGGGATGCCCGCAACCTCTGTCGTCACCGCAAAGCCCTGGTCGGCCAGCGCCTCGGCATGGGCGGCGGCAGAGGCCCGCTCGGCATAGCAGGTCTCGGGCGTCGCCCAGACGGTATCGGCCAGAACCTTGGCCCGCGCCTCGTTCCGCGCCACATGCGGCCACAACGGATGCTCGTTCATCTCTTCGCCCCTGTCCGGATATTCCGGGCCAGACTAGGCGCGCCCGCGCCCGCGGTCGATAGCGAACATGTTCACGATTGCCGCGACAGGCCGCGCAACAGCCGCCCGTCCGTCACCAGAAGCCCCAGCGCGAT
>JAUIIC010000210.1 GCA_030431935.1 Alphaproteobacteria bacterium | reverse complement strand
ACGCAGGTCTTCGCCCGCGACACCGACGCCCTGCTGCACCGCACGGAGCCCGACGCCTGCTGCGCCTTGCGCAAGTCGGAGCCGCTGGAACGCGCTCTCGACGGCTTCGACGCCTGGATCACCGGGCGCAAGCGGTTCCAGGGCGGCCGCCGCGCCGCGCTGCAATTCTTCGAGCCGGGACCGGACGGGCGGCTCAAGGTCAACCCGCTGGCGCATTGGGACCCGGCTGACGTGCAGGACTACATCGTCAACAACCGCCTGCCCCGGCACCCGCTGACGGCGCAGGGCTATCCCTCGATCGGCTGCTGGCCCTGCACCAGCCGCGTGGCCGAGGGCGAGGACGCGCGCGCGGGCCGCTGGCGCGGCAGCGACAAGACCGAGTGCGGCATCCATTTCGTGAACGGCAAGGCCACAAGGAGGACCGCGGGATGAGCGGAACGGTGATCGTGACCGACCGGGGCTTTGGCCCCGACGACTGGACCGGCGCCGCCGCCGAGGTGGCAGAGCTTGCGCCGGGCGACGACCCGCGCGCGCTGGCCGGGCGGCTGGACGCGCTGCGCCTTGTGCGCATCGCCTTCCCCGGCTTTGCCGACGGGCGCGGCTTCACGCTTGCCCGGCAGCTGCGAGCGATGGGCTATGCCGGGCGGATGCGCGCGGTGGGGCACGTGCTGGCCGACCAGTATGCCATGGCCCGGCGCGCGGGCTTCGACGAGGTGGAAATCGACGCCGCGCTGGCCGCGCGCCAGCCCGAGAACCAGTGGCTGGCCCGCGCCGACTGGCGCGCGCACGACTACCAGTCGCGCCTTCGCGCCAGCGCCTGACCCCCGACCGGCACCGCAAAACAACCGGGCCGGGCGCCATTTCGGCCCCGGCCCTTCCCCTGACATGGATCAAGGACTAAGAGGAAGTGCGGCCTATGGTGCCGCCAGTATGGACATGACCGAGCAAAGACCAGTGAACGAAGCTTCCGCCCAGCCCGCGCGGGCCCCCGCGCTGCCCGACGCCCAGACCGTGACCGAGGTGCAGCATTACACCGACCGGCTGTTCCGCTTTCGCGTGACGCGGCCGCGCACGCTGCGCTTCCGCTCGGGCGAGTTCGTGATGATCGGGCTGATGGGCGACAACGGCAAGCCGCTTCTGCGCGCCTATTCCATCGCCTGCCCCGCCTGGGACGAAGAGCTGGAGTTCTACTCGATCAAGGTGCAGGACGGCCCGCTGACCTCGAAGCTGCAGCACATCCAGCCGGGCGACGAGATCATCCTGCGTCCCAAGCCCGTGGGCACGCTGGTGCATGACGCGCTCCTGCCGGGCAACCGCATCTGGTTCTTCTCGACCGGCACCGGCATCGCGCCCTTCGCCTCGCTTCTGCGCGAGCCCGAGACCTACGAGAATTACGACCAGGTGATCCTGACCCACACCTGCCGCGAGGTGGCCGAGCTGAAATACGGCGAAGAGCTGGTGCAAAAGACGCTTGAGGACCCGCTGGTCGGCGAAGAGGCCGCGCAAAAGCTGGTCTATTACCCCACGACCACCCGCGAACAGAGCCCGAAGATGGGCCGCATCACCGATCTTCTGCGCGACGGCACCGTGTTCCGCGACCTTGGGATCGACGGCATGGACGCCGGGCACGACCGCGCGATGGTCTGCGGGTCCATGGGGCTGAACACCGACATGAAGGAGATCCTCGAAGGCTTCGGCCTGCGAGAGGGCGCCAATTCCGAGCCCGCCGAATACGTGGTCGAGAAAGCCTTCGTGGGCTGATCCGCGACGATCCTGCCGCACCTGCGCGCCCCGGTGGGGCGCGCGGGCCCAATCTCTCGTTGAAAGACAGGCGTGCTGCACGTATCTTTGCGCCTCGACAACCGGCTTCACAACATAAGGACAGCCACCATAGCCCGCAGACCTCACAATGCCCCGCCGACCCGTGACACCGGACCCCGCGTCAACGATCGGATAAGGGCACCCGAGATAAGACTGATCGGCGCGGAAGGAGAAAACCTCGGCGTCGTCACCCCCCAGAAAGCCCTTGCCCTTGCCGAAGACGCGCAACTCGACCTTGTCGAGATTTCGCCGAATGCGACCCCGCCGGTCTGCAAGATCATGGACTTCGGCAAGTTCAAGTACGAACAGCAAAAGCGCGAATCCGAAGCCCGCAAGAAACAGAAGATCATCGAGGTGAAGGAGGTGAAGTTCCGCCCCAACACCGACACCCACGACTATGACGTCAAGATGCGCAATGTCGTTCGGTTCCTGGAGAACGGCGACAAGGTAAAGGTCACGTTGCGCTTCCGCGGGCGCGAGATGGCGCACCAGAATCTTGGCCGCGACCTGCTGGAGCGGGTGGCCGAGGACATCAAGGAAATCGGCAAGGTCGAGAACATGCCGAAGATGGAAGGTCGCCAGATGGTCATGATGATCGGGCCACTTGCCAGGTGACGGTGCCCGCGTGACAGAGCCGACCAGCGCGCATGTTGCACGCTACCGGCCCGAAAGCCACGGCGGAGAGGATGACGGGCGGCTGAGATCGCCCGTCTTCGACCGGGTCAGCCCGGTGTTCCTGACAGCGATGGCGCCCTGGCTGGGGCGGCGGGGCGGGACGGTGCTGGAAATCGGCGCCGGGACCGGCCAGCAGGCCACGGCCAGCGAACTGGCCTTTCCGGCGCTGCGCTGGGTGGCCTCCGATCCCGACCCGGTGCACCGGCGCTCCATCGCGGCATGGGCCGCGGCGCTGAAGGCGCCGCTGGGCGGGCCGCTCGACATCGACGCCAGCGCCGACTGGGCGGGACTGCCCGAGGTGGCCGCGCTTGGGCCGCTGGATGCGGTCGTGTCGATGAACGTCATCCATATCGCGCCGATGGCGGTGGCGCGCGGCATCCTGGCGGGCGCGGGGCGCGTGCTGGCACCGGGGGGATTGTGCGTCTTCTACGGGCCGTTCGTGGTGGGCGGGCGGATGATCGGGCCGGGCAACGCCGCCTTCGACGCGCGCCTGCGCGCCGAGAACCCCGACTGGGGACTGCGCGACGTGGCCGAGATCGAGGAGATCGGCGCAGAGGCGGGGCTGGGTTTTGCCGCCCTGCTGGCGATGCCCGCCAACAACCGCATCCTGATCCTGCAAAAGACCCTGTAAAAAGACATGGCCCCCCGGCATCGCCGCCGAGGGGCTGTTTTCGCGGTATCGCCGGGGATCAGCCCGCGGCGGCCACGGCGCGCTTGGTCATCACCTTGACCAGGTGCGCGCGGTATTCGGGCGTCCCGTGCAGGTCGCCGATCATGCCCTCGGCAGGCACGCTCAGCCCGTCCAGCGCCCCGGCAGAGAAGTCCGACGAAAGCGCCGCCTCGGCCTCGGACCAGCGGAAGACGCCGTCCTCGGAGGCGCCGGTCACCGCCACGCGCACCCCGTCGGCGTATTTCGCCACGAAGACACCCACGAGCGCAAAGCGCGAGGCCGGTTGCAGGAACTTCTGGTAGTTCGCCGCCTCGGGGATGGCGAACTTCACCTCGGTGATGATCTCGCCTTCTTCCAGCGCCGTGGTGAACAGGCCCTGGAAGTAGTCGTCGGCGTCGATCGCGCGGTTCTGGGTGACGATCGTGGCGTTCGACGCCAGCGCCGCCGCCGGATAACAGGCCGCCGGATCGTTGTTGGCGAGGCTGCCGCCGATGGTGCCGCGGTTGCGCACCGCCGGGTCGCCGATGTGACTGGCCAGCGCGGCCAGCGCCGGATAGGCCGCCGCCGCGTCGCGCGCCACGGCGGCATGGGTGGTGGCGCCCCCGATGCAGAGCCGCCCGTCATCGTCGGGGCAGACGCCCTTCATCTCGGAAATGCCCGACAGGCTGACCAGCACCTCGGGCGCGGCCAGCCGCTGTTTCAGCGTGGGGATCAGCGTCTGCCCGCCGCCCAGCGCCTGCGCGCCTTCCGCCGACAGCGCCGAAACCGCCTCGGCCAGGGTAGAGGGGCGTTCGATCTCGAATGCGTACATCTTTCTTCTCCGTCTTGGCCGCCCGTGCTGTGCCGGCGCAGCCGTTGGACCCGTGGCGCCGCCCCCCGCGAAGGGGACGGCAGGCCGTTACCCCTGCATCGCCGCCCAGACGCGCGCGGGCGTCAGGGGCATGTCGATATGCGTCACATGGCTCATCCCGCCGCGCTGCAGCGCGTCGACAACCGCGTTCACGATGGTCGGCGGGCTGCCGATGGCGCCGGCCTCGCCGCAGCCCTTCACGCCCAGCGGGTTGTGGGTGCAGGGCGTCTGGCAGGAATGATCCACCGTGTAGAACGGCACGTCATCGGCGCGCGGCATGGTGTAGTCCATGTAGCTGGCCGACAGGATCTGCCCGTTCTCGTCATAGGTGCAGCCCTCGAACAGCGCCTGCCCGATGCCCTGCGCCAGACCGCCGTGGACCTGCCCGGCGACGATCATCGGATTGATGACGTTGCCGAAATCGTCCACCGCGGTAAAGCGCTCCACGCTGACGACGCCGGTTTCGGGATCGACCTCGACCTCGCAGGCATAGGCGCCGGCGGGATAGGTGAAGTTCGCCGGATCGTAGAAGGCGGTTTCCTCCAGCCCCGGTTCGATGTCCTCGATGGGGAAGTTGTGGGGGATGTAGGCCTTCAGCGCCACCTCGCCGAAGCCCACCGACCGGTCGGTGCCCGCGACCGAGAACTTGCCGTCCTTGAACTCGATATCCGCGTCCGAGGCTTCCAGCATGTGGGCCGCGATCTTCCTGGCCTTGGCGATGATCTTGTCGGTGGCGCGCACCACCGCCGATCCGCAGACCGCCAGCGAGCGCGAGCCGTAGGTGCCCATCCCGAACGGGATCTTCGAGCTGTCGCCATGCACAATCTCGATGGACGATTCGTCGATGCCAAGCATGTCGGCCACCACCTGCGGGAAGGCGGTTTCATGCCCCTGCCCGTGGCTGTGCGCCCCCACCATGACAGAGATGTTGCCGGTGGCGTTCACCCGCACCGTGGCGGCGTCATACAGGCCGACGCGGCTGCCGAGCACGCCCACGAGGTTCGACGGCGCGATGCCGCAGGCCTCGATATAGCTGTTCACGCCCAGCCCGCGCAGCTTGCCCTTGGCGGCGGACGCGGCGCGGCGCGCCTCGAAACCCGACAGGTCGGCCAGGTCTCCCAGCTTGTCCATCAGCGCGTCGTAGTTGCCGGTGTCGTATTGCAGGCCGGCGGCGCTGGTGAAGGGGAACTGATCGGGCTGGACGAAGTTGCGGCGCCGGATCTCGACCGGGTCGATCCCCAGCTTGCGCGCGGCCATGTCGATGATGCGCTCGATGCTGAAGGTGGCCTCGGGCCGGCCCGCGCCGCGATAGGCGTCCACCGGCGCGGTGTTGGTGAAGACCGCCTTCACGTTCACGTAGACGTTCGGGACCTTGTAGTTCCCGGCCATCAGCGTGCCGTGCAGGAAGGTGGGCGTCGCGGTCGAGAAGTTCGACAGGTAGGCGCCCACGTTGGCGTAGGTCTCGGTGCGGAAGGCGACGAAGGTGCCGTCCTCCTCGCAGGCCAGCTCGATCTTCGTCACATGGTCGCGGCCGTGGGCGTCCGTCAGGAAGCTTTCGCTGCGCGACGCGGTCCAGCGCACCGGGCGGCCCAGCTTTTTCGCCGCCGCCAGCACCAGCGCCTCTTCGCCGTAGTGATAGATCTTGGAGCCGAAGCCCCCGCCCACGTCGGGCGCGATCACCCGCAGCTTGTTCTCGGGGATGCCCAGCACGAAGGCCGAGATCAGAAGCCGGGTCAGGTGCGGGTTCTGGCTGGTGGTGTACAGCGTGTAGTCGCCGGTGCCCGGGTCATAGTCGCCGATGGACGCGCGCGGCTCCATTGCGTTGGGGACAAGGCGGTTGTTCACCAGTTCCAGCGTAAAGACGTGCGGCGCGGCCTTGATCGCGGCGTCGGTGGCGGCGCGGTTGTCCTCGATCCAGCCCCAGTCGAAGCAGACGTTGGTGCCGATCTCGTCATGCACCAGCGCACCGCCGGCGACGGCAGCCTTCATGTCGGTGACGGCGGGCAGTTCCTCGATTTCGGCCTCGATGGCCTCGACCGCGTCGCGCGCCTGCTCGGCGGTTTCGGCGATCACGGCGGCATAGGCGTCGCCCACGTGGCGGACCTTGCCATGCGCCAGCACGGGGCGCTTGGGCTCCTTCATCGGCTCGCCATCGCGCGAGTTGATGAGCCAGCCCGCCGGGTTGCCGCCCACATCGGCGAAATCCGCGCCGGTAAAGACGGCCAGCACGCCGGGCATCGCCTCGGCCTTCGTGGTGTCGATGTTGACGATGCGCCCGTTGGCCACCTGCGAGCGGGCAAAGACCGCGTGCGTCTGGCGCTGAAGCGCGATGTCGTCGGTGTACTTGCCGCGCCCGGTCAGAAAGCGGACGTCCTCGCGCCGCTTGGGGCTGGCGCCGATGCCATGATCCTTCGGCATGTTCTTCCTCCCTTTACGGGTGCGATCCGCTTCTCCTGATCCCGGCGGATTGCGACCCGTGAACCGTTATCAAATCGCCTGGAACCGCCGCCTATTCGGCGGCGATGGCGGACACGTCCTGACCGCTTGCGGCCATGATCGCCTTGACGATGTTGTGATAGCCGGTGCAGCGGCAGATATTCCCCTCAAGATACTTGCGCACCTCGGCCTCGGTCGGCTTGGGGTTGTCCTTGAGCAACGCGGCAGCCGACATCACCATGCCCGGTGTGCAGAACCCGCACTGAAGCCCGTGGTGATCCTGGAACGCCTGCTGGATCACGCCCAGCGAGCCGTCGGCGTTGGCCATGCCCTCGATCGTCCTGACCTCGGCGCCATCGGCCTCGGCGGCGAACATCGTGCAGGCCTTCACCGCCTCGCCGTTCACATGCACCACGCAGGCGCCGCACTGGCTGGTGTCGCAGCCCACATGGGTGCCCGTCAGGCCCAGCGGCCCGCGCAGGAACTCGACCAGAAGCGTGCGCCCTTCGACCTCTCCGGACGCGGCCGCGCCGTTCACGGTCATACTGACCTTCGCCATCTCAAACCTCCCTGAAGATCGCTTTGGCCCGAGTTAAGCACGGCGGGTCGGGATTGAGAACACCCGATCTGCGCAACTTTTGGGCCCCGGCCGAGATGACCGCCAAGGAAAAGGGCGCCGCCGGGATCGGCGGCGCCCGGTTCGGGCCACGGCGCCCGCAAGGCGTCACATGGCGTCGTCGAGGAACGCCAGCAGACCGTCCCAGCTGCCCTGGTCGGCGCCAAGGTCATAGTCCCGCGATCCCCAGACGGTGAAGCTGTGGCGCGCGCCGCCGAAGACCTGCGCGCCATGCGTCACGCCCGCCGCCTGCAACTGGTCCAGCAGACCGGCAAGATCGGCCATGCC
>JAUIIC010000209.1 GCA_030431935.1 Alphaproteobacteria bacterium | reverse complement strand
CCGAGCGCCCACATCGTGGACGGGATATCGGGAACAACGTGCTGCAAGTCGATTTCCGGCCTGTGCGTGACGGCCCGATCCGCCGCAATCGCCAGCTCGGCGGCATCATCACGTCCTACACCCGTGAGGCTGCGTGAATTTCTGAGCCAACAGAAGGAGTAAAAGCTTCAGAAGCATCTTGCCGAGCTTCGTCACGGTCGGGGCGGGGCTTTCGGCGCACGCCCCGCCGCTCACCGGCTCAGACCCTGCGCCGCACAAGCTCCGCGAACGCGTCGGTAAGCCCCGGCGCAGCCACCAGCACTGCGTTGCCCGTGCTCCAGCACCCCGGCGACCAGTAGTCCGAGACATGCGCCCCCGCAGCTTCGGCAATGGCCAGCCCGGCGGCGACATCCCAAGGCATGATCCGCTCTTTCCAGAACCCGTCCGTCCGGCCCGCCGCTGCCCAGGCCAGCCCCAGCGCACCCGAGCCCGAGAAGCGGTAGAGGCAATCGCGCTCCAGCAGCGCGCCGACCAGCGCGGCATGGCGGGCGCGGTCGGACTTGAGATTGAAGCCCAGGCCGAGACAGGCCTCGGACATCGGGCGCGCGGGCGCCACCTTGATGGGCATCCCGTTCAGCCAGGCCCCAACCCCGGCGATGCCGGTGAAACTCTCGCCCAGACTGGGGTCTCGGATCACGCCAAGCACCGGGCGGCCGCGCAGCAACAGCCCCACCCACAGGCACCAATGCGGCAAGCCGCGCACGAAGTTCGACGTGCCGTCGATCGGATCGACGACCCAGGTCAGATCCCCGACCGCACCCCCGCTTTCCTCGCCGTAAAACCCGGTGTCGGGAAAGACGCGGGCCAGCGCCTTGCGCAGGGCGGTCTCGGTCTCGCGATCCACGTCCGAGACGAGATCCTGCCGACCCTTGGCGCTGACCTCGTAATCCCGCGCGCGGAACCGGATCAGCGCGGCCTGCCCGGCCTCTGCCAGGGTCGCCTCGACGACGTCCAGCCGCCGCTTCAGATCGGTCACATCCATTCGGGCGCCTTTCGATTTCAAAAGAAGAACTGCGCCTTGAGCGCCTTGAGCGCCGCTCCGGTGGCGGCGGGTTCGCCCTCGGCCCGGCTGGGCAGAAGGCGCGGTCGGGGCAGGCCGGCATCATAGCGCGCCCTTTGAGGAAAGCGGACGCGCGCGATCAGCATCTCGGCCAGCGTCGGGGGGATCTGGCCGCCGAAGACGATGGCCTCGGGATCGAGAATGCCGTGCAGGCCGACCACGATCCGGTCGAGTTGCGGCATGATCCGGTCGATCCACTCCGCGACGCCGGGCCAGGCGGGATCGAAGCGGTGGCGCAGATCCTCGACGCCCGCGACATCGACGCCCTGCGCGCGCAGCGCCCGGACCAGCGGGTTCAGCGCCGGACGGTCGGCATCCTCGCCCGGCCCGGTGAAGATGGTCGAAAACTCGCCCGCGTTGCCGTTCTTCCCGGTCATCGCCGTGCCGTCGATCACGATGCCGCCGCCGAAGCCGTAGTCGAAGGCGAGATAGGCAAAGCTTGCCACTTCCTGCCCGACACCGTTCAGCGCCTCTCCGATGGCGCCCGCGGTGGCGCTGTTCTCGTGGAAGACGTCGAGCCCGAACAGGCCCGTCAACTCGTCGGTCAGGTCGACGAGCGACCAGTCGCGCAGGGGCTCGGGCGCGTTGAAGCAACGGGGCGCCGCGAAATAGCCGGGCATGGTGAAACCCAGCCCGCACAGCCGCGCACGGTCGATGCCGACCTCCGACATGAGCCGCTCGGCTTCGGCGCGGATGCGGGGCAGCGCCTCGGCGCGGGCGGACATGTCCATCGGCAGCCGCCGCTCTGCCACGAGGCGACAGGACAGGTCGACAAGGCACAGAACCGCACCGTCGGTATTGACCAGAAGCCCGAGCGCATAGGCCGCGTCGGATTTCACCGAGACGCGCGGGCTGGGCTTGCCGGGCCCCGAGGGCGCGGCCTGCTCGACCTGCAACAGGCCCAGATCGGCGATCTGCCCGACAAGGCGATGCACCGATTGCTGGGTCAGGTCGGTCAGGTCTGTCAGCGTCGAGCGCAGAATCGGCTGATGCCGCCGGATCAGGTCCAGAAGCGCGCGCTGATTGCGGGTAAGGATCGGAAAGCTGGTCATAAAATCATTTTATATCAGAAATTTATGCGCCGTCACGGCGCAGTGTCAGAGGTTTCTTCTTTCCGTCATTATTTTTACACACTATGCGTGATATCAAATACACACAACGTGTAAAACTGTCCGCGCGGCATTGGTGCGCCGCGGGCTTTACGGGGGAAAGACACATGCCCGGCATTGATATCGAGGGCGTCGCAATGCGCTTCGGCCAGGTCGATGCCTTGAAGGACGTGTCGCTGCGCGTGCCCGAAGGGGCCTTTGTCACGCTCCTGGGGCCTTCGGGCTGCGGTAAGACCACGCTTCTCAACATCATCGCGGGGTTCCTTGCCCCCACCCGCGGGCGCGTGCTGTTCGACGGGCAGGATGTCACCGGCCTCCGCCCCGAGGCACGCGATACGGCGATGTGCTTTCAATCCTACGCCTTGTTCCCGCATCTCAGCGTGCAGGAGAACATCGCCTTCGGTCCCCGGCAAAAGCGGTTGGAGCGGGCCGAGACCGCCCGTCGCGTGACCGGGTTGATGGAGCAGCTGGGCCTTGCGCCCCATGCCGCCAAGCTGCCCAACGCCCTGTCGGGCGGCCAGCAGCAGCGCGTGGCGCTGGCGCGCGCGCTGGCCGTGGCGCCAGGGGTGGTGCTGTTCGACGAGCCCTTGTCGAACCTCGATGCCAAGCTGCGCGACCAGGTCCGCACGGAAATCCGCGACCTGCAGCGCCGCGTGGGTTTCACGGCGGTCTATGTCACCCATGACCAGGCCGAGGCGTTGGCCATGTCCGACACGGTCTTCTTGCTGAACGGCGGCGTAATCGAGCAATCGGGCGGCCCGCGCGACATCTATTTCCGCCCGCGCACGCGCTTCGCCGCCGATTTTATCGGCGCGGCGAACCTGCATGACGGGCCAATCTCGGGCGGGGCGATGGACACGCCCTTTGGCCCCGTCCCGGTCGATGCGCCCGATGCCGCCCATCGTACGCTGTGCTGGCGACCCGAAGTGGTACGCCTGACCGAGGCCGGGGCGCTGTCGGGCAAGGTCGCGCATGTCGCCTTCCAGGGCGGCTGGCTCGACCTCTTCGTGACGGCGGGCGGCCAGACCCTGCGCCTCCAGGTTTCCGGCACCCATGACATTCCCGAGGGCGCGACGATCCGCTTCGACATCCCGCGCGAAGCCGTGGTCGTTCTGAAGGACGGTGCCAATGCCTAAGGCGGTGAAACTGGCCCTGCTGCTTGCGCCCGCCTTCGGGCTGGTGGTGGTGATGATGTCGCTGGTGATCTGGCGGGCGGTGGCGCAATCCTTCGGGCTTTACAATTTCAACGGAGAGGATCTTCTCAGCCTGCGCCACTGGGCCGAGATGTTCGCCACGCGGCGCTATTGGAACGCGCTGGAATGGTCGGCCTATGTGGCGACTACCTCGGCGCTGATCACGCTGGCGATCGCCTATCCGCTGGCGCTGTGGCTCAGGAAACCCTTTGCCGGCTCCTACCTGCTATCGGCGCTGCTCAAAGCCCCCTATTTCGTGCCGGGGCTGGTGGCGGTGTTCCTGCTTCTCAACGTCATCGCCTTTCACGGCATCGTCAACCAGGCGCTGATGTGGCTGGGGCTGACCGACCGGCCGATCCGGCTGCAGAATGACCGAAATGGCTATGGGCTGATCGCTCTGCAGGTCTGGAAACAGCTGCCGCTGGCCTTCCTGTTGTTGCAGGGCGCAGTGCAGGCGATCCCCGATCCGGTGCTGAACGCCGCGCGGGATCTGGGCGCCGGGCCGGTCGCGCGGTTCCGCAAGGTGGTGCTGCCGCTCACCGCACGGGCGATGCAAGCGGCCTCGATCCTGATCTTCATCAACGTCGCAGGCGATTTCACCTTCCAGGCGACCGTCGGCCCGACCCGCGAGAACAGCCTGGCGACGCTGATGGTGCAATACCAGGGCACGAATTACGGCGACTGGAACGCCGCCGCCGTGGTGGGCGTGACGCTGATGGGCCTGTCGCTGGTCGGCGCGGTGGTCTTTACCGCGCTGGTGCAGGGACTGACCCGCGCGATGGAAAGGGCCTGAGATGTGGACCCTGCCCCGCCTCCAGACCCTGCTTGCCAGTCTTTTGACCGCGGTCTTCCTGCTGTGGCTGATCGTGCCTTTCGCCATGGCGCTACTGTGGTCGCTGGTCGATCCGGGCACGCCTTGGAGCTACCCCGACATCCTGCCCCCGGCGCTGTCCTTTGAGCGCTGGACCCTGATGTGGGAGACGACGACGCTGTCGACGGCGATGTTCAACTCCTACACGCTGGCCCCGGTGGCGGCGGTCACCGCGATCGTGCTGGCGGCGCCCACGGCCTATGCCTTTGCCCGCATCGACTTTCCCGGCAAGGCGGCGGCGCAGATCGTCACGCTGACGCCGCTGGTCCTGCCCGGCTTCGTGACGGCGGTCTTCTTCGCCTCGATCCTTGTCTCCTTCGGGGTCTATTCGCGCTACGGCGCGATCCTGTTGGGGCATGTGGTGCTGTTCATCCCGTACGCGGTGCGCATCCTGACCGTCAGCTTCGCGCAGGTGAACCAGGAGGTCATCAACGCCGCCCGCGATCTGGGCGCATCGGGTTGGGGCGTGTTCCGTGCGGCCTTCTGGCCGGTGCTGAAACCCGGCGTGCTGGCGTCCTTCCTGATCGTCTTCATCCTGTCGATCGAGGAATTCGCGCTGGCCTTCATCGTGGGCAGCCCGTCCTTCACCACGATCCCGACGATTCTGTTCTCCTATCTCGGCTACGATTTCATCCGCCCCAACGCGGCTGTCGTGGCGCTGATCCTCGTCGTTCCCAACGTCCTTCTGATGCTGGTTCTCGAACGGCTCCTGCAATCGGCCAACCCCGCCAACGTGTCGGGCAAGGGCTGATGACCGCCCCGCGCAACCACCCTGTCCAAACCGGAGACACATCCATGTTCCGCAGTCTGATCCTTGGCACCACCGCCACGCTCGCCCTCGCCGCCGCCGCACAGGCGGACGAGGCCCTTCTGTCCATGACCTGGGACGAAATCGTCGCCCAGGCCCAGGAAGAAGGCCAGGTCACCTGGTATGTCTGGTATTTCGAGCCCGAATTCCGCGCCATCGTCGCTGATTTCGAGGCCGAGACCGGCATCACCGTCACCATCCCCGACGTCAACTCGGCCGATGATGTCCTCAACAAGGTCATCGCCGAGCAGGCGCTCGAGGCCACCGATGTGGACCTGATCGCCATGGGCGGTGCCACTGCGCTGCGCATCGAGCCCTCCGAGCTGTTCATGGGCCCCTTCCTGCCCGCGCTGCCGGCCGCCGACACCCGCCGCGACACGATCGAGGGCGGCGATTGGCAGGGCTATGCCGTGCAGTACTGGGGCAACCAGACCGGCATCGGTTATGACCCCGACCGCGTGACCGAGGCCGAGCTGCCCCAGACCATCGAAGAGCTGGAAGCCTGGATGGTAGCCAACCCCGGGATGTTCGGCTTCAACTTCGAGAACGGCGGCTCGGGCCCCTCGCTGATCCACAATGTCGCGCGCAACATCCTCGGCGTGACGATGGACAGCACCGTGACCGAGACCCCGGACCTGCAGCCGGTCTATGACTGGTTCATCGAGAACGAAGACAATTACGTCATCACCGCCTCGAACTCGGATTCGATCACCCGCATGAACGCCGGCGAATTCTCGATGATCGCCGTCTGGGAAGACCATATCGGCGGCCTGATCCGTCGCGGCGAGGTCGCCGACCGCTTCCAGGTCTATGTCCCCGATTTCGGCATGAACGGCGGCGGCAATGTCGTGGCCATCCCGCGGAACGCGGCCAACCCGGCGGCGGCCATGGTGCTGGCGGAATGGCTGTCCTCGGCCGAGGTGCAGACCCGCTTCAATGCCGAATTCGGCACTGCGCCCGCCAACAGCGAGGCAGACAGCAGTTTTGCCCTGATCCCGGACGAGGATCGCGCCAACCAGACCGTCTGGGGCGCGCCGCTCCCGTCGGGCGACGTGGTTCCCGCGATGATCGAGAACGTCTTCCAGCGCTGATATCCGGCTTTCGGGGAGGGGCCGCCCGGCGCGGCCCGTCCCTCTCTCCCTCGCGTCCCCCGATTCGGCGGCGCCCTTTCCCCCCAGAGCACCCAGATGACCCATACCCCGGTTTCGCTTCACACCGCGCTCGATGAGCTGCACGGCCATCCCCTGATCGTCGCCCATCGGGGCGACTGGCGCAGCCTGCCCGAGAATTCGGTCGCCGCGATGCTGTCGGCCCGCGACATCGGCGCGGATATGGTCGAGATCGACGCACAGGCCATCGCCGATGGAACCCTCGTGGTGATCCATGACGACACGCTCGAGCGCACCACCGGGGCGACGGGTGCCGTCGCGGACCTCGGCCCCGACGCCCTTTCGGGCCTACGGTTGCGCGCCGGTGCCGGCGGCGCAGATGCGCCCCTGACCGATCACGCCTTGCCGACGCTCGAGGCCATGCTCGAGGCGCTGCGCGGCAAGGTGCTGCTCAACATCGACACGAAACATGCTCGCGACCTCGATGCCGTGGCCCATCTGGTGCTGGCCATGGGCCTGCAGGACCAGGTTCTTCTGAAGATGACAGTCACGCGGCCGGGGCAATTCACCGATGCGCCCTGGTATGGAAAACTGGCCTTCATGCCGCTGTGCATGGGCCTTCCCAAGGGCGCGCTGGTCGAGACGATCCTGCCGATCGCAGAGGCCGGCGGAAGCCGATTGATCGAGCTCGACTTTCACGATCTCGCCGAGGTGACCGCCCTGTCCGAGGCCCTCGCGGCCCATGGCACGGGGCTTTGGGTCAACACGCTTGACCCGGTCCATTCGCTCGACCTTCAGGATAGCCGGGCGCTTGCGGACCCGGCGCAGGTCTGGGGCAGGCTGATCGACGCGGGCGTGCGCGCGATCCAGACCGACCAGAGCGCGGCCCTTGCCCGGCACCTCGGGCGGGAGGCCGCAACGGCCAAGGCCTGAGCGCCCCGGCCAAGGGTGCTGGCAGACTGAGTCGAACCAGTCTCAGCTTGGACGCTCCTGCTGCCCCTTATTCGACCCAGCGACCGCGCCACTCGGCCAGAGCGGCGATGCTGTGCCATGAAGTGGTGTAGCTGGCGCTGATCGTCACCGTGATGTTCGGCGCGGGCCTGCTTGATCAGGATGCCACTGCGGGCAGGCTGATGACGGCATCATCGCCCATCGGCGCGATGGTTTCCAGCGTC
>JAUIIC010000004.1 GCA_030431935.1 Alphaproteobacteria bacterium | reverse complement strand
CGAAACCGGGCGCGACGCGCAGAAGGTCGATCACCTGCCCATCCTCGCCGGTGTCGCGCTGCACCAGCTTGGCCAGCGCCGCGACCTCGGCCCGCAGGGCGTTCGCCTCGCCCTCGGCGGCGGACCGTGCGGCGCGCGCCTCTGCCTCCTGCGCCTGCGCGGCGGCGCGCGCCTCGTCGGCGGCCACAAGCGCGGCTTCGGCGGCTTCGGCGGCCTCGGCGGCCATCGACAGTTCGTCCCCGGCCCCGGCGAAGGCGCGTTCCGCGGTGGCCAGGGCGGCCTCGGCGTCTTCCATCGCGCGGGTGGCGCGGGCCGCCTCGGCCTCGGAGGATTCGGCCGTGCGGGTCAGGTCGCGCACTAGGCGCTCGGCGGACTGGTGCCGCGCCGACAACCGCGCGACATCCTCTGTCTTCTCGCTCAGCGCCTCCTCGCGCCCCTGCAGCGCCTTGGCGCTGTCCCGCGCCGCCGTGCCGGCGGCATCCAGCGCCGCCTCGTGCCCCTCGTCCTCGGCGGTCAGGCGCGCGGCCTCTTCCTCCAGCCGGGCGATGGTCTCGCCCGCATCCCGGTCCAGCGCCTCTTCGCGGTCGCGGTCATGGGTCAGCTGACCGATCCGCGCCAGAAGCGCGCGCAGGGCCTCCTCGGCGCGCCGCGCCTCGTCGTCCAGCCCGGCGCGCTGTACCTCCAGCCGTTGCAGCACGGCCCCGGCGATCGCGGCCTCTTCGCGCAGGGGCGGCAGCGCCTCTTCGCGATGGGCGCGGCTGTCGGCGGCCATGCGGGCCAGCCGTTCGGCCTCTGACGCGGCGCGCAGGGCCTCGCGCAGCGCCGCTTCGGCGGCGGTGCGGGCCGCGTCGGCCTCGGCCCAGCGCCGGTACAGAAGCAGCCCCTCGGCGTGCCGCAACTCCTTGCCGATGGCGCGATAGCGTTCCGCCTGCCGCGCCTGCCGGGCAAGCTGCGCCAGCTGGGCGGCCATCGCCTCGATCGTGTCGTCGACGCGCAGAAGGTTGCTTTCGGCCCCCCGCAGCTTCAGCTCGGCCTCGTGCCGCCGCTGGTACAGGCCGGAAATGCCGGCGGCTTCCTCCAGGATACGCCGCCGCGACTTGGGCCGCGCGTTGATAAGCTCGGAAATCTGCCCCTGCCGCACAAGCGCCGGGCTGTGCGCCCCGGTCGAGGCATCGGCGAACAGCATCTGCACGTCGCGCGCGCGCACGTCCTTGGCGTTGACCTTGTAGGCCGACCCCGCGTCGCGGGTGATCCGCCGCACGATCTCCAGCCCGTCGGAATCGTTGAAGCTGGCGGGCGCGAGCCGTTCCGAATTGTCGATGATAAGCGCGACCTCGGCGAAGTTGCGTGCCGGTCGCGACGCGGCACCGGCGAAGATCACGTCCTCCATCCCGTCGCCGCGCATGGCGGTGGGCCGGTTTTCGCCCATCACCCAGCGCAGGGCTTCAAGAAGGTTGGACTTGCCGCAGCCGTTCGGACCGACGACCCCCGTAAGCCCGTCCCCGATCACAAGATCGGTCGGGTCCACGAAGCTCTTGAATCCATTGAGGCGTAGACGCTGAAAGCGCACCGCGACTCTGCTCCGGTTGACTCGGTCCTGGCGTGGCAGTCTCCGGCCCGTGCGCCTCAGAGTCAATCGGATGCGGCTGGATATGGCGTATATGCGGGAGTTTTCCACAAGATATGGGAAATGCCCGGACAAGGGGGACACCGCTTGCGGATGATCGAAGGTCGGAATCCGACTTGACCGCGGAACGCTCCTGCGTGCTAACTGGCGGTGCATGGTTCCCCGCCGGGCGCGAAGTGCCCTGGGGATCAAAAGGGAATGCAGTAGGGGCTGATCCATCCCGGAAGCCCGATGCTGAAGCCGCCCCCGCGACTGTATGCGGAGAGCCCCCACCAGATGCCACTGGGCCCAATGCCCGGGAAGGCGGATGGGGGCCTTGACCCGCAAGCCAGGAGACCTGCCATGCACGGGCCCCATGGGTCCGGCCTGAACAACGGACGGGGTGTTCCGTGAAGGGTCCGCCCGGGCGCATGCCCTGGCCAGCCTTCGCCGCGACCCCCCTTTCAAGAAAACGAACCGAAAGGGGACAGACATGAAACGACTTCTCGCCACCGCCGCGGCGGCCCTTGCCGCCGGCCCGGCCCTCGCCCACCACCCGCTCGGCGGCCTGCCGATGGAAACCTTCGCGCACGGCCTTCTGTCCGGCGTCGGGCATCCTGTGCTGGGCTTCGACCATCTCTTCTTCGTGCTGGCGATGGGCATCGCCGCGCTCTTTACCACGCGCCGCTACATGGCCCCCGCCGCCTATATCGCCGCGATGCTGGCAGGCTGCGCGCTGATGTATGCCGGTGTCGCCCTGCCCGCCGCCGAGGTGGTCATCGCGCTGTCGCTTCTTGTCGTCGGCGGCGTCGTGCTGTCGGGCCGTGCCCTGACGCTGGCCCCGGCGCTGGCGCTCTTCGCGGTCTTCGGCGCCTTCCACGGCTCTGCCTTTGGCGGCTCGATCGCCGGACAGGAAGGCGGCGCGGGCGCCGCGGTGCTGCTGGGCTACCTGATCGGCCTTGGCGCGGTGCAGTACCTGATCGCGATCGCCGCCCAGTGGGTCGCGGAAAAGGTGCTTGGCGCCACCGAAGCCGCGGCGGTTCCCGCCCGCCTTGCCGGCGCGATGGTCGCGGGCGTCGGCGTCTTCCTGACGCTGGAAGCGGCCGAGGGCCCGATCCTCTCCACGCTCTTCGGCATCTGATCCAACGACACCCCAGACACGGCCTCCCGCCCGCGGGGGGCCGTTTTCCTGACAGCAACGAGGCAAACCCATGGCTGGGAAGATCCCCGCGACGGTCGTCACCGGCTTTCTTGGCGCGGGCAAGACGACCCTGATCCGTCACATGCTGGCCAACGCCAACGGCAAGCGCATCGCGCTTGTCATCAACGAGTTCGGCGATCTCGGCGTGGACGGCGACATCCTCAGGGGATGCGGCGACGCCACCTGCTCCGAAGACGACATCATGGAGCTGTCGAACGGCTGCATCTGCTGCACCGTGGCCGACGATTTCGTGCCGACGATGGAAAAGCTCCTGTCGCGCGAAACGCCGCCCGATCACATCGTGATCGAGACCTCTGGCCTTGCCCTGCCTCAGCCGCTGATCCGGGCCTTCAACTGGCCCGGCATCTCGACCCGCGTCACGGTGGACGGCGTGGTGACCGTGGTCGACGGCCCCGCCGTGGCCGAGGGCCGGTTCGCCCATGACATCGCCGCCGTGGACGCCCAGCGCCGCGTCGACGACAACCTCGACCACGAAACGCCCCTGTCCGAGCTGTTCGAGGATCAACTCGCCTGCGCCGACATGATCGTGGTCAACAAGTCCGACCTGATGGGCGAGACGGACAGCACCGCCCTCGCCGGCACGCTGGAAGCGCGCGCGCGCAAGGGCGTCCACGTGGTGCGCGCCGCGCACGGGGCCCTTCCCGTCGAGGTCCTGCTGGGCCAGGGGATCGGCGCCGAGAACGATCTGGAGGCCCGGCGCGAGGTGCATCACCACCACCACGATCACGACGACGATCATGACGACGACCACGACTACGATCATCACCACCACGACCACGGGCACGACGAATTCGAAAGCTTCGTGGTCACCCGGCCCGAGATCACCGATCCCGCCGCCTTCGCCACCCAGGTGGCAGAGGTCATCCGCGGCCACGACATCCTGCGCCTCAAGGGCTTTGCAGCGGTCTCTGGCAAGCCCATGCGCCTGACGCTTCAGGCCGTGGGCCCCCGCGTCGACAGCTACTTCGACCGGCCCATCGCCGCGGGCGAACCCCGCGAAACCCGGCTTGTCGTGATCGGGCAGGCCGGGCTCGACCGGGCCGCGATCACCGCCGCGCTCTCGGCATGATCGCGGTCGCCCCCGGAGACCCGCACGACCCCCAGGCGGCGGCCCTTCTGGCCGCCAGCCACGCCCTGATGCAAAGCCTGTTCCCGCCAGAGGACAACTTCTTCCTCGACATCGACGCACTCTGCGCCCCCGACATCCGGTTCTTCGTCGCCCGCGACGGCGACCGGACGCTCGGCACGGGCGCACTGGCCCTTCGCGACGGCTACGGCGAGGTCAAGTCGATGTTCGTGGCGCCCGAGGCGCGCGGCAAGGGTGTCGCCGCCGCCATCCTGTCGCGGATCGAGGACGAGGCCCGCACCCTGGGCCTGCCGGAGCTGAAACTGGAGACCGGCACGCTCCTGCATGACGCGCACCGGCTCTACCGGCGCCACGGCTTCCGGACCTGCGGCGCCTTCGGCGACTATCCCGCCGATGCCGGGTCCTCGGTCTTCATGGAAAAGACCCTCGGCTGATGCATCTTCTCGCCGCCACCCCCGGCGCCATCGACGACGGCACCGAACCGGTCGACCTTGGCCAGACACCCGCCGATGTGGTCGTGATCTCGGCCGCGGACACCGAACTTGCCGCCCTGTCCGAGGCACGGGCCGAACTCGACGGCGCCCCGACCCTGCGCCTGGCGAACCTGACACACCTGAAACACCCGATGTCGGTGGACCTGCACCTCGACGCCTGCGCCAGCCGGTCCCGGCTGGTGATCGCGCGGCTTCTGGGCGGCATGGGATACTGGCGCTACGGGGTCGAGCAATATGCCGCGCGCCTCCACGCCGTTGGCGTGCCCTTCGCCTTCCTGCCCGGCGACGACAAGGAAGACGCCGACCTGCGGCGGCTCTCCACCGTGCGCGACGCGGATTACGACGCTCTCTGGGCCTATCTCGTGGAAGGCGGCCCCGAGAACGCGACCAACTTCCTGCGCCACGCCGCCTGGATGCTGGCGCCCGGGGAAGGCCAGGCCCCGCCGTCGGCGCGCCCGCTCCTGCGGGCCGGCGTCTACTGGCCCGGTTCGGGCATCGCCGACCTCGACACCGCCCGCGCCGCCTGGACGGACGGCGCCCCGGTGGTGCCGCTCGTCTTCTACCGCGCGCTCGTGCAGGGGGCGGGGCTGAACCCGATCAACCGGCTGACGCGGGCGCTTCTGCGGCAGGGCCTGAACCCCCTGCCCGTCTTCGTCGCCTCGCTGAAGGACCCGGTCAGCGCCGCGACACTCGACAGCCTCTTCGCCGCCGCGCCGCCCTCGGTGATCCTGAACGCCACCTCCTTCGCCGTCGGCTCTCCGCATGACGGCGACAGCGGCCCCGCCAACCCCCTCGCCGCGCCCTCCGCCAATGCCGCGCCCGTGTTCCAGGTGGTGCTGGCCGCCTCGTCCGAAGAGGCGTGGGAGACGGGGCTGTCCGGCCTGTCCGCCCGCGACATCGCCATGAACGTCGCCCTGCCAGAGGTCGACGGCCGGATCCTGTCCCGCGCCGTCAGCTTCAAGGGAGAGGCCTTCTTCGACGAGGCCACCCAATGCCCCATCGCCGCCTACCGCGCCCGCGGCGACCGGATCGACTTCGTCGCGCAACTGGCCGCCGCCTGGGCCCGCCTGCGCCACACGCCCCCCGCCGACCGGCGCGTCGCGCTGGTGCTGGCCAACTACCCCAACAAGGACGGCCGGCTCGCCAACGGCGTCGGCCTCGACACGCCAGCCGCCACCGTCACGGCCCTGCGCGCGCTGGCCGCGGACGGCTATGCCATCGAGAACGCCCCAGCCCATAGCGCCGCCCTGATGGCCCACCTCATGGCCGGGCCCACGAACTGGCTTACCGACCGGGCCGACCGCGACGGCGGCGAGACCCTGCCGCTCGACATCTACCTGAACCACTACCAGGCCCTGCCCTGGGAGGTCCGCAACCGGATAGAGACCCGCTGGGGCCCGCCGCAGGACGATCCCTTCTTCTGTTCCCAAATACTCCCCGCGGAGCGAGCCGCCAACGGCGGCTTCAAGCTCTCGGTCCACCGCTTCGGCCATGCCGTCGTCGGCCTTCAGCCCGCCCGCGGCTACAACATCGACCCGACCGAGACCTACCATTCCCCCGACCTCGTGCCGCCGCACAACTACCTCGCCTTCTACATCTGGCTGCGCCACCACTGGGGCGCCCAGGCGATCGTGCACATGGGCAAGCACGGCAACCTCGAATGGCTGCCCGGAAAGGCGCTGGCCCTGTCCGGGACCTGCCTGCCAGAGGCGGTGCTGGGCCCGGTGCCGCATGTCTACCCCTTCATCGTCAACGACCCCGGCGAAGGCACGCAGGCCAAGCGGCGCGCACAGGCGGTGATCGTCGACCACCTGACCCCGCCGCTCACACGCGCGGAAACCTACGGCCCCCTGCGCGATCTCGAAGCGCTGGTGGACGAATACTACGAGGCCGCGGGCGTCGATCCCCGGCGCATCGCGCATCTCCGGCGCGAGATCCTGACCCTCACCGCCGCCACCGGGCTCGACGCCGATGTGGGCATGACCGGCCAGGACGAGGACACCGACCTCGCCCGCCTCGACGCCTATCTCTGCGAGCTGAAGGAGGCCCAGATCCGCGACGGCCTGCATGTCTTCGGCGTCTCCCCGGACGGCCGTCTCGAACGCGACCTCGCCATCGCGCTCGCCCGCGCGCCGCGCGCCGACGGCAAGGGACCGAACGCCTCGCTCCTGCGCGCCATGGCACAGGACCTCGACCTCGGCTTCGATCCGCTCGATTGCGACATGGCCGCCCCGGCGATCCGGCGGCCGGAGGCCCTGCAAGGCCTCCTGCCCGATGCGTGGCGCAGCCAGGGCGACACGGTCGAACGCCTCGAAGCGCTGGCCACACGGCTCCTGCGGGACGGTGGGCGGGGCGATGCGAAGCGAGCGCCCGCCCCCGGCCCGGCCACCGCCGCCGTGCTGGACCAGGTCGAAACCACGCTCCGCCCCGCGATCGCCGCCTGCGGCCCGGCGGAAACCGACGCGCTTCTCACCGCCCTCTCGGGGCGCTTCGTGCCGCCCGGCCCCTCGGGCGCGCCGACGCGCGGGCGGCCCGACACCCTGCCCACGGGCCGCAACTTCTATTCCGTCGACAGCCGCGCGGTGCCCACGCCCAGCGCCTGGGCGCTGGGCTGGAAATCGGCGAACCTGCTGATCGAAACCCATCTGCAAACCCATGGCGACTGGCCCCGCACCATGCTCCTGACCGCCTGGGGCACGGCCAACATGCGCACCGGCGGCGACGACATCGCGCAGGCGCTGGCGCTGATGGGGGTCAAGCCCACGTGGGATGCCGCCAACCGGCGGGTGACGGGGTTCGAGATCCTGCCGCAGGGCGTGCTCGGGCGGCCCCGCGTCGACGTGACCCTTCGCGTCTCGGGCTTCTTCCGCGACGCCTTCCCCGACCAGATCGCCCTTGTCGACAGCGCCGCGCGCGCCGTCATGGCGCTCGACGAACCCGAAGACCTGAACCCCGCCGCCGCGCGCGCCCGCAGCGAAGGCGCCGAAGGCCAGCACCGCGTCTTCGGCTCCAAACCCGGCGCCTATGGCGCGGGCCTTCAGGCACTGATCGACGAGCGCATCTGGAACGACACCGCCGACCTCGCCGACGCCTACCTCGAATGGGGCAGCTACGCCTATGGCAAGGGGGCAGAGGGCACGCCGGCCCGTGCGGCCTTCGAAACCCGCCTGTCGCAGACAGAGGCCATCGTCCAGAACCAGGACAACCGCGAACACGACCTGCTCGACAGCGACGACTACTACCAGTTCGAAGGCGGCGCCGCCGCCGCCGTGCAGCACCTGCAGGGCGCGGCCCGGCCGATCTATCACAACGACCATTCCCGCCCCGAACGCCCCGTCATCCGCACGCTCGAAGACGAGATCGGCCGCGTCGTGCGGTCGCGCGTGGTGAACCCCAAGTGGATCGAGGGCGTAAAGCGGCACGGCTACAAGGGCGCCTTCGAGATCGCCGCGACGGTGGATTACCTGTTCGCCTTCGCCGCCACCACCGGCGCGGTGCGCAACCACCACTTCGACCTCGTCCACGCCGCCTTTCTCGAAGACGAGGCCACGCGCGACTTCCTGGCAGAGGCGAACGCCCCGGCCCTGAAAGAGATCGCCGAACGCCTGCGCGAGGCGATGGACCGCGGCCTCTGGTCCCCCCGCTCGAACTCGGCGCGCGCCCTGCTGGACGACTTTGCGGGCTGAGGCTCAGCCTGCCACCACGACATCACCGAAAAGGACACAACCCCCGCGCGGCCACCGCGCGCGGGTTTTCGGAGCGGCCACGGGCTTTACTCAAAGCCCGTGCGCCCGGCCCGTGTGTCACGCGATCAGGCAGTCGGTCAGCGCCTGTTCCGGCCGCCGCCCAGACCGGTCCGCATCCGCGATCACGCAGGCGATCTGCGCCGGGTCCGGGGCGCGCAGGGGGGCGGTGCCGGGCGCGCCGGCGCAATCGAGCGCAGCCGTGACGATCGCCTGGTCGCCTTCCAGCGTGCGGGGCTTCAGCGGGCACCCCGTCGCCAGCACGATGGCGATGGCCCCGCGCATCACCATTGGCCCGCGTGCCACGCGCATGTCCATGTTCAGCCGATGCGCCTCTGCCATCGTGGCGGTGAAATCGACGCGAAACCGTGCGCCATCGACCGAGATTTCCCGCGACAGGTGGTCCGCGCGCATCATGGCCGGGCTTGGCGTGGTGCAGGCGGCCAGCAGGATCAGGCCGCAAACGGACAGGGCAAGGCGCGGTTCCATGCCCGTGTCCTCTCGAAAAACGGTTAACGAACCCTGAATCCGGACGGCGGTTTGACGCAGATCAAGTGAAGGCCGCGCACCGCACCATATATTCATGTTCATGAATGTGAATCAGGAGGCAGCCATGCCAAACACTCGATCTCGCCCGGCGGACAGTTATTCGCCGCTCTACTTCCTGGCCTCCCTCGGGGCCGGGGGCCTTGCCGTCACCTTCTTCATGTACCTGTTCTTCTGGGTGCCCCATCCCGGCCAGCCCGTCCCGGTGTTCGAGGACATCATGGCCGCGTTCCAGACCGGCGACACGCCGCTTCAGGCCGCCATCGTCATCGCCATGCTCGGCATCGCCCTCTTCGGCTTTCTCAACATCAAGGCGCTGGTCTGGAACATCGGCCAGTATCGCGCCTTCCGCCAGACCGAAGCCTACCGCAAGCTGACCACGACCAACGCCGAAACCCAGCTTCTGGCCATGCCGCTTGCGCTGGCAATGACGGTCAACGTGGGCTTCATCCTCGGCCTTGTCTTCGTGCCCGGGCTCTGGGGCATCGTCGAATACTTCTTCCCCTTCGCCATGGCCGCCTTCGTCGCCATCGGCGTGCTGGCCTTCCGCATGGTCGCCGATTTCCTAGGCCGCGTGCTGACCAAGGGGGGCGTCTTCGACGTCACCGCGCACAACTCCTTCGCCCAGCTGCTGCCGGCCTTCGCCATCTCGATGGTGGCCGTGGGCCTCGCCGCACCCGCCGCGATGAGCACCACGCCCCTGATCCAGGGCATCAGCCTGATCGCGTCGACCTTCTTCGGCTTCACCGCCATCGTCTATGCCGTCGTCGCCGCGATCACCGGCTTCAACTCGATGCTGCACTACGGCACCGCCAGGGAAAGCGGCCCGACACTGATGGTCGTCGTCCCGATCCTGACGGTCCTGGGCATCATGTTCCTGCGCCAGAACCACGGCCTGCACGTGTCCTTCGACAGCCACACCGCCAAGGCCGACGACCTTGTGTTCCTGACGCGCATCCTGTCGGTGCAGGTGCTGTTCGCGCTGCTCGGTCTGCTGGTGCTGCGCCGCCAGGGCTACTTCGCCGCCTTCCTCTTCGGCGAGGGCAATTCGCCGGGCGCCTATGCGCTGGTCTGCCCGGGCGTCGCGCTGTCGGTCATGACGCACTTCTGGATCAACAAGGGCCTCGTGGCGAACGGCCTGGTCGCCAAGTTCTCTACCGGGTACTGGGCACTGACCGCCGTCGCGCTGGCGCTTCAGGTGGCGATGATCTGGCTGGTGTTCCACCTGAACCGGCGGCACTTCGGACGCCCGGCGCAAGGCAGGGTCGTTCCGGCAGAGTGACGCCGCGCCATCGGTGGACGGACAGGGGGGCGGGCCGCAGGGCCTGCCCCCTTTGCCTGCCCCATTCCCCGGCCCCGGCCCCGTCCGGCGACAGGCGACTTGCCCAAGGCGGCGCTGTTGATAGGTTGGACGGCGATGCGCCCCAACGGCCCCGGGACCACGCCGCGGCCGGCCCCGGCGCCAAACCAGCCCGCAAGGACACCGCCACATGACGGACGACACCGACCGCCACGCCCAGAAGATGGCCAAGAAGAAGGCCGCGCGCGACAAGATCATGGCCACCAAGACAGAGGAAAAGGGCCTGGTGATCGTGCACACCGGCAAGGGCAAGGGCAAAAGCTCTGCCGCGTTCGGGATGATCTTTCGCTGCATCGCGCACGGGATGCCCTGCGCCGTGGTGCAGTTCATCAAGGGCGGCATGTCCACCGGCGAACGCGACCTGATCCTGTCGCGGTTCTCCGACATCTGCCAGTTCCACACCATGGGCGAGGGCTTTACCTGGGAAACCCAGGACAAGACCCGCGACACGGAAATGGCGCAGGCCGCCTGGGACAAGGCGAAAGAGCTGATCCGCGACGAGACCAACCGCATGGTCCTGCTGGACGAGATCAACATCGCGCTGCGCTACGACTACCTCGACATCGCCGAGGTCGTCCGCTTCCTGTCCGAGGAAAAACCGCCGATGACGCACGTCGTCCTGACCGGGCGCAACGCCAAGGACGAGCTGATCGAGATCGCCGACCTCGTGACCGAGATGGAGCTGGTCAAGCACCCGTTCCGCTCAGGCATCAAGGCGCAGATCGGGGTGGAGTTCTGACGCCGACCGCGACGCAAGGCCGGAGGACCCGAGCATGACACTGTCGCAGATCGCCGCAATAGCCGACCTCGTCGCAGCTGCCGGCGTGATCGCATCGCTGATCTTCGTCGGACTGGAGATGCGAAAGAACGCGGCGCAGGCCCGTCTGTCGAACTGGTTCTCTGTGCTGGGAGCGCTGCGGGAACACAAGCGCCGCACGGACACTCACGAAATGGCGGCGGTGGTGGCAGCAGGGCGCCAGGATTACGCAGGCCTAAGCGAAGCCGAGAAGATCATGTTCGGCAACTGGATGGAGGAGATGCTGCAAGCGCAGGAGGGGTTGCTGCAATACAGCGACGTCTCCGTGATCCAGCGCGAACAACTGGTGCGCACCGCATCCGCCAACCTGCGGTGGCATTTTGGATTCCCCGGCTGCCGCGACTGGTGGCGCGACAGCAACCTTGCGAGCCGCTGGCCCAAGCTTCTTGTCACCGCCGTCACCGAGGCGATCACCTGGAATGAGGCTCCGGACAGGCCCTGATGGGGGGATGGCCGTGTGGTGAGCGGATCGGCCCAACCCGAACGATCGCGTGCTCGGTTCAGTGGGCGGGCCGGGGCAGAAGGGTATGGAATACTGGACGATCAAGCCGGGTTGGGCTCCGGCGACATGCTGCTATGCTGCTCTCATGGGCCGCCGGATTTCAAACGCGCTGGTGCAGCTGTGTCTTGCCTGTATCCTGGCCCCCACAGCCGCCACGGCGGACATGCCGCGCTGCATGACGATGCTTCTGGGCGTGCGGGCCCTGGAGCCGCCGCCCAGCCAGTATGCCGCCTTTTGCGAGACCGAACCCGCCGCCTGCCGCCTGGAGGGGGACGCGACGATCCCCTGGACCGATGCGCTGCATGACCTGCTCTTCTCTGTCCAGCGCGAGGTGAACACCGAGATCGCGTTCGTGCCGGATTGGGAGAACAGCGGGCAGGAGGAGCTCTGGTGCTTTCCGGAAAACGGCATGGGCGATTGCGAGGATTTCGCCCTTGAAAAGCGCCGCCGCCTTGTCGCGGCGGGTGTGCCCGGCGCGGCCCTGACCATTGCCATCGCCTTTCATGAGGTCATGTTCTTTCCCCATGCCGTGCTTCTGGCGGAAACCACGACGGGGACATGGGTGCTCGACAACCTTTATGACGATGTCCTGTGCTGGGACGCGGTCCCCTATATCTACACGCGGCGCGAACGGCCCGATGGGCTCTGGCTCCGCTTCGAGTGGTGAGGGCGCGGGTCGGTCAGGCCACCCGCGGCACGGCCACCTCGTGATAGATCGCCGCGTAAAGGCAGATCGTGGCCGCCAGGACAAAGGCGTGCCAGATCGTGTTGTGGAACGGCAGCCGGTTCCACAGGAAGAACACCACGCCCGCCGTGTAGGTCAGCCCGCCGGCCACGACCAGCGCCAGCGCCGGGCCTGACAGCGCCTCGATCAACCCGCCGCCCAGCGCCACGCCGGCCCAGCCGAGCCCCAGGTAAAGCGCCAGCCCCAGCCAGCGCAGCCGGTCGGGCGAGACGATCTTGAGCCCGGCCCCCGACAGCGCCGCGGCCCAGATCCCGGCAAGAAACGGCAGGCCCGCGCCGCCCGTCAGGGCCACGACAGGCGTATAGGTGCCCGCGATCTTCAGGTAGATCGCCGAATGGTCCATCCGTTTCAGGATCGGCAGCCAGCGGTCCGTGACCGCCATGTTGTAGACCGCCGAACAGCCCAGCATCGCGATCAGCGTCACGCCATAGACGGTCGTGGCCGAGACCGTCGCCCAGTCGCCCCGCACCGTCGCCGCCGTCCAGATCAGCACCGGCACCGCCACCGCGGCCAGCACCAGCCCGATGGCATGCACCACCCCGTCCGAGATGATCTCGGCCCGGCTGTAGCCCAGTCTTGGGGACAGAAGGATCGCCATGCGCCGACGCTATGCCGACGTGATGCCGACGTATAGCCGACGCTGCCGGAACGGCGGAAAGCCGCGCGGCTCACCCCCCGCCGGGAAGGTCCGCGCCGGTCGACAGCGCCCGCGGATCCAGCCGCAACTCGATCACCGCAAGCCTGCCGCTGGCCTCCGCGCGGGCGAAGGCCGCCGGAAACTCCGCCCCGTCCTCGACGATTTCTCCATGCCCGCCATAAGCTTGCGCAAGGGCGGCATAGTCGGGATTGGCCAGTTCCGTCCCCGAAACCCGGCCCGGATAGTGCTTTTCCTGGTGCATCCGGATGGTGCCATACCGCCCGTTGTTGGCCACGATCACGATCGGCGTGGCGCCGTGCTGCACCGCCGTCGACATCTCGTTGAGCGTCATCTGGAAACACCCGTCCCCCGCCATGCAGACCACGCGCCGCCCGGGATGCGCCAACGACGCCGCGATCGCCGCCGGAAAGCCATAGCCCATGGACCCCGAGGTGGGCGCAACCTGCGTCCCGAACCGCTTGAACCGGAAGTAGCGGTGCAGCCAGGCGGCATAGTTGCCCGCGCCGTTGGTCAGGATGGCGTCCTCCGGCAGGGTGTCGGACAGCCAGCGCACAACCTCTTCCATCTTCACTGCGCCTGGGGTCTCGCGCGGGGATTGCCAGGCCTCGTAGGCGGCACGGGCCTGCGACACCAGCCCGGCGGGCGCGGCGGGTATGTTCGCCGCCGCCAGCCGCGCGACCACTGCGGGCGCCGGCGCCGCGACGGCCAAGTCCGCGCGATAGACGCTGCCGATGGTCGCCGCGTCGGGGTGGACGTGAAGGATGGTCTTGCCATGCCCGGCAGGGTCCATCGCCGTGAACCCGCCCGTCGCGATGTCCGTCAGGCGGGCTCCAAGAACCAGCAGGCAGTCGGCCTCTGCCAGGCGGCGCATCAGGGCCGGGTTCGCCCCCACGCCCAGATCCCCGGCATAGGCCGGGGATCGGTTGTCCATGTAGTCCTGCCTCCGAAAGCTGACGGCCACGGGCAGGCCCGCAGCCTCGGCGAAGGCTTGCAGGTCGGCGGCGGCGGCGGCGGACCATCCCGGCCCGCCCGCGATCACAAGCGGGCGCTGTGCACGGCCCAGCGCCGACAGGATCGCGGACAGCTGTGCCTCGGACACCACCGGCTCGGGCAGGACCGAGGGCGGGCGGAGCGGCACCTCGGCGATGTCCGACAGGACATCCTCTGGCAGCGCGACGACAACCGGCCCCGGCCGCCCGGTGCGCGCGACGTGAAAAGCCCGCGCCACGTATTCCGGCAGGCGGGCGGTGTCGTCCACCTCCGCCACCCATTTCGCCATGCCACCGAAGAACTGGCGATAGTCCACTTCCTGGAACACGTCGCGGTCCCGGTGGCCGCGGGCGATCTGGCCGACGAACAGCACCATGGGCGTCGAATCCTGCTGGGCGACATGCACCCCGGCGGACGCGTTCGCCGCCCCCGGTCCGCGCGTCACGAAGGCCACGCCGGGCCGTCCGGTCAGCTTGGCCGTCGCCTCTGCCATCATCGCGGCGCCGCCTTCGTGGCGACAGACAACATTCAGGATGCCGCTGTCATGCAGACCGTCTAGCGCCGCCAGAAAGCTTTCGCCCGGCACCGAGAAGACCCGCTCTATACCCTCGGCCTCAAGCTGATCCGTCAGGATACGCCCACCGTGCCGTTTCATGCCGCCTGCCCCTGCTTGCCTCGCCGATACGCCGCAATCTATCCGCGCCGCCACCGGCCTTCCAGCTTGGCCTTGCACCCCGCGTCCGGGGGGTTATGTCCCCGCCTGTAAGGACAAGGGGTATCGACGGATGGCAGGACATACGTTTCTGGGGATCTCGGGGTCGCTTCGGCGCGACTCGTTCAATCGCAAGCTCATCCGCGAGGCGGCGCGCCTTTACGGCGCCGATCGCTACATCGAGGCCGACCTGGACCTGCCGCTCTTCAACGAGGATATCGAGGACAGCACCGGCATTCCCGCAAGCGTCCAGACCCTGGCCGACCAGATCGCGGGCGCGGATTCCGTCGTGATCTCTGCCTGCGAATACAACAAGTCGATCTCGGGCGTGCTGAAGAACGCGCTCGACTGGGTGAGCCGTACCAAGGGCAGCCCGTGGCGCGACAAGCCTCTGGCGATCATGTCCGCCGCGGGGGGGCGTGCGGGCGGCGAGCGCGCGCAATTCGCCCTGCGCCTGTGCCTCGTGTCCTTCCGCCCCCGGCTGGTGCCCGGCCCCGAACTGATGGTCGCCCGGGCAGAGCATGAGTTCGACGCCGACGGCCGCCTCACGAACGAGCGTTACCTGAAGGTGCTGACCGAGCAGATGGAGCAGCTGCGGGCCGAAGCAACGGCCCGCCGGGCGGCCTGAGCGGAACCCAGGCCTTGTGCTTTGCGCCCGCGCCGATAGCGTGTCGGCCATCATGACCGCGGCAATCGGCAAGACCCAGACCATCCGGGATGTGCTTGACCCGGCGCGCGCCGCCGCCCTGCACGCCACCCTTGGCCGCGCGGGGACGGCGCCGGGCGCAGGCGATCCGCTGCCCCCGTTCTGGCACCACATCCATTTCTGGGAACCGGCGCCGCCCGCGGCACTGGGCCATGACGGACACCCCGCCACCGGGCAGGGGCTGATCCCCGATCTCGGCCTGCCCGCGCGCATGTGGGCCGGCGGCGCGCTGGTCTTTCACGCGCCATTGATCCTTGGTGCACCGGCCACAAGAACGACCACCGTCGAGGATGTCGCCCTGAAGGAGGGTCGCAGCGGGCCGCTTGGCTTCGTCACCCTGCGCCACCACCTGATGCAGGACGGCGTCCTGTGCATCGACGAGCGGCAGGACCTCGTCTACCGCCCGATGCCGGGGGACAGGCCCGCGCCGCCGGAACCGCCCCGCGTTCCGGCCGACCATGCCGCCACGGGGCCGCTGCGTTTCGACGCCACGCTGCTGTTCCGCTACTCGGCGCTGACCTTCAACGGTCACCGGATTCACTATGACCTCGACCATGCGCGCGGAACCGAGGGCTACGGCGGCCTTGTCGTTCACGGCCCGCTGCTGGCGCAACTGCTGATCCATCTTGCGCAAGAGCGGCTGGGCACACTGACGCGCTTTCGCTTCGCGGCCCGCGCGCCGCTCGTCCATACCGAAACCGCCACGTTGCACCGGGATGACGGCCACCTTTGGGTGCGCGCCGAGGACGGTCGCCTGTGCATGGAGGCATGGGCCGAGTAGGCGCCGGTCACAGGCTGGCCTCGACGCGAAACGCCTCGGGGATGGCGTCGCGCCCCTCCAGCACAAGGTCCGCCAGAAGACCGGCGCAGGCGGGTGCCATCGCCAGCCCGATCTTGAAGCCGCCGTTGGCGATGTAGCGGCCCGGACGCCCCGGCCAGGGGCCCAGCATCGGCGCCCGGCTGCGCGCGCGCGGCCGCACCCCCGCCCAGCGCGCCAGCACCGGCGCCCCGGCCAGTTCAGGGCAATATGCGACGGCCCTTGCGATCACGTCGTCCAGCAGCGCATCGGTCGCGGTCGGGTCCGCGAACTCCGTTTCCGAGGTCGAGCCCACGGCCACCGTGCCATCGGCGTGCGGCACGATATGCACGCCATCGGCAAAGACCTGTGGCGCGTCCCGCCGGTCCAGCCCGAAGACCGCCGCCTGGCCCTTCACCCCGGTGCCTGCCGGGCGCCCCGTGTCGGCGGCCAGGGCGGCCAGCCCGTCGTGCCCCGTCGCGTCGATCACGGCCCCGGCCTCGGCGCCCTCGCCGATCACGATCTCGCCGCCCAGGTCGCGGATCGCACCGGCAAGGCTGTGGCAGGCGGCGCGCGGGGCGATCCTGGCCGACAGCGTGTCATGGATCAGCCAGCCCGTGGGGCTGACCGGCCCCCATCCCGCCTTGGCCCGGACCACGCGCCACTCTGCCCGGCCCTGCCAAAGCCCTGCCGCGGACGCCTCGCGGGCGCGCGCCAGCGACAGGGCGCGGTCGTCCGCCACCGGCTGCAACCGCCCGAGCCGCGCATAGCCCGAAGAGATGCCCGACCGCGCGTCGACCCCAGCCCAGTAGGCCTCGGCCTCCAGAAGCGCCACCAGCTGGAACGCCGTCTTGGCGTTCCAGGCGTCGGGGGTGTGCGGGGCAAGCGCGCCGACCACCCCGCCAGAGGCACCGGCCGCGATGCCGGCGCGGTCGATCACCCGCACGCGGGCGCCGCGCGTCGCGCAGGCATGGGCGCAGGCCAGCCCGAAGATCCCCGCCCCGCGCACCGTCACGTCGATCCTTGCCAATCGGCCGCCCCTTTCGCATTGTCCCGCGTCCGGAACGTCATAGGACGCGGCATGACAAAGGACCAGAAAGAGCCGGTGGACTGGCGCGACGGGGTGCCGGTTTCGCCGCGCTTCGCCGATCCCTACTACTCGCTGGAAAACGGCCTGTCCGAGACGCGCCACGTCTTTCTCGACGGCAACGGCCTGCCGGCGCGCTTTCGCCCCGGCTTTCACATCGCCGAACTGGGCTTTGGCACCGGGCTGAACATGGCCGCGGCGCTGATCGCCTGGCGCGAGGCCGGGGTGCCCGGCCCCTTGCGCTTTACCAGCTTCGAGGCGCATCCGCTGGACGCCGCCGACATCGAGACCGCATTGGCCGCCTTTCCGCAGGCGCTGGAGGCCGCGCGCCCCGTCCTTGGCCCCTGGGCCGAGGGACACCGCCTGATCCGGTCGCCGGAAATGATCCTGCACGTGATCGAGGGCGATGCGCGCGACACGCTGCCCGGCTGGGACGGCAGGGCGGACGCCTGGTTTCTCGACGGCTTCGCCCCGGCCCGCAACCCCGAGCTTTGGGACCCCGCGCTGTTGCGGCAGGTTGCGCGCCACACCGCCCCGGGGGGCACCGCCGCCACCTATACCGCCGCCGGGCAGGTGCGCCGCGATCTGGACGCCGCGGGATTTGACGTTGTCCGCGTGCCGGGATACGGGCGGAAACGGCACATGACACGTGCCATCCTTCGGTCCGCTCCATGACACAGCAGAATACCCGGCTCGGCATCGGCCTGATGGTGCTGACGACGATGATCTTCGCCGCGCAGGACGCGATCTCGCGCCACCTGGCGAGCGAATACAACGTGCTGATGGTGGTGATGATCCGCTACTGGTTCTTCGCCGCCTTCGTCATCGCCGTGGCAAGCCGCAAGGCCGGCGGCCTCCGCCGCGCAGCGGCGACGGAACAGCCGCTGCTGCAGGGCTTTCGCGGCCTGCTTCTGGCGCTGGAAATCTGCGTGACGGTGGTGGCCTTCGTGCTTCTCGGGCTGGTCGAGACACATGCGGTCTTTGCCTGCTACCCGCTCCTGATTGCGGCCCTTTCCGGCCCGGTGCTGGGAGAGCGCGTCGGCTGGCGGCGCTGGACGGCGATCGGCGTCGGCTTCGTCGGAATGCTGGTGATCCTGCAACCGGGGGTCAAGGTGTTCTCACCCGCCGCGCTGGTGCCACTGGCCGCGGCGTTCATGTTCGCGCTGTATGGGCTTCTGACGCGCTACGCGGCGCGGCGCGACAGTGCCGCGACAAGCTTTTTCTGGACCGGCACGGTGGGCGCCGTCGCCATGACCGCCATCGGCATCTGGTTCTGGGAGCCGATGACGGGCCCCGACTGGGCGTGGATGGCGCTTTTGTGCGTCACGGGCGCATCGGGGCATTTCGCGCTGATAAAGACCTACGAGGTGGCCGAGGCCAGCGCGGTGCAGCCCTTTGCCTATCTCCAGCTCGTCTTCGTCACCGCGATCGGCCTGCTGGTCTTTGGCGAGACGCTGGAACCCAACGTCGCCATCGGCGCGGTGATCGTGGTGTCGGCGGGCATCTTCACCCTGTTGCGGGCGCACAAGGCGGCCAAGGGCTAGCGCGCCGTCATCAGCTCTGTCAGGCGGATGGGCTGCGGCGCCCCCTTCAACCGCGCGTCATAGGCGACATAACTCTCCAGCACCCGCATCACGTAGCTTTGCGTCTCGCGGAAGGGGATAAGCTCTATCCAGGCGACGGGATCGACACCGGCGTCGCGCGGGTCGCCGAAACGTTCGATCCACTGGCGCGGGCGGCCCGGCCCGGCGTTGTAGCCCGCGGCGACAAGGATGTAGTTGTCGCCGAACTCCTCGACCAGCCGGGCAAGGTACCCGCTGCCCAGCGTCGCGTTATAGGCCGGGTCGGTCAGCAGGCGGCCCCGGTCATAGCCGACGCCGGTTTCCCGCGCCATCAGCTGCGCGGTGCCCGGCATCAGCTGCATCAGGCCCATCGCACCCGCGGGGCTGACCACCACGGGATCGAACTCGCTTTCCCGCCGGGCCACGGCAAGCGCCAGCGCCTCTGGCACCGGCAGGTCCTTCAGGCCTAGGTCCGCGGTCGGGAAATAGGCCTGCGGCAGGCTGACCCCGCGGAACGCCGCCGCCTTGCCCACCGCGACCTCCAGGTGGCGGTCGCCCAGCGATGCGACGGCCGCCGCCAACGCGTCGAATTCCGCCTCGGGCAGGGTTTCGGACAGGTGCGACAGGAACTGCTCTGCCCGACTGCGCTGCCCGGCGCCAAGGAACAGCCGGGCGGCCTCGAACACCGTGCTGCGGGCAAAGCTGGCGCCTTGCCAGTCGTCCACCCGCGGCGGAACGGCAAGCCGCGGGTCCATCGGCACGCCGGCCTTCTCGGCGGCAAGCAGGCCATAGAACCCCTGCTGGTTCTCGGCGCCGAGGCGATAGGCGATCATCGCGGCCTCGGGATCGCCCAGCGCCTCGTGCGCGCGGCCCATCCAGTAGGCGGCGCGCCCCACGCTGATCGGCGTCCAGACCGCACCGCGAAACCGCTGGAAATGGTCCAGCGCCAGCGCGGGCTCATCCAGGTAGGTCAGCGCAAGATAGCCCGCCAGCCATTCCAGATCGGCGAAATTGGACCCCTCGCTGAGGAAATGGCGGCTGGCCACGGCATAGGCCCTTGCCCCCTTGCCGTCGCGCATCAGGTCGCGCGCATAGGCCCGACGCCGATCTGCCCAGCGTTCCGCCTCACCAAGGCTGTCGCCGCTGACGCTGCGTTCCAGCAAAAGCTCTACCGCGTCGTCGATGCGCCCGCGCCGGGCGCGCCACTGGAACCGCTCATAGGCCAGCCCCGCATCGCCGGCCAGCGACGCGGGCACCGCCGCGATCAGGTCGTCGACGCCGGGCCGGTCCCCGCGCAATGCGACGCGCGCCCGCGCCAGAGCCTTCCAGCCATCGTTCACCAGAGGGAACATTTCTTCGGCTTCCCCCGAAAGCCCGCGCCAAAGCAGCATGTCCAACCGCGCGGTGTGATGTTCGGCCAGAAGCGGGCCGTAGTCGCGCAGGAACCGCGCGCGCTCTTCCTCGGACAGGACCAGTGTGCGCCAGGCGATCACGATCTCGACCTGGGTATCGCCCTGCTGACCCTGCGCGGCAAAGGCGGCGGCCAGCCGTTCGGCGCCCCAGCCGGTCTGGGGCCGTTCCTCGCCGAAAAAGCGCAGCACATCCGACGCACCGGCATCGGCCGGGATCGAGGGCTCTCCCCTCCGCCGCAGAAGCTGCAGGCCCGGCCAGTCGCCGTAGCGGTCGATGAAGGCGAGGTAATCGGCAAAGCTGCCCTGCCCGTTGCGCAGGCGTGTCCATTCCACGATGGCGCGCCCGGTGGGGCCGTCTTCGGCGGCCTCCGCGGCGGCGGCGTCCCAGTCACCGTCACGGATCGCATCGAAGGCCGCGGCCACCCCGTCGCCCGGCTCAGCCGCAAGCGGCGCGCCCTGCAACAGGAAGACCGCACAGACCAGACCGGCCAGACCACCGCGTGCCATAATGCACTCCTTGCAAATCACCTTTGCTCTAGGGTAGCTGGCGACACCCTGTCCGCAACTCAAGAGACCGGCATCATGGCAGGGGTGGCAAAGGCTCGCCGGACCCGCAGCAAGGAGCGTGTTGGATGTTCAAGGGATCGTTTCCGGCACTGGTCACCCCGTTCCGCGATGGCGCGGTGGACTACGACGCGCTGACCGACCTGATCGAGTGGCATATCGAATCGGGCACGCATGGCTTCGTTCCGGTGGGAACGACGGGCGAAAGCCCCACTCTCAGCCATGACGAACACGAACGGGTCATCGAACAGGTGGTCAAGGCCGTCGCCGGTCGCCGCCCGGTGATCGCCGGTGCCGGGTCCAACAACACCGTCGAATCTGTGCGCTTCATGCAGCACGCCGAGGCCGTCGGCGCCGATGCCGCGCTGGTGGTGACGCCCTATTACAACAAGCCGCCCCAGCGCGGGCTGATCGCGCATTACACCGCGCTGCACGATTGCTGCGAATTGCCGATCGTCATCTACAACATCCCCGGACGCTCGGTCATCGACATGACCCCTGCCACGATGGGCGAACTGGCCAAGCTGCCGCGCATCGTGGGCGTCAAGGACGCCACCGGCGACCTCGCCCGCGTCAGCCAGCAGCGCGCCGCCTGCGGCCCCGATTTCATCCAGCTGTCCGGAGAGGACGCCACCGCGCTGGGGTTCAACGCGCATGGCGGCGTCGGCTGCATTTCCGTCACCGCGAACGTGGCACCGAAGCTTTGCGCCGAGTTCCAGGAGGCGACGCTGGCGGGCAACTACGCCAAGGCGCTGGAATACCAGGACCGGCTGATGCCCCTGCATGAGGCGATCTTCATGGAACCTGGCGTGGCGGGCGCCAAGTATGGCCTGTCGCTTCTCGGACGCTGCTCGGACGAGGTGCGCTCGCCCCTTGTTGGGCTGACCGACGCCACGAAGAAGGCGATTCGCGACGCGATGGTGCATGCCGGCATCCTGAACTGACGCCGCCCGCGTCAGCTTGTCCAGCCGCCGCCCTCGGACTGGGTGTTGCGCACGCGGCGCAGCACCTCGACCAGCATCGCGGTGAGAAACCCGAACATCAGAAGGCCGTTGACCGCGGTCAGCCCCGCCAACAGCCGCCAGTCCTGCGGCAACAGGATGTCGCCGAAGCCAAGCGTCGTGAAGGCCACGATCGAGAAATACACCGACGCTTCCATCGTGATGAAGACCGGCAGCAACCACAGCGCCACGGCCCAGATCCAGACGCAGGCCGTCACGATCATCAACACCCAGAACACCGAACCGATCAGAAGCACCAGAAGCTTGGGCTGGTGCGGCGGCGTCCGCAGCCAGTTCTGCACACGGTCGAGCGCCTTTTCCAGCACGAGAAAGCCCATCCCGGCCACAGTCGTGGTCAGCAGGATCAGCACGGTGCCGATGGTCAGTTGCAACAGCATGACCTTCCTCAACACCCGCTTCGGGCGCGGGTCAAGGCCCGCCATCTGGACAGCACGGCCCGGGGCCACTATCTCGGGCCGGTCATGGCCAAGCCGAAAACAGATCCAAACTACAAGGTCGTCGCCGAGAACCGGCGCGCGCGCTACGACTATGCCATAGAGGACGACCTGGAATGCGGGATCATCCTCGAAGGGTCAGAGGTGAAGTCGCTGCGCGAGGGCGGCGCGAACATCGCCGAAAGCTATGCCGCGGTGGAGAACGGCGAGCTTTGGCTGGTGAACTCATACGTCGCGCCCTACGATCAGGCCAAGACGTTCACCCATGACGAAAAGCGTCGGCGCAAGCTTCTGGTGTCCCGCAAAGAGCTGTCGCGGCTGTGGAACGCCACCCAGCGCCAGGGCATGACGCTGGTGCCGCTGGTGCTGTACTTCAACCACAAGGGCATCGCCAAGCTGAAGATCGGCGTCGCCAAGGGCAAGAAGACCGCCGACAAGCGCGAAACCGAAGCGAAACGCGACTGGCAACGCCAGAAAGCCCGCCTTCTCCGCCAGAACAGCTGAGCGCCCCAAGATAGTTCGCCGATTCGCGGCGCGGCTGCTAGTATGCAAGCGCGTGGGCCGCGCGGATTTGCGGTGTGTGTCTTGTAAAGTGGTGAGTGGGTGACATGGAACAGGCGATGGCCGCGCTTCTGGCGGGAGTGCTTGGTGGCAATGTGGCGGGCGTGCTCTTGCGGCGCTTCAACCTTGGCAGCCTGTCGAATACCGTGCTTGGGGTGATCGGCGGCGGCATCGGCGGCACGCTGCTGATGGCCTCGGGGCAACAGGGCGGCGCGCTGGGGCTCGACGGCATCGCCGGGCAGATCTTCGCCGGCGGTCTCGGTGGCGCCGCGCTGGCGATCGTCGCGGGCTGGGTGCTCCACCGGCGTTGAAGCCGGACGCGCCCGGTCGACTCTTGGGCAAGGCCTTGCCAGACCCGCGCCCCGCCGCTAGGCACGGGAAAACGCGCGTAAAAGGGGTAAGGCATGGCAAAGGATGATCCCAAGACTCTGGTCTCGACCGACTGGCTTGCCGCGCATCTTGGCGACCCCGATCTGCGCATACTCGACGGGTCCTGGTACCTTCCCGACATGGGCCGCAACGGGGGCGCCGAATACAATGCCGCGCATATCCCCGGCGCCCGATATGTCGATATCGACGAAATCAGCGATGCGCGCAGCGCACTGCCCCACATGGCCCCCCCGCCCGAGAAATTCATCAGCCGGATGCGCGCAATGGGCGTCGGCGACGGCCACCAGGTCGTGGTCTACGACGGCAACGGCATCTTCTCGGCCCCGCGGATCTGGTGGCTGTTCCGCCTGATGGGCAAGACGGACGTGGCCGTTCTGGATGGCGGTTTCGGCAAATGGCAGGCAGAGGGCCGCGAGGTCGAGGACCTGCCACCCATGATGCGCGACCGCCACATCACCGTCAGCCGCCAGAACCACCTGGTGCGCGACGTCACCCAGGTGGCCGCCGCCGCCAAGCTCGGCGATCACGAGATCCTCGACGCCCGGTCTCCCGGCCGGTTCCGCGGCGAGGAACCCGAACCGCGCCCCGGCCTGCGCGCCGGCCATATCCCCGGGTCGAAGAACGTCCATTACCGCACCCTACTGAACGAGAACGGCACGATGAAGGACGCCGCCGCCCTGCGGGACGTGTTCACCGCCGCCGGCGTCGACCTCGGCAAGCCGGTCATCACCACCTGCGGCTCCGGTGTTTCGGCGGCGATCATCAATCTCGCGCTCGAACGCCTCGGCCATGAACGGCATTCTCTCTACGATGGCTCCTGGGCGGAATGGGGTATGTACGGCGACCTGAAGGTGGCCACCGGATGACCCTGCAGCCTGCGGGCACCACGGTTTCCTACACCCGCAGCTTCCTCGAAATGCGGTCCCGCCCCGCCTACGGCCACCCGCCGCGCCCCGCCGGCCGCCCGGCCATCCTGGTGCGCGCGGAAACGCCCCCGGCCTGGTATTTCCTGTCGCTCTACGACGCCGTGGGCCGGGACTATGCCTGGGAAGACATGCACGCGCTGAACCAGACCGAACTGACCGAATGGCTGGCCGACCCCGCGGTCTCGCTCTACACGCTGATGCGCGATGGCTGGCCGCACGGCTTCTTCCTGCTGGACGGCACCGAGGCGGGGCGCATGGAACTGGCCTATTTCGGCCTTGTCCCCGAGGCCGTCGGCAGCGGGCTCGGCACCTGGCTTCTGAAGACCGCGCTCCTGACCGGCTGGGACAGCCCCGGCGTCACCCGCATGACCGTCAACACCTGCTCGCTCGATCACCCGCGCGCCCTTGCACTTTACCAGAAGGTGGGGTTTCAGGTCGTCGGCCGGGAAGAGCTGAAGCGCACCCTGACCCGCCCCCGCGACCTGTCCCGCATCCCCGACTGAAAGGCCCCAAGATGCTCGAAGACCTCAAGGAACAGCCCAAGGACAAGATCCTCGAACTGATGGACCTGTTCCGCGCCGACCCGCGCGCGCAGAAGGTCGATCTGGGCGTCGGCGTCTATCGCAATGCGGAGGGCCTCACGCCCGTCATGCGTGCCGTGAAAGAGGCCGAACGCCGCCTCTGGGAAGCCGAGGACACCAAGTCCTACACCGGCCTTCTGGGCGACCCGGCCTATGGCGCCGCGATGCGCGACCTGGTGCTGGGCGATGCGGTCGACGCCGCCCGCGTCGCCGCGGCGGCGACCCCCGGCGGCACCGGCGCGGTGCGGCAGGCGCTTGAACTGGTCCGCATGTCCGCGCCCGAGGCCACCGTCTGGGTGTCCAGCCCCACCTGGCCCAACCACCTGACGATCGTGAAATACCTCGGCATGCCCCTGCGCGAGTATCGCTACTTCGACAACGACACGCGCGCGGTGGATTTCGCCGGCATGATGGACGACCTCGCCGGGGTGAAGCCCGGCGACGTGGTCCTGCTGCACGGCTGCTGCCACAACCCCACCGGCGCCAACCTGACGCTTCCCGAATGGGCAGAGGTCGCCGCACTTCTGCTGCGCACCGGCGCCACGCCCCTGATCGACATCGCCTACCAGGGCTTCGGCGACGGGCTGGACGCGGACGCCGCCGGCGTGCGCCTGATCGCGCGCGAACTGCCCGAGGCGCTGATCGCCGCCAGCTGCTCCAAGAACTTCGGCATCTACCGCGAGCGCGCCGGTGTCCTGATGGGCGTGGCCCCCACCGCCGCGGCCCAGCCCGCCGTCGAGGGCACGCTCGCCTTCCTCAACCGCCAGAACTATTCCTTCCCGCCCGACCACGGCACCCGGCTGGTGACGATGATCCTGACCGACCCCGCCCTGCGCGCCGACTGGGAGGCTGAACTCGAAGAGGTGCGGCTCGGCATGCTCGACCTGCGCGAGGCTCTGGCCGACGAGCTCCGAGAGCTGACCGGCTCGGACCGCTTCGGCTTCCTCGCCCAGCACCGCGGCATGTTCAGCCGCCTCGGCGCCACGCCGGAACAGGTCCTGAAGATGCGCCAGGACAACGGCATCTACATGGTCGGCGACAGCCGCCTGAACATCGCGGGCCTGAACAGCAACAGCATTCCGATCCTGGCACAGGCCATCGTGGACGCAGGGGTCTGAGCGACATCAAGGGAGAACACCGATGAAGATCGAAACCGTGGACGGCAAGGAACTGCAGGTCTGGAGCGTGCAGGACGTGGCCGAGGCCTACGCCAAGGGCGAGATCGCCCTGATCGACGTGCGCACCCCGCAAGAGTACATGTTCGAGCACATCGAAGGCGCCCTGCTCCTGCCGATGTCCTTCGTCAACGCCGACAAGCTGCCCTCGCAACAGGGCAAGCAGCTGGTGATCTACTGCGGCTCGGGCATGCGCTCGGGCCGGGTCGCGGCGCAATGCCTCGCCAAGGGCGTGCAGCCCGTCGCCCACATGGAAGGCGGCTTCGGCGCCTGGAAAGCCGCGGGCCTGCCCCATATCGGCACCGACATGGCCACCGGCGCCCCCAAGCGCGTCGGCTGACCGGTCACCGCGCCCCCGCCGGGCCCGGCCCCACGCCGGGGCGCGCAGATCCCCCCGCGGCCATGCGCGCCGGGTTGCCCCGGGGGCGCAAGGCCCACCCCCTTCTTCTGTTCGAAAATACTCCCGCCGGAGGCGACCCGAGCGGCCGGCGCCGAAGGCGCGGCCCGCGAGAGGAAAGGCTTGCGCCGCAGGCGCACCGTTGAAAAAGACCCACGGCGCCGAAACGGACCCGCGGGCATGAAAAAACCCGGGCGCGAACGCCCGGGCAGGTGACAAAGACTGACAGGAAGGGAGGTCAGCCTTTCGTAAAGTCGGGGTAGGCCTCCATGCCCAGCTCGGCGACGTCGAGACCGTTCATCTCCGCTTCCTCGGACACCCGGATGCCGATCACGGCTTTCAGGATGAACCAGAAGACCAGCGAGAGGATGAAGGTCGCGCCGATGATGGCCACCATTCCAAGCACCTGGGCGCCGACCGTCGAGGTGCCCGTCAGGACGACCGCGAACGTGCCCCAGATGCCGGCGAAACCGTGCACCGGGATCGCGCCGACGACGTCGTCGATCTTCAGCTTGTCCAGCAGCGGCACGGTCAGCACCACGATCACGCCACCAACGGCACCGATGATCATCGCCAGGCCCAGCGACGGGGCCAGCGGTTCCGCGGTGATCGACACGAGGCCGGCCAGGGCGCCGTTCAGCACCATCGTCAGGTCCGGCTTGCCGTACATGACCTGCGTCAGGACCAGCGCGGCGATGGCACCGGCCGAGGCTGCCATGTTGGTGTTCGAGAAGATGCGCGAGACATCCGCAACGTCACCGGCCGACCCCATCGCCAGCTGCGAACCGCCGTTGAAGCCGAACCAGCCCAGCCACAGGATGAACGTGCCCAGCGTGGCCAGCGCCAGGTTGGAACCGGGCATCGGGTTGATCTTGCCGTCCTTGTACTTGCCCAGACGCGGACCCAGCACGATGGCACCGGCCAGCGCGGCGGCCGCACCACAGGCGTGCACGACGGTCGAACCGGCGAAGTCCGAGAAGCCGGCTTCGGACAGCCAGCCGCCGCCCCACTGCCAGGACGCCGTCAGCGGGTAGATGAAGCCGGTCAGCACCATGACGAAGATCAGGAAGGGCCACAGCTTGATGCGCTCGGCCAGCGCGCCCGAAACGATCGAGGCGGTCGCCGCACAGAACATCAGCTGGAAGATGAAGTCCGACCCGGTCGAGGCGTAGGACGGGTCATCCGCATCGGCAAGCGCGACGCCCACCGGCTCAAGCACGCCCCACGACGGGAACAGACCCGAGAAGTAGCCCTCGATGGCCCAGTCGCCCAGCGGGTACATCAGGTTGTAGCCGATCAGCCAGTACATGATCGCGGCCAGCGAGAAGAGCGCGATGTTCTTGGTCATCTGCATGGTCACGTTCTTGGACCGCACCAGGCCGCCTTCCAGCATGGCAAAGCCCGCGGCCATGAAGAACACCAGGAAGCCGCCGATCAGGAACAGCAGCGAGTTGAAGATCCAGACCACCTCTTCAGAGACCGCCGGCGCGGCGGCCTCGGCGTCCTGCGCCAGCCCCAGCGACGGCGCAAGCGCCGCGACCGCCACGAGGGGGAGAATTCGATTGAGTTTCATTTGTAACTGTCCTTTCTCGAACATCACCGCGCGCCTCAGAGCGCGTCCTCGTTGGTTTCGCCGGTGCGCACGCGCACAGCGCTCTGCACGTCCAGAACGAAGATCTTGCCGTCGCCGATCTTGTCGGTCTTGGCCGTTGTCTGGATGGTCTCGACCACCTGGTCCGCCATCGCCGCCGACACCACGATCTCCAGCTTGACCTTCGGGACGAAGTTCACGGCGTATTCGGCACCACGGTAGATCTCGGTATGACCGGACTGCGATCCGAAACCCTTGATTTCCGTCACCATCATGCCGCGGACGCCGATGGCGGTCAGCGCTTCGCGCACCTCCTCCAGCTTGAACGGCTTGATTGCTGCAATGATCAGTTTCACGTTGTTACCCTTCCGATAGGCAGGTGGTCCTGCGGGGATTCCACGACGAAGAAGGAGCGCGCCGCGCCCCGGGACTCAAGGAAACCGCCCCGGCCAGACAGGCCGGAATCCGAACGCATTGCACAATTTTTGCACATTTGCGCGCCGAAGATTAATTATTGGGCAGTTAATTAAGCGGGCGGGTGCCGCGGTGCAGCGCCGCGCGGTCTCCACAAGCGGGTGTGAAACCGCTAATCTCCCCCAAAACATGAGCAGGGCAGCAAGGCGTCATGGCGGGCAATGACAGGAACGGGCGACCCCGGGTGATCCGCCGCGGCGGCAGTGCGTCCGGCGCGTCCAGCAACTCGTCCGGGCGCAGCACCAAGCCGCCGCTGCGCGCGGAAAAGCCCGCCGCGGCGAGCGCCAAGCCAAAGCCGAAGGCCAAGCCGCGCAAGTCCTCGCCGCGCCGCAAGCGCGGCGGCAGCGGCGGCGGGATCGGTGGCGCCCTGCGCGCGCTGCGCCGCTGGATCGTGCGCCTGATCTGGCGTCTCTTCGCCGCCGGGACAGCCGCGGTCGCGCTTCTGCTGGGCGCATCTGTCTTCTACTTCTACAACACCCTGCCGCCCGTCTCCGATCTGCTGGACGCGCGCACCCGGGGCTCCGTGACGCTCCTGGACCGCTACGGCGACGTGTTCGCCTGGCGCGGCGAGCAGTTCGGCGGGATGATAACGGCATCCACGGTCTCGCCCGACCTGCGCAACGCCGTCGTCGCCACCGAGGACCGGCGCTTCTACCAGCATATCGGCGTGTCGCCGCGCGGCATCGCAAGCGCCATCCGCATCAACATGCGTGAAGGCCGCGGCCCTCTCGAAGGCCACGGCGGCTCGACCATCACGCAGCAGGTGGCCAAGCTTCTGTGCCTTGGCGTGCCCTACGATCCTGCCAACGGCATGACCGAGGCGGAATATGAGACCGACTGCCGCCGCACCACCGTCTGGCGCAAAATCCAGGAAGTCCCCTACGCCCTGGCGATGGAAGCCCGCTATTCCAAGGACGACATCCTGACGATCTACCTCAACCGGGCCTACCTTGGCGCCGGGGCCCGCGGGTTCGAGGCCGCCAGCCAGCGCTATTTCGGCAAGTCCGCCGCAGAGGTCGACCCCGCCGAAGCCGCGATGCTGGCCGGGCTTCTGGTGGCACCGTCGCGCTTTGCCCCCACCGCCAGCCTCGAACGCGCCCAGAACCGGGCCGCCGTCGTGATCTCGCTGATGGAGGAACAGGGATACCTCGACCCGGTCGCCGCCGACCGCGCGCGCGCCAACCCGGCACAGTTGTCCGCCGCGGCAGAGGCGCGCGCCGGCGGATACTTCGCCGACTGGGTGATGGATTCCGGACCCTCCTTCCTGACCCGAGAGACGACAGAGGATGTCATCATCCGCACCACCTTCGATCCCGCGATCCAGGAGGCGGCAGAGAACGCGCTGGCCCGGATCTTCGAGGAGAAGGTGCGCGAAGGGTCAGAGGCACAGGCCGCCATCGTCGTCATGTCCTCGGACGGCGCGGTGCGCGCCATGGTGGGCGGGCGGCGGTTCCGGGGCGTCGCCGGGCAGTTCAACCGCGCCATCATGGCGAAACGGCAGACCGGGTCGTCCTTCAAGCCCTTCGTCTATGCCACCGCGCTCGACCTTGGCTACCAGTGGTACGATCGCGTCGTGGACGAACCCATCACCATCGACATCCCCGGTTCGGGGCCCTGGTCGCCCCGCAACTACACCAACGAATTCTACGGTGAGGTCACGCTGACCTGGGCGCTGGCGAACTCGCTCAACATCCCCGCCGTCAAGATCAGCGAGTCTGTGGGGCGCGACAAGGTGCGCCACGTGGCCTCGGAATTCGGGATCGAATCAGATCTTGCCGCCGGGCCGGCGCTTGCGCTCGGCGCCTCGGAATCCACCCTGCTGGAGATGACGGGCGCCTATGCCGGCATCCTGAACGGCGGCTCCAGCGTCACGCCCTACGGCCTTCTGGAACTTCGCCTGATGGAGGACGACGTGCCGCTGATGGGCCAGGCCGGCGGCATCGGAGAGCGGGTGATCCTGCCCGACGCGGCGCAACAGCTTGTCTACATGATGCACCAGGTCGTCGAGTCGGGCACCGGCGGGCGTGCCCGGCTGCCCGGGCGCGAGGCGGCGGGCAAGACCGGCACCACGCAGGCCGCGCGCGATGCATGGTTTCTTGGCTTCACGGCGGATTACGTCGCCGGCGTCTGGATGGGATATGACGACAACTCGCCCCTTTCGGGGGTCACGGGCGGCGGGCTTCCGGCGGAAATCTGGCAGGCCGTGATGACGGATGTTCACGCCGACCTGCCGCCAAGGCCCCTGCCGATGATCCGGCCCGATCCGAATGCACCGCTTCCGGGAACCGTGCCGCAACCCGGCCCCGCGCCGGGCCAGCCGCGCGACGACCGTTCCCTGATGGAGGTGCTCAACGACATCCTGCGCGGGCCGGGGAACTGACTGGCCGGACCCTATCCGGCCTGCTTCACCCGCGCGATCAGCCCGGCGATGCTGCGCCCGGCCTGGTCGTACATCGCCTGGATTTCCTGCTGCTCGCTGCGCAGAAGGCTGATGCCCTCGACCTTCATGTCCACGAGAAGCGGCTTGCCCCCCCGGTCCGACACCTGGAAATCCACCCGGAACGGATCGACACCACGCAGGATCGCCGTGGTCGTGACCATCACCGTGTCCTCGCGCAACTGCTGGCTTCGGTTCACCTCGACCCTGCCGCCGATGAACTCACGAAACCGCCGGCCATATTTTCGCGCGATGTAGCCGACGAAGGCCTGCTCGAAGGCGCGCAACTCGCCGCTGCTGATGACACTCGTGATCCGGCGTGACAGGGCGAACTGGGAAATCAGGCTCACGTCCGCGTACTTGTTGAGCAGCCGCTCGAAGTCCCCGAACATCTGACCTTCGGTCCGGCCAGAGTTGATGATGCCGTTTATGTCGGCCACCAGCCGGTCGATAAGGCCCTCTGCCACGCCAGTTTGCAGCGCAAGCGCGGGCCGACCGGCAGCGGCGGCAAGGATGGCGCCCAGCGAAAGGGTCAGGACGCCGCGGCGATCTATGTCATTCGCCATAGAGTTCCTCGTAGGGGTCAAAGAATGCGTCTCCGCTGTCCCCGCCCGACAGCTGGAACCGCCGGTTGTCGAGGTACAGAAGCCGTGCAGCCGCATAGGGATCGGCGCTGTCGTAAAGCACCGATTCAACCGTGCCTGCGAAGTCGCCTCGCGCGCCGATGCTGGCCACGATGCCGGTGGCGGTGCCCACGTATTTCTCGGGGCTGGGCAGCACGTAACCAAGCGGGTTGGTGAACAGGTCCACGACCTTGCCAACCGCGTCACGTTCGGTCGACGGGCCGAGGATGGGCAGCACAAGATACGCGCCCTCGTCAAAGCCCCAGACATGCAGCGTTTCGCCGAAATCGCTGTCACGCTTTTCCAGTCCCAGTTCCGTCGCCGGGTCCATCAGGCCGCCGAACCCAAGCGTGGCGTTCACCGCAAGGCGAAAGCTGTTGTGGATCACGTCCTCGACGTTGAACTGCAGCACGTCGTTCACGATCGTCTGCGGCAGGGCGAAGGTCTCGCTGAAATTGGTCAGCCCGGCGCGCACCGGCGCGGGAATGCCCGGCCCGGTGCCGGACCGGTCCTTGAACAGCGCGCGGTCGATCTCGACGTTCGTCTCGAACACCTCGCGGTTGCGCATCTCGTAGGGGTCGTGGATGTCGCTGGTGACGTCCGGCGGCGCACAGGCCGACACCGTCGCGGCAAGCGCCACGAGGCCAGGCAGCATGTGCCAACGACCGTTTCTCTTCGTTTCACCCACGGATCACCCAGTCGTTCTCCTACCCCGCTTCATACAGGTAGGCCGAAGGGGGGCGCAACCCAACCAGATGGCCAGGATCACCCGCCAGTGTGACCACCGCGCGACAGACGACCGCATCCGGCACGGGGCCGCCGATGCCCGCACCACCCTGGGCGGACCACCGCCGACGATGCCACGAGGACGGCGGCACAATCCCGATTCCGCCCCGGCGCGGAATCGGCTAGCGTCGCGCAAACGCAATGAAAGGACCCCCGATGACCGGAAAGATCGAGTCCAGGCTTGCAGAGCTTGGCGTGACCCTGCCCGATGCCCCCGCCCCCGCGGCGAACTACGTGCCCTACGTCCAGACGGGCGACACGCTTTTTGTCTCGGGCCAGATCTCCATCGGCGCCGACGGTGCGCTCATAACCGGCAAACTGGGCGACGGGCTGGAGGTCGCCGATGGCGCGGCGGCAGCGAAGCGCTGCGCGCTCAGCCTTCTGGCGCAGGTGCGCGCGGCCTGTGGCGGCGATCTCGACAGGCTGGTGCGGGTGGTGAAGCTGACCGGCTTCGTCAACTCGACCGCCGATTTCACCGACCAGCCCAAGGTCATCAACGGCGCGTCCGACTTCCTTGTCGAGGCCCTGGGAGAGGCAGGCCGCCACAGCCGCTCTGCCGTCAGCGCCGCGTCGCTGCCGATGGGCGTGGCCGTCGAGATCGAAGGCATCTTCCAGGTCCGATGACCCCGCTTCCGCAGCCGTTTGTCGACATCCCCATTGCCCACCGCGCCTATCACGACGGCGCGGCGGGCCGGCCCGAGAACTCGCTCGCGGCCATCCGTGCCGCCATCGCCGCGGGCTATCCCATCGAGATCGACCTGCAACTGTCGGCGGATGGACAGGCCGTGGTGTTCCACGACTACCACCTCGACCGGATGACGCCAGAAAAGGGGCCGGTGCGCCTGTGCACCGCCGCGGAACTCGGGCGCATCCCCCTGAACGGCAGCGACGAGCGAATCCCGATGCTGAGGGACGTCCTGTCTCTGGTCGCCGGGCGCGTCCCGCTACTGGTCGAGATAAAGGACCAGGACGGTGCGATGGGCCCAGACGTCGGCGCCCTGGAGCAGGCCACCACCGACGCGCTTGCGGGCTATGACGGACCGGTGGCGGTGATGTCCTTCAACCCCCATTCGGCCGCGCTTCTGGCGCATCACCTGCCGGACCGCGCCGTGGGCCTGACCACCTGCGCCTTCGAGGCCGACGACTGGCCGCTTCTGCCGCCGGGCGTGCGCACACGCCTTGCCGGTCTGCCGGATGCCGAGCACCTTGCCTTCATCAGCCATCTCGCGCGCGATCTCGGCAATCCGCGCGTGGCCGAACTCAAGGCCGGCGGCATGCCGATCCTGTGCTGGACGATTCGCTCCGCCGAGGCAGAGGCCAAGGCCCGCCGCATCGCCGACAACATCACGTTCGAAGGATATCCCGCCGCGAGGCCCGGCGCTTGACGCCTCCCACCCGCACGCCAAGTTAGGGTCATCAGCGGACAGGACCCATGCGCGAACCCCGGATCGAAATCACCGCAGCGGGCAGCCTTGCCGACATCCCCGCCGCCGACTGGGATGCCTGCGCCTGTCCAGAGGCCGCCGACGGCAGCCGCCCCGAGGATCCGTTCACCACGCACCGCTTCCTGCGCGCGCTGGAGGTGTCGCGCAGCGTCGGCACCGGCACCGGCTGGCAGCCGCGCCACCTGACCGCCGCGATGGACGGCCAGATCATCGCGGCCGCGCCGATGTACGCCAAGGGCCACAGCCAGGGCGAATACATCTTCGATCACAGCTGGGCGCATGCGTATGAACGCGCGGGCGGGCGCTATTACCCGAAGCTCCAGATCGCGGTGCCCTTCACCCCCGCCACCGGGCGCCGCCTTCTGACCCGTCCGGGGCTGGAGGAAATGGGGCAGGCCGCGCTGGTGCAGGGCGCGGTTCAGGTGGCGTCTGAAAACCGCCTGTCCTCTGTCCACATCACCTTCTGCACGGCGGCAGAGGCGCAGGCGGGCGACGCGATGGGCCTTCTGCACCGCGTCACCGACCAGTTCCACTGGGAAAACCGCGGCTACGACAGCTTTGACGCCTTCCTGTCCGACCTGTCCTCGCGCAAGCGCAAGAACATCCGCAAGGAACGCGCCACCGCGCAAGCGTTCGGCGGGCGCATCGTGCAGTTGACGGGTGACGAGATCCTGCCCGAGCACTGGGATGCCTTCTGGCGGTTCTACCAGAACACCGGCGCACGCAAATGGGGCACGCCCTACCTGACGCGCGCCTTCTTCGATGCCGCGCAGGAAACGCTTCGCGACGACATGCTGCTGGTGCTGGCGGAACGCAACGGGCGCTGGGTGGCCGGGGCGCTCAACTTCATCGGGCGCAGCCGGCTTTACGGCCGCTACTGGGGCTGCGTCGAGGATCACCCCTGCCTGCACTTCGAACTGTGCTACTATCAGGCCATCGACTATGCCATCGCACACGGGCTCGACACCGTCGAGGCGGGCGCGCAAGGCCAGCACAAGCTGGCGCGCGGCTATCTGCCGGTGCAATGCCACTCGCTGCACTGGGTCGCGGATGCCGGGTTCCGCGATGCCATCGACCAGTACCTGCGCGCCGAACGCGCCGCCGTGGACGAAGAAATCGAGGTCCTGACCAGTTACGGACCGTTCCGCAAAGTCACATCGGAGGACTGATGCCAGAGAAACTGACAGACGCCGAACGCGCGACCGAACTCGCACCCCTGCTGGACGCCGGCTGGCAGATGGTCGAGGGCCGCGACGCGATGACCAAGACCTACGTGTTCCGGAATTTCGTCGAGGCGTTCGGCTTCATGACGCGCGCCGCGCTCTGGGCCGAAAAGTGGAACCATCACCCCGAATGGTTCAACGTCTACAAGACCGTGGACGTGACGCTGTCCACCCATGACGCCGGCGGGCTGTCGGCCCTCGACGTGAAACTCGCCAGCAAGATGGATGCGCTGGCCGGCTGAGCGGCCAGCGCCCCTTCGTCAAAGCGATTCGAGCATCGCCTCGCCGCCCGACATCTCGCAGGTGCCGCGGCCTTCCTCGATGTGCATCCGCGTCACGGTGCCGTCCTCGACCAGCATCGCATAACGCTGCGAGCGGTCGACGAAGCCAACGGGCTCTGCCGAGAATTCCATGCCGATGGCCTTGGTGAACTCGGAATTGCCGTCCGACAGCATGGTGATCCCGGCCTCGGTCGCGCCGGTCTGCTCGCCCCAGATCTTCATGATGAACGGGTCGTTCACGGCAAGGCAGACGATCTCGTCCACGCCCTTCTCGGCCAGCTGGTCCTTGACCCGGATGAAGCTGGGCACATGCGCCATGTGGCAGGTCGGCGTGAACGCCCCCGGCACGGCAAAGATCACCACCTTGCGGCCCTTGGTCAGCTCGCTCACCTTCACGCCCTCGGGGCCGTCCGCCCCAAGTCGCAGCAGCGTCGCCTCCGGCACCCTGTCACCCACCGAAATCGCCATCTTCGTCCCTCTCGAATGTTTGCGTTTCCTTCGCTGCGGAATATAGGGTCTGCGCGCGGCTTGGCCAGCAGGAGGACCCCCATGGAACGCATCGTCGTGATCGGCGCCGGACAGGCCGGACAGGCCCTTGTCAGCAAGCTGCGCACGCTGGGCCACACCGGCCCCATCGCCCTGATGGGGGAAGAGCCGCAGCCGCCTTATCAGCGCCCGCCCCTGTCCAAGGCTTACCTCTTGGGCGACATGCCTCTGGAACGCCTGTATCTGCGTCCAGAAAGCTATTACGCGGAAAACGGGATCGACCTTCACCTGGGCGAAACGGTCGTCGCGATCGACCGCGCCGACAAGGTCGTGATCCAGGGCGGCCATGCCATCCCCTATGACAAGCTGGCCCTGACCACCGGCGCGGTGCCGCGCCGCCTGCCGGGCGCCATCGGCGGCGAGCTGGACGGCGTCTATACCGTCCGCACGCTGGCCGATGTGGACGCCATGGCGCCCGAGTTCACCGAGGGCCGCCGCGTCCTGATCGTCGGCGGCGGCTATATCGGGCTGGAGGCCGCGGCGGTCGCCGCCAAGCGCGGCCTGCACACCACCCTTGTCGAGGCCGCGCCGCGCATCCTGCAACGCGTCGCCGCGCCCGAAACCTCGGATTTCTTTCGCCGCGTCCATGCCGCCCATGGCGTCGAGATCCGCGAAGGCACCGGGCTTGACCGCCTGACGGGCGAGGGCCGCGTCACCGGCGCCACGCTGACGGACGGCACGCAGCTGGACGTGGATTTCGTGATCGTCGGCGTCGGCATCACGCCCGCCACCGCCCTGGCAGAGGCCGCCGGGCTGGTCATCGACAACGGCATTCGCACCGACGCGCATGGCCAGACCTCGGACCCCGCGATCTGGGCGGCGGGCGACTGCGCGTCCTTCCCGCACGGCGACGGGCGGCTCCGGCTGGAAAGCGTGGGCAACGCCATCGACCAGGCCGAATGCGTGGCCGAGAACATGCTGGGCGCGGGCAAGCCCTATGCCGCGAAACCGTGGTTCTGGTCCGACCAGTACGACGTCAAGCTGCAAATCGCCGGGCTGAACACCGGCTATGACCGCATCGTCACCCGCCCCGGCGGCACCGAGAACAGCGTCTCGCACTGGTACTACGCCGGCGACACCCTGCTGGCCGTCGACGCGATGAGCGATGCGCGCGCCTACATGGTGGGCAAGCGCCTGATCGAGATGGGCAAATCCCCCGATCCCGCCGCCGTCGCCGACCCGGCGACGGACCTCAAGACCCTGCTAAAGGCCTGACCGGCGCGTGCGGATCATCGCCGGACAGTTCCGCGGCCTCGCGCTTGCCTCTGTCGGCAAGGGCGACGCGGGCGCGCACCTGCGGCCCACCTCGGACCGGGTGCGCGAAAGCCTGTTCAACCTGCTGATGGGCGGCGCGCATGGCGACCCCGTCACCGATGCCCGCGTGCTGGACCTGTTCGCGGGCACCGGCGCCCTGGGGCTAGAGGCGCTGTCGCGCGGCGCGGCGGCGGCCACCTTCGTCGATGACGGCGCCAAGGCGCGTGCCCTGATCGCGCGCAATATCGACCTGACGCGCACCGGCGACATCGCCACGCTGCACCGCCGGGACGCCACGCGCCTTGGGCCGAACCCCGGCGATCCCTTCACGCTGGTGTTCCTCGACCCGCCCTATGGCAAGGGCCTCGGCGCCCGCGCGCTGGCCGCCGCCGTCAACGGCGGCTGGATCGCCCCCGGGGCGCTGGTGGTCTGGGAAGAAAACGGCCCGCAGCCCGCGCCCGCCGGGTTTCGCCCCCGCGACACGCGCCGCTACGGCGACACCCACATCACGATCCTGGAATACGCGCCCGCGGCTCAGCCCCAGGTGGGATGAAACAGCCCGCCGGGCGACAGGGTAAAGATCTCGACCCCGTCCGCCGTCACGCCCACCGAATGCTCGAACTGCGCCGACAGCGACTTGTCGCGCGTCACCGCCGTCCAGTCGTCGGCAAGCACCTTGGTTTCCGGGCGGCCAAGGTTCACCATCGGCTCGATGGTGAAGAACATGCCTTCCTCCAGCACCGGCCCGGTGCCGGGACGCCCGTAATGCAGCACGTTCGGCGGCGAGTGGAACACCCGGCCCAGCCCGTGGCCGCAGAAATCGCGCACCACGCTCATCCGCTGGCGTTCCACGAAGGTCTGGATGGCATGGCCGATGTCGCCGAAGGTGTTGCCGGGCTTCACCGCCTCGATGCCCACGAACAGCGCGTCATGCGTCACCTGGACCAGGCGTTCGGCCTTGCGGTTCATCTGGCCGGCCACGTACATCCGGCTGGTGTCGCCGTACCAGCCATCCACGATCACCGTCACGTCGATGTTCAGGATGTCCCCGTCCTTCAGCACCTTGGCGCCGGGGATGCCGTGGCACACCACATGGTTCACGCTGATGCAGCTGGCGTGCTGGTATCCCTTGTAGCCGATGGTGGCAGAGGTCGCCCCCGCCTCCTCGACCCAGGCCTCGATCATCGCGTCCAGCGCGCCGGTGGTCTGGCCGGGAAACACGTGCGGCGCGATACGGTCGAGGATCTCGGCCGCCAGGCGTCCGGCCGCGTGCATCCCCGCGAAATCCGCGCTCTCATGAAGTGTGATGCCGTCCTTTGTCAGACGCCCCTGGTTGCGCTCGTCCACTGATCGCTCCATCCTTCCTTCCGGATACATAGGCGAGGCGGCCGCAAAGGGCCACCCCCGCCGCCGCACCCGCAAGGAGAGCGCCCATGCCAAGCACCCTTCGCCCGCTGATCACGCTGGCCCTTGTCCTGCAAGGCGCGCCCGCCATGGCCGACGCCTGCCTGGACGAGGTGCGGGCCTTCTACGCCGAACACCTCGACCCCTTCGCGCGCCGCCCGCACCGCACCGTCACCCAGGTCTACAACCCCGACGGCACGCCGCAGCGCATCTTCGACGCCGTCATCGAATCGCCGATGCGCACCATCGCGGGCGTCGCCGCCGAATCGCACTACACGCTGGCCATCGATTCGGGTGTCTGGAACGGCCCCACCCATGACGGCCCCTGGACGGACGCGGGCGCGGGTCTGCCCGAGGACCGCGACGCGGTGATGCGCCTGGAACACCAGCAGCGCACCGCGAACCTGAAGGACGCCGCCTGCAACGGCATGGTCGAGCGCGACGGCAGGATGCTCATGAACTACGCCTTCTCCACCCAATCCGATCCCGACCCCGACCGCGGCGGCTATTTCTACGGCGCCACCCATTCGGTCTTCGTCGATCCCGAGACGATGGAACCGCAGGTCTGGGAGATGACCGCCTTCGTCAATCCGTGGTCGCAGACCCCCGGCATGGACCGCCACGTGGTGACCTTCACCTATGACGACGGCATCCGCCTGACCGCGCCGGAATAGCCTGGTCCGCGATCTCCAGCGCCGGGCCCAGCGTCACGCCCCCCAGGTCGATCCGCGTGCCGTAGCAGACCGCCTCGACCCCCGCGGCACGGGCGCGGGCGAATGCCGCCGCATAGCCGGGGTCCAGGTCGGCGGCCAGCCGGAAGCGGGCGCAATCGCTGCGCTGCACCAGGTAGACCATCACCGCGCGGTGCCCTTCGGCGACCATCGCGGCCAACTCGTCCAGGTGCCGCGCGCCACGCGCGGTGACGCAATCAGGAAACTCCGCCCAGTCGCCTTCGCGCCGCAGGTGAACGTTCTTCACCTCGACATAGGCGTCGGGCAGCCCGGCCTCCTGCAACAGGAAATCCACCCGGCTCCTGGTGCCATAGCGCACCTCGGGCCGCACGCCGCCGTAATCCGCCAGCTCGATGATCGCCCGGTCGCGCAGCGCCTCTCCGACCACCCGGTTCGGCACGGCGGTGTCGATCCCCGACCAGTGCCCGCCCGGCAATTCCACCAGCCGCCAACCGAACTTCAGCTTCTTGCGCGGGTCGTCGTTGGGTTCCAGCCAGACGCGCATCCCCGGCTCGGCCAGCCCGATCATGCTGCCGGGGTTGGGGCAATGCGCCACCGCCTCGCGCCCGTCGGCCTCCAGCACCACGTCGGCCAGGAACCGCTTGTAGCGCCGGACCAGCCGCGCGGGGACAAGGGGGGTTGGAAAGCGCATCCTGCCCGCCCTATAGAGCGGGGGGAAAATCCTTGAAAAGGATTTTGCCAAGAATTTTCCAAAATTCTTGCCCGCCGGAGGACACCCGCATGCCCAACCCCACCGCCGCGATGCTTGTGATCGGTGACGAGATCCTCTCGGGCCGCACCCGCGACGCCAACATGCACCACCTGGCCGGAGAGCTGACGCGCGCGGGCATCGACCTGAAAGAGGTGCGCGTGGTCTCGGACGATCACGCCGCCATCGTCGCGGCCCTGAACGCGCTGCGCGCCACGTGGGACCATGTCTTTACCTCGGGCGGCATCGGGCCCACCCATGACGACATCACCGCCGATGCCATCGCCGACGCCTTCGGCGCCCGTATCGACGTGCGCGACGACGCGCGCGCGCTGCTTCAGGCGCATTACGACCGGCAGGGGACAGAGATGAACGCCGCGCGCCTGCGCATGGCGCGCATCCCCGACGGCGCCACGCTGATCGAGAACCCGGTGTCCGCCGCGCCCGGCTTCACGCTGGGCAACGTCCACGTCATGGCCGGCGTGCCGCAGGTGTTCCAGGCGATGGTCGCAGGGCTTCTGCCGACGCTGACGGGCGGCGCACCGCTGATCTCCGAGACCCTGCGCATCGACCGGCCCGAAGGCGATATCGCGGGCCCGCTGGGCGACATCGCGGCGGCGCACCCCGACCTGTCGCTGGGCAGCTATCCCTTCATCCGCGACGGCCGCTACGGCGCGAACATCGTCATCCGCGGCACCGATCCCGCGCGGGTCGCGGCCGCGCGCGCCGCCCTGGCCGCGCTCTTCCCCGGGCAGACGTCATGAGCCAGCCGACCGTGGCAGAGGTCTTCGCGGCGCTTTCAGCCACATGGCCCGCCGCCGCGACCACACGCCAGGGCCCCTGGACGATCCGCGACGGGCAGGGCGGCGGCAAGCGCGTCTCTGCCGCCACCGCCGAGGGTCCGGTGACCGACACCGACATCCTTGCCGCCGAACAGGCGATGCAGGCCCTTGGGCAGACCCCGCTGTTCATGCTGCGCCCGGGCGAGGACCGGCTGGACGCGCTTCTGGAGGCGCGGCGCTACGCCATCGCCGATCCCACGCTGATCTACGCCTTCCCGGTCGCGCGCTTCACCGGGGAACCGGTCAAGCGGATGACGGCCTTTACCCTCTGGCCGCTTCTCGCCATCCAGCGCGATCTCTGGGCCGAGGGCGGGATCGGCCCGGCGCGAATCGCCGTGATGCAACGGGCCGCCGCGCCGAAAACCGGCATCCTCGCGCGCCACAACGATCAGCCCGCAGGCACCGCCTTCGTGTCCTGCGCGGGGCGCGTGGCGATGATTCACGCGATAGAGGTGCCCCCGCACCAGCGGCGGCAGGGCGTCGCGACCAATATCTTGAGGCTCGCCGCGCACTGGGCCCACGATCAGGGCGCCGATACGCTCGCCCTTGCCGTCACACGCGGAAACGCGCCGGCCAATGCGCTCTATGCTTCCCTGGGGATAACCGTTGTGGGACACTACCACTACCGTATGGCGGACCCCCAGACAGGCACACCGACACCCACGTGACCGAGCAGACAGACAGGCCCACAGCGCTCGACCTGCCCATGGTCGATCCATTGCCCGATGCGACCGCGAAATATTTCTCGGTCTGCCAGGACAAGCTGGGCATGGTCCCGAACGTCCTGCGCGCCTATGCCTTCGACATCGCCAAGCTGAACGCCTTCACCGCGATGTACAACGACCTGATGCTGGGCGACAGCGGCCTGACCAAGCTCGAGCGAGAGATGATCGCCGTCGTCGTCTCGTCCACCAACCGCTGCTGGTATTGCCAGGTGGCGCATGGCGCCGCCGTTCGGGAACTGTCGGGCGACCCGGTCCTGGGCGAGCGGATGGTGATGAACTATCGCACCGCCGATCTGTCGCCGCGCCAACGCGGCATGCTGGATTTCGCCGTCAAGCTAACAGAGGCCAGCGCGAAGGTCGAGGAAGCGGACCGCCAGGCGCTGCGCGACGTGGGCTTTTCCGACCGCGACATCTTCGACATCGCCTCGGTCGCGGGGTTCTTCAACATGACGAACCGGGTAGCCTCGGCGGTCGACATGCGGCCCAACCCCGAATACCACGCGCAGGCCCGATGACCCGCGTGGCCCGCCTTGCCCTTGCACTGGCGCTGACGCCCGGCACCCTGCCCGCCGCCGCGGCGCTGGACCTGCCGGCGCCCGCGGTCCAGACGGCCGACCTGATGTCGGATCACGACAGCCACGCCATCGCGATCTCCGGCTATCACGACGGCGGGATGGATCGCATCGTGGCCGAGGGCCTCTTGCACCAGCGCGCATGGCGGATCGAGTCGCCCGATGTCTCGACGCTCGACCTGCTGGCGCCCCTGCGCGATCAGCTGATGGCCGACGGCTACGAGATCCTGTTCGAATGCGACGACGACGCCTGCGGCGGCTTCGACTTCCGCTTTGAAACCGACGTGCTGGCCGCGCCCGCGATGCACGTGGATCTCGGCGATTTCCGCTATCTCGCGGCCCGGCGCCCGGACGCCAGCGCGCCGGATTACGTCAGCCTGCTGGTCAGCCGGACATCGCAGGCGGGCTATGTCCAGATGACCCGCGTCGGCACGATAGAAACCCGCATGGCCCTGACGGCCACGACGAAGGCGCCCGATCTCGTCGAGGCCCCGACGCCCGCGCCGGTCGCCGACCTCGTCGCGCAACTGCGCAGCGCGGGCCGCGCCACCTTGGTCGATCTGCGCTTCGAAACCGGGTCGGCGGACCTGTCGGACGGCAGGTTCACATCGCTCGACGACCTGGCCGCCTACCTGACGGCGGATCCCGCGCGCCGCGTCGTGCTGGTGGGCCATACCGACGCCAAGGGCACGCTGGAAAACAACATCGCGCTGTCCCGCCGGCGTGCCGCCGCCGTGGCGGATCGGCTGGTCGAGGATTACGGCGTCGGCCCCGACCAGATCAGCGCCGAGGGCATCGGCTACCTCGCGCCCCTGGCCAGCAACGCCACGCCGGACGGCAGAACGCAGAACCGCCGGGTCGAGGCGGTCCTGCTGTCCGATGGCTAAAGCGTTTCGCACACAATCGACCGCGCCAAGGCAGACGAAGGCGTTTGACTTCGCAAACGCTGCCTCGTCTGCCTTGGCGCGGTCTTCACTCCGGGTGGGTGCGATACGCCCCGGGATCGTCGGGGGCCACGCCTACCAGGCGTCCGGCCCCTTGTCGGCAAAGCGGTTCACGAGGAAGTCGATGAACGCCCGCACCTTGGGCTGGGTGAACCGGCCCGGCGGATAGACGGCGTAGATGCCCTGCGTCTCGACCGGCAGGTCCGGAATGGCCTCTTCCACCTGCCCCTTGGCCAGCGCGTCGCCGTAAAGGAAGCTCGGCAGATAGGCGATGCCCAGCCCGCTGATCGCGGCATTGAGCAGCGACTGCCCGTCGTTCACGCTCAGCCAGCCGGCGGTGCGCACCTGCCGCTTCTCGCCCGAGGGCGCGGTCAGCTTCCAGACATTGCCCGAGGACTGGCTGGAATAGTGCAGCAGCTTGTGCTCGTTCAGGTCGTCGATCTTCATCGGGCGGCCGAACTTCTGGAAATAGGACGGCGCGCCGATCATCCGCTTGGTGGTCTCGGTCAGCTTGCGGGCGCGCAGGGTGCTGTCCTCCAGCTCGCCGATGCGCACGGCCATGTCGAAGCCTTCGCTGATAAGCTCCACGTAGCGGTTGTTCAGCACCATGTTGACGGTGATCTCGGGGAATTCCTGCAGGAACTCGCCCAGGATCGGCGACAGGTGGTTCACGCCGAAATCGGTGGCGACCGAGATCCGCAGAAGGCCCGAAGGCGCGGACTGCATCGAGGTCACCAGCGCGTCCGCCTCGCCCGCATCGTTCAGCACCCGGCGGGCACGGTCGTAATAGGCAAGCCCGATCTCGGTCGGACTGACACGCCGCGTCGTCCGGTTCAGAAGACGCGCGCCAAGCCGCGCCTCCAGCGAGGATACGTGCTTCGACACCGCGGACTTGGAGATCCCCAGCTTCTTCGCGGCGTCGGTAAAGCCCCCCTGGTCGACAACAGTCGCGAAGGCCTCCATTTCCGTCAAACGGTCCATTGCTCAACTCTTCATTTCGGCCCCTCGGGAAACGGTATCGGGGCGAAATCCGGCGAGAATGCGATGGCACCTCGACAATACATTGGTTTCTTCGCGGATCGTTTAGGGCGGTGAAACGCGTCGGAGCCGCAGCGGCAACGGCAAAAGCCGCTTCGAAGCGGCTTGGCCAAGCGGTTTTCAAACCGCTTGCCACGCGATTTCAAATCGCGTGGTCCAAGGCCCTTCGAAGGGCCTTGCCCGCCCCTGACCTGCCTA
>JAUIIC010000208.1 GCA_030431935.1 Alphaproteobacteria bacterium | reverse complement strand
GCCGAGATCCTGCAACCCGCGCTGGGGCGCGCGGGGGGCCTCTGGGAAGCCCGCAAGATCGCCGCCATGGCCGAGGCGTTCAACGCCCAGATGGCCCCGCATCTTTACGCCGGGCCGGTGGAATGGGCCGCGAACATCCAGCTTGCAGTGTCGATCCCCAACCTCCTGATGGCCGAGACCATCGAGACACCGTTTCACGACGCGCTCATCAAGGGCACGATCCGGGCCGAGGGCGGATATATCGAGGCGCCCAACGCGCCGGGGCTCGGCATCGAGGTGGACGAGGCGCTGGCGCGTGCGCATCCCTACACCGGCGACGGACTGCACCTCCAGATGCAGGACGACCCTTGCGATTACTGGCGCGAGAACCGGTTCGAGGGAGGCGCACCGGCCCCGAGGGACTGAGGTGCGCCGCGCCCCGCATCACCTGTTCAGGGGCATGGAAGCCATTGAAATCAGGCTGGAAACACGCGCCACAGATTCGCCGCAATCCCTGCCTATGATATAGGCAGTTGCCTGCGATCGACCCCGATGGGCCAGACGCAGCGGCAGCGCGATGTAACGAGTCCTCCCTGACTGGACGGCCGTGCCTAGGCACGGCCTTTTTTTGTCAGCTGTCCTTGCAGGGGGTCGGGTAGGTGATGCCGAAGGGTTTTGCCGGATAGCGGCGGCTAGGGTCGTAGCAGGTCACCTTGCCCGGACCGTCCACCCACAACAGGTGCGGATCCAGGGCGCTTGGCACGGGGCTGGCGGCATTGCCGCGCCGCAATTCGAAATGCAGGTGCACCGCCATGCCAAGCGCGCCGGTCGCGCCCATGGTCGCGATCTGCTCGCCCCGCGCCACCGCGTCGCCCACCTCGGCCATGCGGTCACGCAGGTGAACGTAGACGCTGTGCACCCGCCGCCCTTTCTCGTCGGGGCCATGATCGACGACGATCTGGTTGCCGTAGGCAGGTTCGTAGAAGGACTGGATCACGCGGCCCGGCGCCACGGCAAGGACCGGCGTGCCGACCGGCCCCCAGACATCGAAACCGTTGTGCGCGCCCAGGCCGCCGTCCACGTCGGGGCGGAACTGCTGGCGGATGCTGAGCGCACCGGCAGGCATGTCGACGGCCACGGGTTCGGGGTTGTCCCAGGTGTAGGCACCCGAGACGCCGTAGGTCTGAAGCTGACAGGCAGCCAATGCAAGGCAGGCGGCAATGACCGCACCCGCACGCAAACGTCCAATCACACGCCCATCCCCAGCACTTCCGATCGTCGCGGGATACTAGCGGAAGCCGCGCGCCGGGGTCCAGCCCGTCAGACCGCGACCGGCGCGATCAGCGCCGCACCCGCCGCGCGATTGGAATTCACCGCCGGATCGACCCGGTGAAAGACATAGGTCTCCTCCGGCGGCGGCCGCATCAGAAGGGCAGCGCCCTTGCCTTGTTCTCCCAGCCAGAGCCCCCAGTCATCGGGCGCCACGCTGACGGGCATCCGGTGGTGGATCCGCGTCACGGGGCCCGTGGCCTCTGTCGTGACAATGGCGCAGGTCGTCAGCCGATCGCCCTCGCGCTCCCAGTCCTGCCAGACGCCGGCAAAGGCGATGGGCGCGCCATCGGCCCGGTGGATGTACCAGGGCAGCCGGGCGCCCGCGTCGTCCTTGGTCCATTCGTAGAAGCCCGTGGCCGGGATCAGGCAGCGCCGTTCGCGGCAGGCGGCGCGAAAGGCGGGCTTTTCCGCGATCGTATCGGCCCGCGCGTTGATAAGCAGCGGCCCATCGGACGGCGTCTTGTACCAGTGCGGGACAAAGCCCCAGCGCATGGCGGTCAGCCGCCGCCCGCTCTCGCCCGCGACCACCGCATGCACCCGGTTCGTCGGACAGACGTTGTAGTTCGGCACCGGCGGCAGGTCGTTCGCGGGCGCGGCCTCGAACAGCTGCGCCATGGCATCGTCGGGCAGCGTGATGGCAAAGCGCCCGCACATGGATCAGCGCCGCGCATCGCGCCGGACCAGCGCCAGCCGCGTTTCAAGAAGCGACATCTCGGTCACGATCTCGCGCCGCCGCGTGCGGTCGCCGGTCTCGATCAGTTCCGCGCGCAGCCGCGCAAGCGCCTGCATCACGGCCACGCCCTCGGGCACGGCGCCGTTGTCCTTCAGGATGCGGTTCAGCACGGCGTTCCCGGGGTCGTCGCAGGGCGGCAGCGGCTTGCCCGCGCCGGGCAGGTTGTCGAACGCGCCCTCGGCCTCGGCCGCGCGGATCTTCTGGTTGATCAGGTCGATCAGAGGATGGTCCATCGCCTGCCCCGAAATGAAAGGCCCCCCGCCAGCATCGCGGCGGGGGGCCCAAAGTGCAAGCGCCGGGGCTTACTTCGCGGTGATGCGCCCATCGGTGAAGGGCGCGTACGGCGCGTTCGCCGCAAGGTATTCAGCCGTCACGTCGGCCAGGTCGGGGCCGAAGTCATAGGCGTTCATCGCGTCGCGGAACATGCCGTAGCCGTCACCGCCGTTGCGCATGAAGTTGTTGGACACAACGCCATAGACCTTGGCCGGGTCGATCGGCACCCAGGTTCCGTCCTCCATCACCATGACGTCGGACACGCGGCTGCCCGCCGCCTGGCTGACGTCGAGGGTGTATTTCAGGCCGGCCACCTGCGGGAAGCGGCCCGCGCCTTCCTCGATCTGGCTGACGCCATTTTCAAGTGCCGCGATCATCGTCGCACCGGTCACCTGGAAGGTGGACAGCGTGTTCTGGAACGGCAGGACCGTCAGCACCTCGCCCATCGTCACCGGGCCCGCGTCGATCGACGCGCGCAGGCCGCCGCCGTTCTGGATCGCGATCTGGATGCCCTGGTCGGCAACGCGGTCGAGCATCGCGTCGGCCACGAGGTTGCCCATCGGGCATTCCACCGCGCGGCAGACCGAGCGGTCGCCCTCGATGGCATCGCTCGTCTCGGCCACGACCCGCGCCTTCATCTCCTCGATGGGCCCGGTCAGTTCGGCCACCCGCGCCACGACATCGGCGTCCTCGGCCACCGAGGCGTCGAGCAGGATCGGATCGCCCGACACCGCCGTCAGGTTTCCGGCGTCGTCGAAGGTCAGGTCCAGCCGGCCAAGATACTTGGAGTAGGCATAGGCCTGGGCCACCGGCACGGCGCCGACCATCTCGGGATAGCTGGGCGTGTCGGCATCGTTGTTGAGCATCAGCGTATGCGAATGGCCGCCGATGACGACGTCGATTCCTTCGACCGCCGCCGCGATCTCGAGGTCCTTGGGAAGGCCCACGTGGGTCAGCGCGATGATCTTGGTGACGCCCTCGGCCTCCAGCGCCGCGACATCGGCGCGCAGTGCCTCGATCTCGTCCTGGAAGATCACGTTCGGCCCGGGCGACGAGGTCTCGACCGTGTCGGTGGCCAGCGCGGACACGATCCCGATCCGCTCTCCTCCCACTTCGAGAATCACGTAGTCGCCGACGATGTCGCGCAGAAGATCGGACTGGCTGAGATCGAGGTTGCCCGACAGCACCGGGAAGTCCGCGCCTTCGGCGAGCTTGGCCAGCCCCTCGGGGCCATCATCGAACTCGTGGTTGCCGACGGCCATCGCGTCGAACCCGATCAGGTTCATCATCTCGATGGCCACATCGCCCTTGTAGGTCGTGTAGACCAGCGAGCCCTGATACTGGTCGCCCGCATCCAGAACCAGAAGGTTCTGGCCGTCCATTTCGGCCCGGATCTCGTCGATCTTGGTCTTCAGACGCGCGACACCGCCGAAACACTTGCCCTCGGCGTTATCCCCGGCCGAGCAGGTGGAATCGAAGCGGTTGATCGGCTCGATCCGGCTGTGCAGGTCGTTGATGTGCAGGATGGTCAGGCTGTAGTCGGCAGAGGCCGTGCCGGCACAAAGCGCAAGTGCCGCCACGCCGGTAAGAAAACGAACAGACATCGGATATCCTTTTTCGGTGTTTCTGGAAAAATGGTGACTCGCCGCTGACGCAAAGTCAAAACCCTTGGTGAAATGCCGATGACGTTCGGGCACGCCGCAGCTGAAATCCGAGCATCCCCGCCCTCTGGCGCTGCATCACGCCGCTTGACGCCGCATCCGCCGCACGTCAGATCGGAAGCATGCTGATCTACAAGATCTTTCGCCCCCGCGAATGGGCGTCTTTCGAGGCCGCAGGCGAGACCGCCGGCGCCCCCGTCGACCTGTCGGATGGCTATATCCATTTCTCGACCGCCGAACAGGCGCCCGAGACCGCTTCGAAATACTTCTCGGACGAGCCCGAGTTGATCGTGGCGGCCTGCGACAGCGATGCGCTGGGCGACGACCTGAAATGGGAGCCGTCGCGCGGCGGGGCATTGTTTCCGCATCTCTACCGCCGTCTGCGGATGACAGATGTGGTCAGCCACCAGCGCCTGGTCTCGGACGGGGCCGGGAACCTGCTGCCTCCCGGCGGGTTGCCGGAGGTGGAATGGCGGCGCACGTCGATCCCGAACGCGCCCAGTTCGCAGCCTTCAAGGCCCTGGATCGCGACACGCCGATCGAGATGCTGAACCTGGTGCGGTTCCGCGACCATGCCGCCTATCCCGCCGGGCATGCGCTGGCCGATGCCGGGCTGAGCGGGGCCGAGGCGTATGCCAACTATGGCCGCGACAGCGGGCCGGTGCTGGACCGGGTGGGCGGGTCGATCCTGTGGCGCGGCCGGTTCGAAACCACGCTGATCGGCCCTTCGGATGAGGCCTGGGACGAGGTGTTCATCGCCCGCTATCCCGATGCACACGCCTTTCTCGCGATGGTGACGGACCCCGACTACCGTCTGGCCGTGGTTCACCGGCAGGCCGCCGTCGCCACGTCCCGCCTGATCCGCTGCGCGCCGGCCGACGCGGGCGGACGCTTCGGATGAGCCTCGTCGAGCGGGTCGGCCTGCTGGCGCTGCGCCGGATCGACCCGGAAACGGCGCACGGTCTGGCGCTGAAGGCGCTGCACACGGGCTTTGCGCCCCTGCCCGGTCCGGTGCGCGCACCGCGCCTTGCCGTGCGTCTTGCGGGGCTCGACCTGCCCAATCCCGTGGGCCTCGCGGCGGGCTTCGACAAGAACGCCACGGCGCTTGGCCCGCTGATGCGCGCGGGCTTCGGGTTTCTGGAGGTCGGCGCAGCCACGCCGCGCCCGCAACCCGGCAATCCGCGCCCGCGCCTCTTTCGGCTGGCCGAGGACCGCGCCGCCATCAACCGCTTCGGCTTCAACAACGACGGGGCCGACGCCATCGCGGCCCGCCTTGCCGCGCGGCCCTCCGGCATCCCGGTGGGCCTGAACCTCGGCGCGAACAAGGACAGCGACGACCGCGCCGCCGATTTCGCCCGCGTGCTGCGCACCTGCGGCCCGCACGCCGATTTCGCCACCGTCAACGTCTCGTCCCCCAACACCGAGAAGCTGCGCGACCTGCAAGGCGCCGACGCCCTGCGCGGCCTGCTGGCGGGCGTGATGGAGGCGCGCTCGGACCTGGCCCGCCCCCTGCCCGTGTTCCTCAAGATCGCGCCCGACCTGACCGATGCCGAGATCGCCGAGATCGCCGCCGTCGCGATGGACGCGGGCGTCGATGCCATCATCGCCACCAACACGACGCTGTCCCGGGACGGGCTGCGAAGCCCGGCCAGGGATCAGGCCGGCGGGCTGTCGGGCGCGCCGCTCTTCGCCCGCTCGACCCGCGTCCTGGCGCGGCTGTCGGGCGAGACCGGCGGGGCGCTTCCGCTGATCGGCGTCGGCGGGATCGGCTCTGCCGAGGACGCCTATGCCAAGATCCGCGCCGGTGCGACGGCGGTGCAACTCTATACCGCGATGGTCTATCAGGGGCTGTCGCTGGCGGCGGGCATCGCGCAGGGCCTTGACGCCCTGCTGGCGCGCGACGGGTTCGACAACGTCGCAGAGGCCGTGGGCACCGACAGGAAGGCATGGACATGACCGACATCACCATCTGGCACAACCCGCGCTGCACCAAATCGCGCCAGACGCTGGCGCTGTTGCAGGAGCGGGGGATCGACCCGCAGGTCCGGCTTTACCTGACCGACCCGCCGTCCGAGGCCGAGATCCGCGCCGCGCTGGCCGCGATGAACCTGCCCGCCCTCGCCGCGATGCGCGTGAAGGAACCCGAGTTCCGCGCCGAGGGCCTGTCGAAGGACAGCCCCGAGGATGCGCTGATCGCCGCCATGGCAAGGGTGCCGAAGCTGATCGAACGGCCCGTTGTCTTCGCCAACGGCAAGGCCGCGCTCGGCCGCCCGCCAGAGGCGGTGCTGGCGATCCTCTAGCCCGTCAGGCCGGGCGGTCCGCCTCTGCCTCCAGCGCCGGATAGCGCAGGCCCAGCGTGATGCCACGCACCACGAAGGACAACAGATAGGCCAGCCAAAGCCCGTGGTTGCCCAGGGCCGGCACCAGCAAGACCACGGCCACCGCATAAACCGCAGCCGACACCGCCATCATGTTGCGCATGTCGCGGGTCCGGGTGGCGCCGATGAAGATCCCGTCCAGCATCCACGCCGCCATGCCCGCGATCGGTGCGGCGATCATGTAGACGAGGTAGACGCGCGCCGCCTCGCGCACCTCGGGCGCGGTGGTCATCATGTCGATCACCGGCCCGCCCAGCAGCGCGAAGGCCACCGCCAGAAGGACCCCCGCCCCCGCCCCCCAGGCCGATGTCAGGATCGCCGCGCGCCGCAGGGCCGCGCGCCGCCGCGCACCCAGCGCCTGCCCCACCAGTGCCTCGGCGGAAAAGGCGAACCCGTCCATTGCGAAGGCGGTGACCATCAGGAACTGGATCAGGATCTGGTTGGCCGCCAGCGGCACGTCGCCGAAATCCGACCCCAGGAACATGAACGAGATCATGATCGCCTCTAGCAGGAGGGACCGGATCAGGATGTCGGTGTTGACGACGGCCATCCGCGTCAGCCGCAGCCGGTCGAAGACCCGCGCCCAATCGCGCCATTCGGGCCGCCGGAACGCATCGCGGCACAGCCACAGGCCCAGCGCCAGCCCCGACCATTCCGCGATCACCGTGGCCAGCGCCACGCCCTTGACGCCCCAGCCCAGCCCCAGCACGAACCACAGGTCCAGCGCGATGTTCAGCCCGTTCATCCACAGCTGGATCACCAGGACCCCGCGCGTCCGCTCCAGCGCGATCAGCCAGCCGGTGATGCCGAAGATCGCGATGGCCGCCGGCGCCGACCAGACCCGCACCGCCATGTAGTCGCGCGCCAGCGCCTCGACCTCGGCAGAGGCCGGCGCGGCCTTGAACGCCGCCCAGAACAGCGGCACCTGAAGCGCGATGATGACGACGCCCGCCGCGCCGCCCACCATCAGCACGCGGGTCAGAAGCGCCGCGACCTCGGGCGCGTCGCCCGCGCCATGCGCCTGGCCCGTCAGCCCGGTGGTGCCCATCCGCAGGAACCCGAACATCCAGTAGACCGCCGACAGGATCACCGCCCCGATCCCGACCGCGCCGATGGGCGCGGCGGCGCCCATCTGGCCCACCACGCCCGTGTCCACCGCGCCGAGGATCGGCACCGTGGCGTTCGACAGCACGATGGGAACGGCGATCTTCAGGACGCGGGCGTTGGTCAGGGGCCCGACCGCCGG
>JAUIIC010000207.1 GCA_030431935.1 Alphaproteobacteria bacterium | reverse complement strand
CCTATGGTGCCGCCTGCACGCCCGATTTCTTCGGCTTCGACGCGGCGGGCGGGCTGCAATACCGCGGGCGGCTCGATGCGCATGGCCGCGCCGAGCGTCCCGAGGGCGCGCGGAAGGAGCTGGTTGATGCCATGCGCCTGATCGCAGATACCGGGCGCGGCCCGGAAACGCAGGTGCCCTCGATGGGCTGTTCCATCAAGTGGAAGGCGGCATGAGGGGCGTCGTCTTCGACCTCGACGGCACCCTGATCGACAGCGCGCCCGATATCCACGCCGCCGTGAACCGCACCCTGGCCGAGATCGGCGCCGAGGCGCTCGGCCTTGCCGAGGTCACGTCCTTCATCGGCAACGGCATTCCCACCCTGGTCGAGCGGGTGATGCGCGCGCGCGACCTGCCCGCGTCGGACCATCCGGAGCTTCTGGCAAGGTTCTCGGGCCACTATGACGCGGACCCCGCCACGCTGACCCGTCCCTATAGGGGCGTAGTGGACCTGCTGGCGGGATGGTCGGCGGCGGGCGTGCCGATGGCGATCTGCACCAACAAGCCAGAGGCCCCGGCCCGCGCGATCCTGAACCTCATGGGCATGGCGGCGCATTTCCCGGTCGTCGTGGGCGGCGATACCCTGCCGGTGCGCAAGCCCGATCCCGCGCCGCTGCACCACGCGGTCGAGGCGCTTGGGGCGCATCGGGTGCTTTATGTCGGCGACAGCGAAACCGATGCCGAGACCGCCCGCCGCGCCGGACTGCCCTTTGCGCTGTTCACCGAGGGCTACCGCAAGTCGCCCGTGGCCGAGCTGCCGCATGACATGGCCTTCACCGATTTCGCGGACCTGCCCGGCATCCTCGACCGCCTGCTGCCCGCCGCGGCCTGACACCGCGGCGCGTGGCACGGGCCGGAACGGTCATTGTGCCGTCCAGCCGCCGTCGATGGGAATCGCCGCGCCGGTCAGGTTATGGGCCACCGGATCGCACAGCCAAAGCGCCAGCGCGCCGATTTCCGCGGGGTCCGAGGTGCGGCGCGAGGGCTGCTTTTCGGCCAGCAGATCGGCGATGCCCATGTCCCGGTCGCCGCCATGCAGCGCCGCGCGCGCGGCGATCTGCGGCTCTATGATCGCGGTTTCGGTCCAGCCCGGGCACAGGCAGTTCACCGTGACCCCGCCCGAGGCCCGGCTGCCCTTGTCGGCGTATTCGAGCGCCGCCACGCGCGACAGGCCCACCAGCCCGAACTTGGCCGCGACATAGGGCGCCTTGTCCTTCGAGGCGACCAGCCCGTGGACGCTGGCGATGTTGACCACCCTGCCATAGCCGCGCGCCGCCATGCCCGGCATCGCCGCGCGCATGGTGTGAAACGCCGCCGAAAGGTTCACAGACAGGATCGCGTCCCATTGCGCGCGCGGCATCTCGGCCAGGGGCGCGGTGTGCTGGATGCCCGCATTGTTCACCAGGATGTCCGGCCCGCCCCAGGCCGCGACGGCCTGCATCATGCGCTCGATGTCGTCGGGGTTGCGCAGGTCGCCGTGAAAGAACTCTGCCTGCGGGGCGCCATCGGCGCGCAGGATCTCGCAGACCTCGTGGATCTGCACGTCGCCGGCCAGCCCGTTGACCGCGATGCGCGCGCCCGCGCCCGCCAGCGCGCGGGCGATGGCCAGCCCGATCCCCTGCACCGATCCGGTGACCAGCGCCGTCTTTCCGCTCAGGTCCGTCATGTCGCGTCCTCCTCCAGCCGCTTGCGAAGCTCTGTCTTCAGGACCTTGCCATAGTTGTTCCTGGGCAGGTCCGGCACGAACACGTAATCCTTGGGCCGCTTGAACCGGGCGATCCGGTCAAGGCAATGGGCATCCAGCGCGGCGGGGTCAGGTGCCTGCCCCGGCGCGGCGACGACGAAGGCCACCACGTCCTCGCCCCATTCGGCAGAGGGGCGGCCGACCACCGACACCGCGTGCACGCCGGGATGGGTCAGAAGCGCCTCTTCCACCTCGCGCGGGTAGATGTTGGTGCCGCCCGAGATGATGACGTCCTTGGACCGGTCGGCCAGCGTCAGGTAGCCGTCGGCATCGAGCCGCCCCACGTCGCCCGTCATCAGCCAGCCATCGCGCAGGGTCTTCGCGGTGGCGGCGGGGTTCTGCCAGTAGCAGGGCATGACGGGCGCGCCGCGCACCATGATCTCGCCCGTCTCGCCCACCGGCAGGGGGCGGCCATGGGCATCGCCCACGGCGACCTCGACCAACGACTGCGCGCGGCCCACCGACCCGAGCCTGTCCTGCCAGCGGGGGTGGGCGCGGTCCGCGACCTCGGCCCGCGACAGGGCGGTGATCGCCATGGGGCATTCGCCCTGCCCGTAGATCTGGACAAAGCGGGGGCCCATCAGGTCCACCGCCTCGACGATGTCGGCCAGGTACATCGGCCCGCCGCCATAGACGATGGTGCGCAGCCCCTCGCCCGACTGGCCGCTGGCGCGGGCGGCGTCGGTCAGCCGCCGGATCATCGTGGGCGCCATGAACATCGACAAGGGGCCCAGCGCGCGGCCCAGTGCCAGCACCTCGGCCGGATCGAACCCGCCCGAGGCGGGCACCACATGGCGGCAGCCCATGCGCACGTGGATCAGGGCATAAAGCCCCGCGCCATGGCTCATCGGCGCGGCGTAAAGCGCGCCGTCCTCCGGCCGCACCGGATCAACGTCCACCGGATAGGCCAGCGACATGGACATGAGCATGCCGTGCGTGATGCACACGCCCTTGGGCCGCCCGGTGGTGCCCGAGGTGTAGAACAGCCATGCCAGATCCTCGGGCGCGCGGGGGACAGGGGCGCGCGGCGTGGCCCGGGCCATGGCCGCGAAATCTGCCCCGCCAGTGTCGATCAACGGAACCGGCGTTTCCGGCCCCAGGCCGCCCCCAAGCCCAGGCGAGACGAACGCCAGCGCCGCGCCGGAATCGGACAGGATCCACGCGGTTTCCCTGGGGTGCAGCTTGGCGTTGACCGGCACCGCGACGGCGCCGGCGATCCAGATGGCGTAAAGCGCCACGAGGTAATCGGGATCGTTCTTCATGAAGATCGCCACGCGGTCCCCGGGGGCGATTCCCCGGTCCGTCAGCGCGGCGGCGACCGCACTGGCGCGCGCGTGAAAGCCGGCATAATCGGTGACCACCCGTTCGCCCAGCAGAAGCGCGGGACTGTCGCCATGGGTCGCCGCCGTCCGTTCCAGCCACAGCGCAAGGTTCATCGCGATCCTCCCCCGCCTGCAGTAAAGGCCTGAATCCTAGCGGGTTCAATGCCGCACACGAGGGCAAAAAGGGGGTGCACGGCCGGGCGCTGACGTGAAATGGTGCAAGACAACCGGCGCGCTGCGTCATGAACAGAAAGGCCCCTCGATGCTTCGTCACGCCTTGCCGCTTTGCCTTGCCATGCTTGCCGGACCCGCTGCCGCAGAGCTTCAGTTCTGCAATGACACGACACAGACGGTCAGCGTGGCCATCGGCTATTCGGACGGCGAGGACTGGGTGTCCGAAGGCTGGTGGAACGTGGCCGCCAACGATTGCAGCGTGGCCATCGGGGGCGATCTGCCGAACCGCTACTACTATTGGCGCGCAACTGTCGCCGGCGAAGAGTTCCTGACCGAGAACTACTATTTCTGCACCTCGCCGTCGGTCTTCACGATCCGGGGCGACGAGCAATGCGCCGAGCGCGGCTATGACCGGTCGGCCTTTACCGAGGTCGACGTGGGCAATGCCGTCAGCTGGACGATCTGGCTGGACGCGGCGGCCTTCGGCGGGCCGATCCCCGGCGAGTACGACGATCCGGGCATGGACGAGATGTCGAACGGCGAGGACGTGCCCGCCCCCGGCACCTATGGCGAGCCCTACACCATCGCAGGGATCTTCAGCCATTGCGACGTCTTCGACGCCTCGATGCAATGCGAGATCCACGCCGACGGCTGGCGCTATGTGGCCAATTCCGCCGATCCGACACCGGGCTGGTTCCTGGAAGACATGATGCACCTGCCGGTCAACACGCCCATCGTGATCGAGGGCGACATGATCGGCTATCAGGGCATCACCGCCGACGTGACCATCCGCGACTACAGCCTTGAGGGCTACGATCCCTTCGCGGGGCTGCGGAACCAATTGCAGGGCTTCTGGCGGTCCTACGAGGATCCGTCCTACGAGGTGGTGATCTACGGCGGCGTGTTCGAGGAGATGTCGGGCGGCATCCCCACCGACACCTCGATCATGACGCTGGCCGACACCTGCGAGGGCGCGTTCGAGGACGGCCCGGCGATGATCCTGCGCAGCGGGTCGGACCCCGACGAGTACCGCTGCCTGATCGTCTATGACGCCGGGCAGGAACTGGCGCTGTTCCCGGTGGGGGGCATGCGCGACCTGGTGTTCTGGCGGGTGAACTGAGGCGCGGCGACGGGGCGGCCGCCGCGAGGACCCGCGGCGGCCCCGCCCCTGCCTAGTGGTTGTCGCGGGGCAGGTTGTCGATGCGGCCGACGTCGCGGTACTTGACCGCCGGTTCCAGCACCATGCCCTTATCGAACTGGGCAACGATGCCGCGCTGTATCTCCTGCCAGGGGGTCTGGCTTTCGGGCACGGCGAAGCCGCCCGCTGCGGCCAGCGCGTCTCGGCGCGCCTCAAGCTCGTCCTCGGGGATCAGGATGTCGGCGCGGCCCTGCCGCAGGTCGATGCGGATACGGTCGCCCGACCGGATCGGCGCCAGCCCCCCCATCGCCGCCGCCTCTGGCGCGGCGTTCAGGATCGAGGGCGAGGCCGAGGTGCCCGATTGCCGCCCGTCGCCGATGCAGGGCAGCGCGGTCACGCCCTGCCGGATCAGCCGCGCGGGGGGCTGCATGTTCACCACTTCGGCCCCGCCGGGATAGCCCAGCGGCCCCGCGCCCCGGATCACGAGGATCGTGCGCTCGTCGATGCCGAGGCTGTCGTCCTCGATCCGGTTGTGGTAATCCTCTGGGCCCTCGAACACGATCGCGGTGCCCTCGAACGCCTCGGGGTCGTCCGAATCGGACAGGTAGCGGTCGCGGAACTCGGGCGAAATCACGCTCGTCTTCATGATCGCGCTGTCGAACAGGTTGCCGCGCAGGTTGATGAAGCCCGCTGCGGGCTTCAGCGGCTCTGCCACGGTGCGGATCACCTCGCGGTCAGTCACGGCGCCGCCCGCATAGGCCTCGGCCATCGGCTGGCCGGTGACGCAGGTGGCGTCCGGATGCGGCAGAAGCCCGGCGGCCAGCAGTTCCGCCATCACGCCGGGCACACCGCCGGCGCGGTGAAAGTCCTCTCCGAGGAAGCGGCCGGCGGGCTGCATGTCGACGATCAGCGGCACCTGGTGGCCCAGCCGCTGCCAGTCGTCGTTGGTCAGCTCTACCCCAAGGTGGCGGGCAAGGCCGTTCAGGTGAATGGGCGCGTTGGTGGAGCCGCCGATGGCCGAGTTCACGACGATGGCGTTCTCGAAGGCCGCGCGCGTCATGATGTCGGCGGGCTTCAGATCCTCGTGCACCATCTCGACGATGCGCCGCCCGGTCTCGTACGAGATCTGCCCGCGTTCGCGATAGGGCGCAGGGATCGCCGCGCCGCCCGGAAGCTGCATGCCCAGCGCCTCGGACAGGCTGTTCATGGTGCTGGCGGTGCCCATGGTGTTGCAATAGCCGACAGAGGGGGCAGAGGCGGCGGCGATGTCCATGAATTCGTCATAGTCGATCTCGCCCGAGGCAAGGCGCTGGCGCGCGGCCCAGATCACGGTGCCCGACCCGGCGCGTTCGCCCTTGTACCAGCCGTTCAGCATCGGGCCGACCGACAGGGCGATGGCGGGGATGTTGACCGTGGCGGCGGCCATCAGAAGCGCAGGCGTGGTCTTGTCGCAGCCGATCGTCAGCACGACCCCGTCGATGGGATAGCCGTAAAGCGTTTCCACCAGCCCCAGGTAGGCAAGGTTGCGGTCCAGCGCGGCGGTGGGCCGCTTGCCGGTTTCCTGGATGGGATGCACCGGAAACTCGAAACAGACGCCCCCGGCGGCGACGATGCCTTCGCGCACGCGCTTGGCCAGCTCCACGTGGTGGCGGTTGCAGGGCGACAGGTCGCTGCCCGTTTGCGCGATGCCGATGATCGGCTTGCCCGATTGCAGTTCCGCCCGGGTGATGCCGAAGTTCAGGTAACGTTCGATATAAAGCGCGGTCATCCCCGGGTTGTCGGGGTTGTCGAACCAGTTCTGAGAGCGCAGGGGCATGGGGCGGGTCCTTTGTGGCGTCCGCCGAGACCGTGGCCCCGCGCCACGCCAAGTTCAAGCCCGCGATTTGAAACCGTGGCCTGCGCCGGTCAGCGAATCAGCCGGTCAAGCTCGACATAGCCGAGGTCGGCGCTGACCCACTGGCGCGAGCGCACCACCGTGCCGTCGGCGGCAACGGCATAGGCGTTCTCGATTGTCGCGCCGGACGGGCCGGTGCAGCTTTCCGTCAGGGTGGCGGCGGGAACCCGCACGTCGAGGATCGACAGCGTCTCGGACCGGGGGGCGGACATGGTGCAGTCGTAGGAGGTGACGCGCGCACCGTCGCCGTCGGTGTGGTGATAGGCGCGGACATAGCTGGCGCCGGCCAGCGCCGTGACGGGAGAGGCCGGTTCCACCCGGATCAGCGCGTCGCCGGACAGGTCCGCCGCGACGAGAACCCCGTTCTGCATCGACATCTGCGTGCCTTCCGGGGACACCCAGACCTCTGCCGTGCCGTTGCCGGCGTCCTGCGTGAAGGTGCCCGTCACCTTGCCGTCGCGGCTGGCGAGGATCAGCGGCACGTCGCTGTCGGCAAGCCGCGCCATCGTCAGGTCGTCGAGCGCCACGCTGGAGGTCGCGATGCCCGAGGCCGCGCCGGGAAGAAACATCTGCGCGCGGTGAACGTCGGATGCGCTGCATCCCGCCAACGCCGCGACAGCCGCACCGGCGACCAGAATTCTCTTGCGCATGTTCCCGCTCCTTTGCGTCATGCACCCGCGACGCGGGCGGGCGCGTAAGGGTTCTACCGTGAGTATAGCCTGAACCACCCCCGTCTGTCGAACCGGCCCGACAGGACAACTGGAAACATTCCGCTGGCAGCGTTTCCCTGACGGAAACACGGCACTGAATGTCGAAAATGGCTCGCGTCCCGGGTGCGGTTTCGATTACCTATCGCGGGGGCCGCTGACAGGGAACACGCACCCCGTCACCGCGAAGGAGCCCCATGACCCAAGCGCCAGAGCTGGACACGTCGCCCCGCATTTCCGACGAGATCCGCAAGACGACGTGCTACATGTGCGCCTGCCGCTGCGGGATCAACGTGCATCTGAAGGACGGCAAGGTCCGCTATATCGAGGGCAACCGCGACCACCCGGTGAACAAGGGTGTCCTTTGCGCCAAGGGGTCGGCGGGGATCATGCAGGTGACCGCGCCCTCGCGCCTGCGCGCGCCGATGCGGCGGGTGGGCCCGCGCGGATCGGGCGAGTTCGAGGAGATCAGCTGGGACGAGGCGCTGGAAACCGCCGTGTCCTGGATGAAGCCACTGCGCGAGACCGCGCCGGAACGCTTTGCCTTCTTCACCGGGCGCGACCAGTCGCAAAGTTTCACCGGGCTTTGGGCGCAATCCTTCGGCACGCCGAACTTCGCCGCGCATGGCGGGTTCTGCTCTGTCAACATGGCGGCGGGCGGCATCTACACGATGGGCGGCGCGT
>JAUIIC010000206.1 GCA_030431935.1 Alphaproteobacteria bacterium | reverse complement strand
TGAAGCGAACCCGCCCGAGACCGCAAAGGCCGAGGCCAATCTCCAGCAGGCCCTCGAAAGCGGCGACAGCGCAAAGATCGCCCAGTCCATCGCGGACTTCCTCGCAGAGATCGGGGGCGACGACGTGCTGGCCAAGCTGATGATCGAATTCGCCGCGATGGGCCGCCAGCAGGCGCTGGATGCCCGGCTTCAGGCCCGCGAAAACGCCCGCTCACAGCTGATGGGGCAGGCAGAGGAAACCCGTCAGGCCGCCGACAAGGCTCTGGCCGGGGCGATCATCGCCGGCGTCATCTCGATCGTCGCCAGCGTCGTGTCGATCGCCGGCGGCGTCTCGCAGCTCGGCAAGGCAAAGGAAATGGTCAAGCTGGCCAACCAGGCCGACACCGCCTCTGCGGCCGCCAGCCAGGCGTCGAGCTTCTCGAAAGGCGCCGAAGGTGCGACCAAGACCGCGGCAAAGGAAATGTCCGACCTCTACAAGCAGACCGCCAACAGCGCCAACACGTCGCTCCAGACCCTGCAAGCCGGTGCACAAGGCACGCAGATGCTGGTGCAGGGCGTAAGCGGCCTCGTCAACGCGCTGGCGCAGATGATCAAGGGCGGGCTCGATGCCGGGGCCAAGATGGACGAGGCCAAGGGGCAGGAGATGGCCGCCGACGCGCAGATCGAACAGTCGAACTCGGACCTGGCGAAAAAGGTCATGGACGAGCTCGAGGAACTGATCCGCACGGCCATCCAGTTCATCAAGGAGATGAAGCAGGCCGAAGCCGACCTGATGCAGTCGATGACGCGCGTCTGATCGGCGGCCAGGAAAAGGATCGAACGCATGAGCGACAGCGTCCGCCCCGTCGTCGAGGCGATCTGGTCGAGCCTCGGCCTGCCGCATCCGGTCGACCGGATCGGTGCCGAGTTCACCTTCGAGGCCAACGGGGCCGACGTGACGGTCTCGCTTGCGCCCAGCGGTCAGGACGCTCTCTTGCGGGTCCTGCTTGGCCACCTCGCCACCGATCCGGCGACCGCGCGCGACCAGGCGGTTTCCATCCTGCGCCAGGGCCTGGGGCTGATGGCGGTGAACAATGCAAGCCTCAGTCTTGCCGGGGAAACCACGCTGGAAAGCTTCGCCGCGCTCGACCGTGGCGGCGCCTCTGCCCCCGTGCCGATATATGCCGAGGCGGTGGTGCCTCTGGGTGCACGAGACGTGGCGCTTGCCCCGCAGGCGTTGACCGACCTGCTGCAGTGGCACGCACTGGTGGCCGGCGCCCTTGCGCCGATCGACCGCGGCGGGGCCAGGAACGCGATCGCCGAGACAGGTGTGGGCGATGAGATGATGATTTTCCGGCCCTGATCCAGGGGCCGGGCGGCAACGAGCGACAAAAGTGAAAGAACACTCAAGATGAACACAGCGATCAACCCTGCCGCTCAGAAGGTCCTTGAAGAGGCCTTTATCGACCGGCCCATCGCCGCGCAGCTCGGTATCGACGCCGCGGACCTCGGTGGGGCAGTCAAGCTGGCCCAGACCCGCCTTGCCGAAGGCCGGGACCTCGAAGCCTTCCAGATGTTCTGCGGCCTCGTGCTTATCGACCCTTCGCACATGGACTTCCAGATCGGCCTGGCGGAATCGGCGCTGGCCGCAGGAGCGCCCGAGATGGCACTGCAATCGGCGGCGCTGGTCATCAGCTCGCATCCCGACTGGCCGCAGGGTTATTTCCTGTCGGGGCGGGCGTGCCTTGCGCTGGGAGATACCGCCGCCGCGGCAGAGGATTTCGCCGACGCCATCACCCATGCCGGCACGTCGCGTCCCGAGATCGCGGCGCAGGCCCAGCGCCTGTTGGCGCTGTGCCAGTCCTGACCACGGGACAGACCCGGGAATGGACGCCCCCCAGCCCCTGACACGGCGCTTCGGCCTCGACGACCAGGAAGCAGATGTCCTGCGCGACCTGATCGCACGGTTTTCCGAAGAGAACGGACAGGATTTCCTGTCCGTATTCGAACGGATCGAGGCGGGCCAGTCGCTGGCCCAGGCGCTGGACCTGTCGCCGGGCGTCAGCGACCTGCTTTACGCGCAGGCCCATGCCCGCTTCAACGCCGGAGACCACGACCGGGCGCTGTCGCTCTTTCAGACGCTTGTCCTGCTGGCACCCGACAGGCGGGACCACTGGCTTGGCCTCGGCATCGTGATGCGCGTGATGGGGCGTCTCGACACCGCGCGGCTTGCCTTCGAGGCGGCCGAAAAGCTGGACACCGAAGGCGCCGTGGCCCGGTATCATCTTGCCGAGACCCTTTTGCACCTGCAGCGGAAGGCCCAGGCGCGGCGCGCCATAGAAGCCGCGCTTGCCGCGCCCGACAGCCCGGGCAAGCACCTCGTTCGGCGCGAACTCGAACGCCTGCGCGCCGCAACGGAGGTCGGGTGATGACCACCCGCGACAACCTGCCAAGGTGGTCTCCGTGACCGGGGCGGGCGGGGTTCTTGCGATGCTGCAAAGCTTTCAGGCAGCCGAGATCGCCAAGCGCTTCAACGATCCCGGCCTGCAACCGATGCCAGACAGCAGCGCGGCCCGTCCAACCATGTGGACAAGCCCGCAAGGCGCGGCCGCCGCCCAGCAGTCCCAGCCCGCACCCGGGCAGTCGCAGGCCCCGCTTCCCGGCCAGACCGCTGCGCCCGGCACCGAGGCGGGCGCCCGCCTGCACCAGACACTGGCAACGCTGCGCCCGCCGGCCGCCGACATTCCCGTCACCACGCTGCGCGCGGGCCTTCCGCCCGCATCGGCCGCGGCGCCGGGCGGCACGCCCACCGCCGGCACGCCGGCCCCGGCAGGCGGACAGGCCGGCAACGCAGCACAGGCGCCGGGCCAGGTCGCCACACCACAGGGCGCACAGGCCCCGGGCCCGGCACTGGCACCGGGGGCGGCAGGCGCGGCGCAGGCCAATCCAGGCGCAACCGGGGCCACCGGCCTGCCCCTCGCACAAGCCGCGCAGCCGGGGGCCGCGACCCCGCAGGGCACGACTCCCACCCCCGGCGGGCCAACTGCGTCTCCCGGCACGACTTCCCCCGCGCCCGCCGCACCGACCCCCGCCACGGGCACAGGGGGACAGGTCCAGTCCGGCACCACCGGCGCGCCGGGCCAGCCCGGCGGCACCGTCGCAACGCCCGCGCCCCCGGGCCTGGCCGCAGGACCGGGACAGGGCGCGCCCGGCACAACCACCGCGGCACAACAAGGCATGACGGCTCCCGGCGCCCCGCTTGCAGGCAGCGCCGCCGCAGGCACCATCGCCACGCCCGCGACCACCACTTCGGCCTCGGCCGCGCCCGGTCAGGCACCTCCGGGCACCGGCACTCATGGCGCCTCCACACCCGGCACGACACAGGCGGTCGCAACCAGCGCCGCCGCCACGCAGGCCATGCCAGAGGCCGCCCGTCCCGAAGCCCGTCCACAAGGCACCCAAGCCGCAGGACGCACAGATGGAGCGCCGAGCCCCGCCGCCTTGTCCCGTGACGCGGCCACGGCCGCGACGACCCCGACCATGCAGGCGACCGCCGCCGCCGGGCCAAGCCTGACCGCACCCCTCGCAGGGCAGCCGGTGAACAGCCCCGGCGCGCTTGTCGCGCTTGCCGCCGAAGGCGCCATCGCCGCGGCGCTCACACCCGGCGGACAGGCCGCGCAGGCCGCCGCGGCCTCTGTCATCTTCAACGCCGCGATGATTCCCGGCTGGCCCTATCCCTCGGCCATGGCCAAGGGCGACCCCGCCGCCGCCGCCAGCATGAAAGAGGCGCTGCAGACCCTTGCCAACGCAAAGATGACGCCCGAGGAGATGGCGGAATACCTCGCCAAGCTCGGCGCCCGCTTCGGCGTGATCCGCCGCCTGCGCGACATCGTCGATGGCATCGAGAAAGACACCGAGGAGGTGCTGGGCCTCTTCGCCATGATGGGACGGATCCTCGGCAGCGTTCTCGAAGGCCTGAAGACCTCGCTCGATCTTCAGGCGGTCGAGGATGCGCTGCGCCAGGCCATGGCCGAAGACAACGGCCCGGGTGGCACCGGCCAGCGGCGCGGCAAGCGTCAGCGCATCGGGCTATAGCGCCGCCCGTGCCGCGCAATCCCCCAGATCAGCAGCCCGAAGACCAGACCGAGCACCGCGTTCGTCGTGGTCTGCCAGGCCCGCAGCCGCGCGATCAGGCTGGTGCCGGGCCGGTCGGCCTCTGCCGCCTCGTCCCCCATCGCGCCGCCCGCCGCGCCACCGCCCACCAGAAGGTCGGTGAGCGCGCGGGCAAAGCGGTCGCGGTCCGGCGCCCCCTGCCCCAGCGCCAGGAAGGCGGGCGACCAGTCGGCCCCGTCGCGGGTCCGCAGCGCGGCGGGCACCGACAGCTCGCGCACCGCCACACCAGCCGCGTCCAGACGCGCGCGCAGCGCCGCGTGATGGCGGTGATCGAAGACGAAGACATCCGACGCGCCGACCGGCAGGGCCACCGCGTCGGCTGCCGCGACATCCTCGCCCGCGCGCACCCCCTCTGCCAGCAGATCCAGCGCCGCACCACTCGTGCCACGTGCGCGGGCATAAAGCATGTCGACCATATCGGGGCCCGACAAGGGCGCGTCCACATGCACCGGCAGCGCGATCTCGGGCCGCTCAGCGCCCTGCCGCAGCGGCGACAGCGCGATCAGCATCAGGACGACCAGCACGACGCACAGCAGATTGGCCGACAGGTCGCCCAGCCAGTGGCCGACGCCGCCCCGGTCCGCGGGATCAGCGGGCATTGCACACCACCCCGCCCGGCGCCGCCACGAACCCGCCGCAGCGCGGATCGAGCCGCACGCGCGCCAACCGCGACGCACCGAGCCGCGCCAACGCCGGATCGAGGAGAAACGCCGCCTCCTGCCCCTCGGACGAGATCACCGCCAGCGTGTCGGCCCCCGCCTCGGCCAGCGCGGCCCCCAGCGCGGGATCGGTGCCGATGGCGTCGGTGGCGATACGCGCCTGGACCACGCCGCCACGCAGCACTGTCACCCCGAAGCCATCGGCATAGATGATCGTGCGCCCGTCCGCCGAAAGGGCGGCGGCATCGGCGCCCAGCCGGATCGCATCCGCCTCGCTGGCACGCGCGACCCCGTCCAGCACCGCGTCGCGCAGGCCCACCGACACCAGCGCCAGCACCACCAGCAAGACCGCCGACAGGCCCAGAAAGATATCGGCCGTGATCGCGCCCACAGGCGGCGACGCGGCCGGGCGGCTCATCCCGTCTCTCCGCCGTGCAGCGCATCGAAAAGGCTGGCGGCGAAGGTCGCGGCAATCGCGGCCAGAAGGCCCAGAAGCGTCGTCTCGAAGGCGCCGGCCAGCCCGCTCAGAACGGCGTCAAGCCGGTCGGGCGCCACCACGCCCGCCTCGGAGAACAGCCCCGGCAGGTTGCGCAGCGCCGCCATGATCCCGAGGATCGTGCCCGCGAAGCCCAGGAGCGGTAGAAGCGTGATGAGCCCGGTCAGGAACCGCCGCCCCCGCACGCTCAGCCAGCCGGTCAGGAAGGCGCGCAGAAGGATCGCAAGGATCACGAAGCCGACCGCGGTGATCGCCAGGTGCACCGGGCTGCGCAGCATGACCGTCACCGCCGTGTCCGCCATCCCCAGCGACACCAGCGACGGCAACGACAGGACCAGCGCCAGAAGCCCCGCACCAAGGCAGAAGTCCGCGCCGATGCTGTCGGTATCCCGGGCGCTTGCCAGTGCCTGCAACGCCAGCCCGGCGGCCAGCCCGGCCAGGATCTGCGGCCAGAACCGCAGGAAGGCGAAAAGACCCGCCTCGGCCCGCCCCGCCGCAAGGATCGGCGCCACCACCAGAAGCACCGGCAGCACCACCAGCAAGAGCCGCCCCAGCCCGTCGGCCGCGCCAATGGACCGTCCAAGCATCAGGAGCACCGGCATCGCCACGGCCGCCCCCAGCAGCACCCGGTCGATCATCGGATCACGCGTCGCGCCGCTGCCGAACAGCAGCGCCACCGCCATCAGCCCGGCGGCGATGATGGCCAGAAGTATCCCGTTGCGCCGCAACATCCTGGCTTGGTCGCCGCTCATGGCCCTGTCCTCCGTGGTGTCAGCGGATCTCGATGCGATCCAGCGGCTGCACGTTCACGCTGGGCGAAAGCTCCTGAAACGACAGTACGGCAAGGTCCGGGAACTCGCGCTCGACGATCTTGCGCATGAAGCGCCGGATATCCATCGGCGTCAGGACCACCGGCCGCAGCGCGTGGCCGTTGACGTCGCCCACCGTGGATTTCATCGCGCCCAGAAGCTTCTTGTGGGTGTCCGGCGACAGCGCCAGGTAGCTTGCGCCAGAGGTCTGCCGGATCGCGCCCCGGATCTCGTCCTCGACGGGCTTGGACAGCAGGTAGGCCGGGATGACGCTCTGCCCGCCGGAAAACTTGTGGGTGATGTAGCGGTTCAGCGCCGAACGCACGTGCTCTGTCAGGAGGATCGGGTCCTTCTCGCGCTGACCCCATTCCACCAGTGCCTCGAGGATCGTGCGCATGTCGCGGATCGAGATCTCCTCGCTCACCAGACGCTGCAGCACGTCCGCGATGGTGATGACCGGCAGCGCCCGCGTCGCCTCGCGCACCAGTTCGGCGAAATTCTTCTCCATCTGGTTCATCAGGTACATGGTTTCCTGCACGCCGATGAACTCTCCGGCCTGGCTCTTGAGCACATGGGCCAGGTGATAGGTCATCATCTCGGGCAGGCCCATCATCTGCACGCCCGCGCGCTGCAATTGCGCCAGCTGCTTCACCGACACCCAGATCGAGGGGATGTTGGGCAGGAAGTCCTCTCCCTTCTCGTAGGGGATCGAGAACATCTGAAGGCTCTGCTCGGTCTCGCGCACCATGAAGAAGCCCGGCCGGGCGTGGCCCGCCGCCACCGGGATCTCGTTTACGAGGATACGGTAATCGCCGGTCGGCAGGTTGTCGTTCAGCCGCAGGTGAACGCCGGGAAACGGCACGCCCAGATCGAAGTAGAGCGCCCTGCGCACCCGCGCCACCTCGCGGTCCAGCCGCTTGGGGTCGATGTGTTCGCGGATGGTGGAGGCCACGTCCACGATCAGCGGCACCGTCAGGGCGAAACTGACCGGCTCAACCTCCTGCGGCTCGGTATCGATCTCGCCTTCCTTGGGGAAGGACGGCATCATCGAGGGATTGGCCGCCGAGGCCAGCGCGGGCATCGTCTGGCTCTCGGATCGCGCGGCACGGGCCTTGTTGGCCTGCATGATGTAGAACCCGCCACCGCCGCAGATCGCCGCCAGCACCAGAAACACGCCGGTAGGGAACCCCGGAACGATGGCGAAACCGGCAAGGATGCCGCCCGCGATCATCAGCGCCTTGGGCTCCTTGACCATCTGGTTGGCGATGTCGGTGCCAAGGTTGTCGTTCTCCTCGGACGCGACGCGCGTGACGATGAAGCCCGCGGTGATCGAGATGAACAGCGCCGGGATCTGGCTGACCAGCCCGTCACCGATCGTCAGGATCGAATAGACCTCAAGCGCCTCGCCCGTGGACATGCCGCGCTGGGTGGTGCCAACCGCGATCCCGCCGATGATGTTGACGAAGATGATGATGAGCCCCGCGATGGCGTCGCCCTTGACGAACTTCATCGCGCCGTCCATCGCGCCGTAAAGCTGGCTTTCCTTCTCCAGCTTGCCACGGCGGGACTTGGCTTCGGCAATCTCGATCATGCCGGCGCGCATGTCGCTGTCGATCGACATCTGCTTGCCGGGCATGGCGTCGAGCGAGAAGCGCGCCGACACCTCGGCCACGCGCTCGGACCCCTTGGTGATGACCATGAAGTTGACGA
>JAUIIC010000205.1 GCA_030431935.1 Alphaproteobacteria bacterium | reverse complement strand
CCTCCTACCGCGACCTGTCGGGCAGCGGGGCGGACGCGATCCTGATGCTGGGCACCGGCATGGCCACGCTCGCCCCGATCCTCGCCGGGCGGGCAGAGGGGCTGGCGCCCGCGCTGTCCTGCAACCTGGCACTGGCCTGGGCGGCGGTGCAGGCGCGCCGCTGGGATGCGCTGGGCGACGGCGGGCTTCAGGGCTGGCTGGACGGCGACCATTGGGCGCCACGCTTCGACGCCCTCTTTCCGCGTCCGGGCGCCCCAGCCTAGGCCAGCACCCGGTCGAGCCAGCCCGCCAGCGCCGCAGCCGTCCTTTCGGCGTCCTCGGGCTGGTATATGCCATCGGTCAGCAGCGTCTCGGCCCCCGGCACCAGCGCCGCCAGCGCATCGACATGACCGGCCTGGCTGTTGTCGCGCCCCGCGGTGACGAGCGTGGGCGCGGCGATGCCCGGCAGAACGGCGCGCTTGTCATGCAGGAAGGCCGCCCGGTAATAGGCGCCGAAGCTGTCCATCGCCTTCAGCACCTCCAGCACCTTGTCGTGCATCTCGTCCAGCGGCGGCAGGCCGACCCCGCGCGTGCCCTGCGCATCGGTCTGGAACCACGGCCAGAACAGGTAGGTGTCGCGGACATAGTGCCAGACCTGCAGCAGGTGCGTGCCATGGGGATGTCGCTCGATCGTCGGGATATAGGCGTCGGCGAAGGCCTCGGCATCGGCCAGGTCGTAAAGCCCCATCGAATCGAGGATCACCGCCGCCGTCGCCCCGGGCCGCGCCACCGCCAGTTCCGCCGCGACCGAGGCGCCCGCGTGAAACCCGTAGACCGCCACCCGCTCCAGCCCCAACCGGTCGAGGAACAGCGCAAGGTCGGCGGCGTAATCGGCCATGGTCGGTTCGGGATTGGCCATCGCGTCGCTGTCGCCGTTGCCGGGCAGGTCCGGCGCGATCACGGGGCGATGCGCGCCGATCACCCGCATCAGGGGCACCATCATCCGCGACCCGCCCGACGCCTGGTGCAGAAGGACCAGCGGCGTGCCCGGCTGGTCGCGCCCGGCCTCGCGATAGTGCATCTGCCCGTGGGGCAGGTCGGCAAAGCGGCGCAGGATGCGGGGCGGCGTCACCATGGCCGCACCGCGGGCTCTGCGGGCCCGGCAAAGGCCGCCAGCGCCTCTGGCAGGACCGGCCTGTGCTCGGGCCACCAGTGGAACGGCGTCTCGGCGTCGCGGTACTCGGTCGAAAGCGGACCGCCCTTCGTCCGGAACAGGTAGATATTGCCCGTCAGGCTGCCATAGGGCCCGTGCGGCACCAGCGGCGGGCGCCAGAAATAGGCGCCGGGCCGCATGATCCCGAGGTTGCCATGCACCTCTCCGGCGATCAGGAACATCTCCTCGACCACCGGATGCGTTTCCGCCCGTTCCGCCCAGCGCAGCCCCATCGTGCCCAGAAGCCAGGTCTGGTCCTTCGTCTCGGGGTCCTCGTAAAGCATCCGCCGCCCCGCGCCCGGCGGAAACTCGGGGTGGAAATTGCCGGTATAGGGCAGGGTCATGCCGTCCAGCGCCTCGACCAGCCGCGCGGGGTCGGGCGCGGGCGTGGCGGCGTCGGCGGGCGCGGGCGTGGCCGAGATGAAGGTGACCACCACGGCCCCTTCGGGAGCCGCCATCGCCCCCCGCTCGAACCCGGCGGGCAGATGCGCGTATCCCATGTAGCCGTGGTCTTTCCCGCCCAGGCTCAGCCGGCCCTCGATCACCAGCAGTTCCTCGTCGGCGGCCAGCCGCTGGCCCGCCGGGGCGGTCCAGCCCGGCGGATAGCGCACGACCAGCGAACACGCGCCAGTCTCGTCGTCCTGCGACAGCACGCGGGCCTCTGCGCCGGGGCGCACCGCCGCCAGGGGCTCCGCCGTCCACGGCAAGGCCTGGTTCTGGATGAACTCGATCCGGGGACGCGCCATCGCCTAGCCCTCCTGTTCCGGCGCCTCGGCGCGCAAGGGGCCCAGGCGGTCGCCCGCCTCGGTCATGATCCGCATCAGCCGCGCCATCGAGCGATCCAGCTCGGCCCGCGCGCCCGCAAGGAAATCGGCGTCGCCCGCCAGCGCGTCGATCGCCTCGGCCCCGATCACGCCCTGCCGCGTCAGCGCCTCCTGCAAGGCCAGCCGCGCCTGCCGTTCGACGTGCAGCTGCGCGCCAAGGTCCATCACCAACTGCGCCAGCGTGTCGGTGCTGGCCCGTTCTGGCAGAAAGGAAAGCTCGTCCCGGGTCATGTCGGCATCTCCGCTTCCAGCACCGCCCAGGGGAAATGCCATTCCCGCCGCGCGGGCCATTCCGCTGCCGGCAAACGCCCCGCGCCGCGCTCGTCAAACGCGGTCCAGGCGGCGTTGGCGAAGCCCGCGTCGCGCGCCATCTGCGCGGTGTCCTGCGCCATCATCCCCGGCATGAACGGCTCGTTGTTGCGCGCGCCATGCTCCATCACCGCCACGTCGCGCACCGCGTCGCCGGTGAACTGGAAGTCGAGCACCGCCAGCCGCCCGCCCGGTTTCAGGATGCGCGCGGCCTCGGCGAAAAAGCCCTTCAGCGCGGGCTGCGGCAATTCGTGGATCACCATGGTGGAGGTGGCGAAATCCGCGCTCGCTGGTTCCAGCCCCGTGTCCACCGTGACATCGGCCTGCCGGTAGTGAACCGCCAGGCCCAGCGCCTCGGTCTTGGCGTGGGCCAGCCGCAGGCAGGGCGCGGCAAGGTCGATGCCGATCACCTCGGCCCCGGGATAGGCCTGTTTCAGCGGCCAGGTCGACTTGCCGAAGCCGCAGCCCAGGTCGACAAGCCGCGTTGGGCTGTCCAGATCGCCCGCGCAGGTCTCGACGAAGCGGCGGTGAAAGGCATAGTCGTCGTTGTCGCCCATCATCACCAGCTTCGCGCCCAGTTCGTAGACATGGGCCGAGGCGTCGGCGCGCCACACGCCGCCGGGCTGCACGTGGATGTCCCAGTCGGTGTACCATTCCGGCAGATGCAGGCCAGGGTTCAGCGTCAGGCTGCCCTGCGGCGCCTCGGGCAGGGCGATGGGCGGGGCATCGGCCACCGCGTCCGACACCGCGCGCCACAGCGCCTTCTGCGAGGCACGCTCGGACCAGGCGAACCAGGGATAGACCGGCTGATCGTGGACCACCGGCGTGGCCGCCTTGCGATCGGTGGGCGGGCCGCCCCCGGCCTCGTTGGTCTGCTCGACCAGCGCCGGGTATAGCGTGTCGGCCCATCGCCGGCGCCAGGCCAGCACGAAGTCCAGGTCGGCGCGCGCGGAATGGGGCAGGGCCTTGGTCATGGTCTCCTCCTCTCAGTCGGGTCGGGCGATGCTCAGGGGCGGCTCCACCGCCCCCGGAAAATGGCAGGCGACGCGGCGGTCGCCGTGATCGGCCAGCGCGGGCGTCTCGGTCGCGCAGCGGTCCGTCGCGGCCGGGCAGCGCGGGTGAAACGGGCAACCGGACGGCCGGTGAATGGGCGAGGGCGGGTCGCCCTTCAGGATCAGCCGCGGCCGCCCCGCGCTGTCCACGGTCGGCGTCGCGGCCAGAAGCCCGGCGGTATAGGGATGCAAGGGCCGCGCCACCAGCGCCTCGGCGGGGCCCTCCTCGACCACGCGGCCGAGGTAGAGCACCACGATCCGGTCGGCGATCTGGTGCACCAGTGGCAGGTCATGGGCGATCATCACATAGGCGATCCCGGTCCGCGCCTGGATGTCCTGGAACAGGTTCACGATCTGCGCCTGAATCGAGACATCCAGCGCCGAGACCGGTTCGTCCGCGATCACCATGTCGGGTTCCGGCGCGATGGCGCGGGCGATGGCGATGCGCTGGCGCTGGCCGCCGGAGAACTGTGCGGGCCGCCGGTCCGCGGCCTCGGGCGGCAGACCGACCGCCGCCAGCAATTCCTGCAACCGCGCCTCGATCCGCGCGCGCGGGCCATAGTCCTGCGCGACCAGCGGTTCGGTGACGATCCCGCGCACGCTCATGCGCGGGTCGAGGCTGGCATAGGGGTCCTGGAACACCATCTGGAAGCGCCGCCGCAAGGGCCGCAGCGCGCGCCGCGACAGGTGCCCGATCTCCTGCCCGTCGAACAGGATCGTGCCGCCCGTGGGCGCCACCGCCCGCATCAGCGCCAGCGCCAGAGTCGACTTGCCCGACCCGCTTTCCCCGACAAGGCCCACCGTCTCGCCCCGACGCACGCTCAGTGACACCCGGTCCAGCGCATGCACCCGCCCGCGCGGCGTGTCGAAGGCGACCGACAGGTCGCGGGCCTCCAGAAGCGCGCTCATCCCGCCGCCTCCCGTCCCAGCGCATGGTGGCAGGCCACGCGCCGCCCGGCACCGCCTGGCGCCAGCGCGGGAATTGCCGCGCAGCTGTCCGTCGCGAAGGCGCAGCGCGGCCGGAACGAGCAGGCCAGGCGCGTGGCCGTCGGCGCCGGAGGCTGGCCCGGAATGGGCACCAGCCGCCGCCCCCGGCTGTCGAAACGCGGCACCGCCGCCAGAAGCCCGGCGGTATAGGGATGGCGCGGATCGGCCAGCACGGCGCGCGTCGGCCCTTCCTCGACGATGCGGCCGTGATAGATCACCGCGATCCGGTCGCAGATCTCGGCCGCCACGCCCAGGTCATGGGTGATCATCAACCCCCCGGATTCGTGCAGGCGGTCGCGCAGAAGGTCGAGGATCTGCGCCTGGATCGTGGCGTCGAGCGCCGTGGTGGGCTCGTCCGCGATGATGACGCGGGGCCGGTTCACCAGCGCCAGCGCGATCATCACCCGCTGGCGCAGCCCGCCCGACAACTGGTGCGGAAAGGCCGCCAGCCGTTCCCGCGCCGCCGGGATGCCGACCGATCGCAGCGCCGCCTCGGCGATCTCCAGCGCCCCGGCCTTGCCGACGGACTGGTGCCGCCGGATCGATTCCGACAACAGCCCGCCGACGCTGCGCACCGGGTTGAGTCCCGTCATCGGGTCCTGGAACACCATGCCCAGCGTGCCGCCGCGCACCTCGCGCCATTGCCGCTCGCTTTGCGCCAGAAGGTCGCGCCCGTCCAGCCGGATCGCGCCCGCCAGCACCCGTGCCCCCGGCGGCAAGAGGCCCATCGCCGCCAGCGCCGTCATCGACTTGCCGGACCCCGACTCGCCCACCAGCCCCAGGATCTCGCCCTGCCGGATCGACAGGTCGATCCCGTCCAGCACCACGACCGGCTCTGCCTGCCCGTGGGGAAAGCCGATGCGAAGCCCCTCGATCTCCAGCAGCCCGCTCATGACGCGCGCCCGCTGCGGCGGCGCGAGGCCGCCGCGATCCCGTCGCCGATGAGGTTCAGCGCGACGACGGCAAAGACGATGGCCCCCGCCGGGACCAGCATCATCCATGGCGCCGTCACCAGGTATTCGCGGCTCTCCGACAGCATGTTGCCCCAGGACGGCGCCGAGAGCGGCACGCCAAGACCCAGGAAACTCAGCGCGCTTTCCGCGATCAGCATGTCGGCGAAGGTAAAGGCGAACATGGTCAACAGCGTCGGGCGCAGCGCGGGCAGCACATGCACCAGCAGGATCTTGGCCCCCGAAACCCCCGCCAGTTCCGCCGCGACCACGTATTCCCGCTTCACGATGCTCATGGCCTCGGCATAGACGACGCGCGCCGCGATGGGCCATGTCGCCAGCCCCAGCGTCACCGCCAGCGGCCAGAACCCGCGCCCCAGAAGCGCGATCACCGTCACCGCGATCACAAGGCTTGGAAAGGCGATCACCGTGTCGATCAGCATCCGGATGACCCGGCGCGGCCAGCCCGGCACCCAGGCGGCGACCAGCCCCACGACCGTGCCGATCGTCAGCGCGATCACCGCCGCCACCAGCGCGATGCCCAGCGACCAGGGCATTCCCGCCGCCATCCGCGCGGCCATCGACCGCCCCAACTGGTCCGACCCGAAGAGATAGCCGTCCAGCGCCGGGGGCCGGAACCGCGCCATCAGGCTGCCGGTATTGGCCGACGCCGGCGGGTTCAGCCCGAAGACCAGTGTCAGCACCAGAAGAAGCCCCGCCATCACGAGGCCCGTTGCCAGCATCGCGTCGGCTGCGCGCAGCGACAGCGCCCTTGGGCGTCTTGGAAGAAGTCCGCGCGCGCCTGTGTCCTGCATGCTCATGACCCGGCGGCCCTCAGCCGTGGGTCGATCAGCGAGAACGCCACGTCCGTCGCGGCATTGACCAGCGACACCAGCACCGCGATCACGAAGACCGCCGCCTGCACGACGGGGAAATCCAGCCGCTCCACGCTCGACACCAGAAGCGCGCCAAAGCCGGGCCAGGCAAAGATCACCTCGGTAATCAGCGAACCCGACATCAGGAAGGCGAATTGCGTGCCGATCAGCGCGGTGGCGCCCAGCACCGCATTAGGCAGCGCGTGGTTCATCAGCAACTCGCCGTCCGAGGCCCCCGTGGCGCGGGCGGTGCGGATATAGTCCTCGGCCATCGCCTCGGCGGTGTTCGCGGCGACCACGCGCACCATCTTCGGGACGAGGAAAGAGGCCAGCGTCAGCGCCGGCAGGATCCAGCTCGACGGCCCGGCATTGCCGATCGAGGTCAGCCAGCGCAGTTCCACCACGAAGAGCTGGATCAGGAGAAGCCCCGCGATATAGCCGGGTATCCCCTGCAACACGAAGACCAGCCCGTTGACCCATTTGCGCGTCGTCGCATCGGGCCGAAAGCCCAGCCATGCCCCCAAAGGAAGCGAAATCACCGCCGTGATGACCAGCGCCAGCACCGCCAGAAGCAGGGTCGAGCCCAGCCGCTCCATCACCAGCGCCAGTGCGTCGGTCTGGCTGCGCAGGCTGTCGCCGAAATCCAGCGTCACGATGGCTCCGATATAGCGCAGGTATTGCGTCAGAAGCGGCTCATCCAGCCCATAGCGCGCGCTGATAAGGGCGACGGTCTCGGGGTCCGCCTCGTCGCCCGCCAGCACCGCCGCCGGGTCGCCCGACAGCCGCAACAGGAAGAACAGCAGCGTGCTGATCGAGACCAGAAGCACCAGAAGCTCCAGCCCCCGGCGCAACAACGCGTCGCGGATCGCCAGCCCCCGCGTCATGGCCCCACCCGTTCCAGCATCGCCCCGCCGGGCAGCCGGTCGACCCGCGCGGCGCGCCCGTCATAGGGCGGCTCGGGGCAGGGGCGCGCACCGTCAGGGGCCGATGCCGTCGCCAGCGTCACCATCGCGACGCCCGCCGGCCAACCCTCGCGCGTCCTGCGCTGCGGCGTGCCCTCGGGGTAGGCGTCGATCTCGATCAGGCAGCCGCCCTCCAGCTGGACAGAGGAAATCCGGATCGTCTCGTCTTCCTCCAGCCCAAGACTGTCCTGCAGCACGGGCACCTTGACCGGGCGGTCCGTCACCCGCGCGCCCACGCTTTCGGCCTCCAGCCAGTCGCGGTCCCGGTCGAGGTCCCCGCTGGCCAGCACCGCGATGAAGGCGCGGTCCACCGCGCGCGCCGCCCGCCAGAGGTCGAGCGGCCCGTCATAGGCCCGGATGTCCGTCAGGTACAAAGCCCCGCCGCCCGGCACCGCCACCTGTCCCGCGCGGATCGCCGGGTTCGAGCCCAGCGGGCGCGGCGCGCCAAGCGCGCGGAACCCCGCCCCGATCGCCCGGCCGCAGGCCGCGTCGGCATCCGCCACCGACAACTCCGCCGCCGCCCAGCCCCGCGAGGCAAGCGGCGCATCCTCTTCCGCGCCCGCCGCGCTCTCGATCAGGCGGATGCCGCCCAGCCGTCCGCCCAGAAGCGCCCAGCGCGCCCCCGACAGCGCGGGCGCCCCGTAGGCACCGGCCAGGCGGTCCGATACCACGCCCTGTTCCACCACGGTCAGGCCAAGCCCCGCCGCCCACGCCGACAGCGACACGTCGAGGTCCGGCGTCGACAGCGTGATCCACAG
>JAUIIC010000204.1 GCA_030431935.1 Alphaproteobacteria bacterium | reverse complement strand
CTTTGAACCGGCGCGGCATACCACGGCATTCCTATCCTTGATGGCGTCCGTCGCTTCGGACGCGCCCGGACAGGGAGGATGACTTGGCCGATATCGAAACCTTCTACGACGTGATGCGCCGGCAGGGAATCACCCGCCGCAGCTTCATGAAGTATTGCTCGCTGACCGCGGCGGCCCTGGGCCTTGGCCCCAGCTTCGTACCGCAGATCGCCAACGCGATGGAAACCAAGCCGCGCACGCCGGTCATCTGGCTGCACGGGCTGGAATGCACCTGCTGCTCGGAAAGCTTCATCCGCTCGGCGCATCCGCTGGTCAAGGACGTGGTCCTGTCGATGATCTCGCTCGACTACGACGACACGCTGATGGCCGCCGCCGGCCACCAGGCAGAGGACGCGCTTAGGGACACCATCGAGAAGTACAAGGGCAACTACATCCTTGCCGTCGAAGGCAACCCGCCCCTGAACGAGGACGGGATGTTCTGCATCTCGGGCGGCAAGCCCTTCGTCGAGAAGCTGCGCTATGCGGCGAAGGACGCCAAGGCGATCATCAGCTGGGGGGCCTGCGCCTCTTACGGTTGCGTGCAGGCCGCGGCACCCAACCCCACGCGCGCCACGCCGGTTCACAAGGTCATCACCGACAAGCCGATCATCAAGGTGCCGGGCTGCCCGCCCATCGCCGAGGTGATGACCGGCGTCATCACCTACATGCTGACCTTCGACCGCCTGCCAGAGCTCGACCGCCAGGGCCGGCCCGCGATGTTCTATTCCCAGCGCATCCACGACAAGTGCTACCGCCGTCCGCATTTCGACGCGGGCCAGTTCGTCGAGGCCTGGGACGACGACAACGCGCGCAAGGGCTATTGCCTCTACAAGATGGGCTGCAAGGGCCCGACCACCTACAACGCCTGTTCCACCGTGCGCTGGAACGAGGGCGTCAGCTTTCCCATCCAGTCGGGCCACGGCTGCATCGGCTGTTCCGAGGACGGGTTCTGGGATGCCGGCAGCTTCTATGACCGCGTCACCGACCTGACCCAGTTCGGTGTCGAGGCGAACGCCGACAAGATCGGCCTTGCCGCCGCCGGCGTCGTGGGCGGGGGCGTCGCGCTGCATGCGGCGGCCTCGGCGCTCAAGGCCGCGCAGAAGAAGACCCAGTCCACCGCAACCACCACCGAGGAGGCCTGATCATGGTCGTGCAAACGCCGAACGGGTTCGATCTGGACACGGCGGGCAAGCGGATCGTCGTCGATCCCGTGACCCGCATCGAAGGCCACATGCGCTGCGAGGTGAATGTGGATGACGAGGGATACATCCGCAACGCGGTCTCCACCGGGACCATGTGGCGCGGGCTGGAAGTGATCCTCAAGGGCCGCGACCCGCGCGACGCCTGGGCCTTCACCGAAAGGATCTGCGGCGTCTGCACCGGCACCCACGCGCTGACGTCCGTGCGCGCGGTCGAGGATGCGCTGGGGATCATGATCCCCGACAACGCCAACTCGATCCGCAACATCATGCAGCTGAACCTGCAGATCCACGACCATATCGTGCACTTCTACCACCTGCACGCGCTCGACTGGGTGAACCCGGTCAACGCGCTGCGCGCCGACCCCAAGGCGACGTCCGAGCTGCAGCAGGCCGTGGGCCCGAACCACCCGCTGTCCTCGCCCGGCTATTTCCGCGACGTGCAGAACCGGCTGAAGAAGTTCGTGGAATCGGGGCAGCTGGGGCTGTTCAAGAACGGCTATTGGGACAACCCGGCCTACCTCTTGCCGCCCGAGGCCGATCTGATGGCCACGACCCACTACCTCGAAGCGCTGGACCTGCAGAAGGACATCGTCAAGGTCCACACCATCTTCGGCGGCAAGAACCCGCATCCGAACTGGCTGGTCGGCGGCGTGCCCTGTCCGATCAACATCGACGGGGTGGGGGCCACGGGCGCCATCAACATGGAGCGGCTGAACATGGTCAGCTCCATCATCGACCGCTGCATCGAGTTCAACCGCAACGTCTACCTGCCCGACGTGGTCGCCATCGGCGGCTTCTACAAGAACTGGCTGTACGGGGGCGGGCTGTCGAGCCAGGCGGTGCTGGCCTATGGCGACATCCCCGAGCACCCCAACGACTTCTCGGCAGAGCAGCTGCACCTGCCGCGCGGGGCGATCATCAACGGCAACCTAAGCGAGGTGCATGACGTCGATGTGCGCGACCCCGAACAGGTGCAGGAATTCGTCGACCACAGCTGGTACACCTACGGCGAACCCGGCAAGGGCCTGCACCCCTGGGACGGCGTGACCGAAGCGCGCTATGAACTCGGCCCCAACGCCAAGGGCACCCGCACGAATATCCAGGAGATCGACGAGGCCGCCAAGTATTCCTGGATCAAGGCGCCGCGCTGGCGCGGCCACGCGATGGAGGTGGGCCCGCTCGCCCGCTACATCATCGGCTATGCCAAGGGCCACGAGGACATCACCGACCAGGTGACGGGCCTTCTGCGCACCATGGACCTGCCGGTGGACGCGCTGTTCTCGACGCTGGGCCGCACCGCGGCACGGGCGCTGGAAAGCGAATACTGCGGGCGGCTGCAGAAGTATTTCTTCGACAAGCTGGTGCGCAACTGCATCAACGGCGACACGACAACCGCCAATGTCGAGAAATGGGACCCGTCCACATGGCCGAAAGAGGCCAGGGGCGTCGGCATGACAGAGGCGCCGCGCGGCGCGCTGGGCCACTGGGTGCAGGTCAAGGACGGCCGGATCGAGAACTACCAGTGCGTGGTGCCGACAACGTGGAACGGCTCGCCCCGCGACGCTCAGGGTAACATCGGCGCCTTCGAGGCCTCGCTTCTGAACACCAGGATGGAGCGCCCCGAGGAACCCGTCGAGATTCTGCGCACGCTGCACAGCTTCGACCCGTGCCTTGCCTGCTCCACCCATGTGATGAGCGAGGACGGCGCCGAACTGACCACCGTCAAGGTGCGCTAGGAAAGGACAGGACCATGAAACACATCATCGCGACAGCCCTTGCCCTGGCCCCCTCGCTGGCCGCCGCCCATGGCGGCCACGCCCCGGTCCCCGACGCGCTGCACGGCGCGGCCCACCTGGCCCTGCCGGCCGCGGCGCTGACCATCGCCGTCTGGCTGGCGGTGCTGGCCCTGCGGCGGAGGGACAAGTCATGAGGATCGAGGTCGACGACGTCACCGCCCCGCTGGACAAGCGGATCGACTTCTACTCCGCGTCGCGCCTGACCGGCGACGCCACCGCGGAAGACCTCGAAACGATCCGCCGCCACACCGCCGTCTACGTCTACGAGACGCCGGTGCGGCTCTGGCACTGGGTCAATGCCGCGGCGATCATCGTGCTTTGCGTCACCGGCTACCTGATCGGCCGGCCGCCGCCCAGCATGGACATCGCCGAGGCGACGCACCAGTTCACCTTCGGCTACATCCGCTTCGCCCATTTCGCGGCGGGGATGATCATGACGGTGGGCTTCTTCGGCCGCATCTACTGGGCCTTCGTGGGCAACCACCACGCCAGGCAGATGTTCCGCCTGCCGGTCTGGAACCGCCACTGGTGGCGCGAGGTCCTGTTCGAGGTGCGCTGGTACGCCTTTCTCGAAAAGGAGCCCAAGAAATACGTGGGCCACAACCCGCTGGCGCAGATCGCCATGTTCTTCTTCATGACGATCGGGCTCAGCTTCATGATCCTGACGGGTTTCGCCCTTTACGCCGAAGGCGTGGGGCAGGGCAGCCTGATGGACACGGTTTTCGGCCCGGTCCGTGACCTGGTGGGCAACAGCCAGGCGCTGCACTCGATCCACCGGCTGGGCATGTGGGCCATCGTGGTCTTCATCATGATCCACATCTACGCCGCCATCCGTGAGGACATCATGAGCCGCCAGTCCATGGTCTCGACGATGATCTCGGGGCACCGGACCTTCAAGGACGACAAGCCGGACTGACCCGGCAATCCGTTTCGAGAGGACAGCACGCGGGCGCCAACGGCGCCCGCGTTTGCGTTCACAGGTGCGACTCGGGGAATGATACAAGTGGGCGGTCACTAAGAACTCACCTTTTCGCATGAATGGAAGACTACTTTCCATTATGGCCCCGCCCTGTATGCCATTGCACACCGGAAAACCCATGATTGACAGTGTGTTGCACGATCTTCCACCCGACTGGATATTTTTCGATCCAACGCGGGTGCAAAGTTTATGATCGCTCTCAGACAAGTTCGGAAAGCAAATTCCGGCGGGAACGGAAGTGGAGGAGACGATGGGACAGCGCACGCTCATCCTTGGCATAGGCAACGTGCTTTGGGCCGATGAAGGCTTTGGGGTCCGCTGCGTCGAACGCCTCGCCGACCGCTACCGCTTCGGGCCCGGGGTCACGCTTCTGGATGGCGGCACCCAGGGCCTCTACCTGCTGCCCTTCCTCGAAGAGGCCGACATCCTCGTGGTCTTCGACGCCGTCGACTACGGCCTGACCCCCGGCACGCTCAAGATCGTCGAGGGCGACAAGGTCCCCGCGTTCCTTGGCGCCAAGAAGATGAGCCTGCACCAGACCGGGTTCCAGGACGTGATCGCCACCGCCGAGCTGATGGGCTACCGCCCCGAAACCCTGCTCTTGATCGGCTGCCAGCCCGAAGAGCTGGAGGATTACGGCGGCGGCCTGCGTGACGTTGTCGCGGCCCAGATCGACCCGGCCATCGAGATCGCGCTCGACCGGCTGGCGGGCTGGGGCATCGCCGCCGAAACCGGGCGCGGCGACGACAGCCTGCTGGCCGACCGCGCGATCCTGCGCGACGCCTACGAGGCCGGCCGCCCCGACGAGGACAGCGCCTGCCGCATCGGCGACGCCCGTTTCTTTCCGGCGGCGGAGTGATCCCATGTGCCTTGGCATTCCCATGCGCATCCTCTCCGCAGACGGCCTCGCCGCCCGCGCCACCGATGGCCGCGAGGACAGCCTGATCGACCTGTCGCTGACCGGCCCGCTGGACCCCGGCACCTGGGTGCTGACCTTCCTCGGCGCCGCGCGCGAGGTCATCGCGGCGGACGAGGCCGCCCGCATCGCCGCCGCGCTCGACGGTCTGCGCTCTCTCATGGCGGGCGGCGAGCTTGGCGATGCCTTCGCCGATCTCGACGCCCGCGCCCCGCAACTGCCCCCGCACCTGGCCGCGGCCCATGCCGCCGGCAAGACAATCGCCTGAGGACACGCCATGACCCACCCGCTTCTCCACCGCCTGACCGCCGACCTGAACTGGCCCGCCCTCGACGATGCCGACGCGCTCGACGCCTATACCGCGACGCCGGGCACCCATGTCGTGTTCCTGCCCGGCGATCCGGCCCGCAACCTCGAAACCGCGGATGTGGCCGTGATCCTGCCGGAACTGCGGCAGGCGTTCCAGGGCCGGTTCGACTGTGCGCTGGCCGCCGGGGCCGCAGAAGCCGCCGTCAAGGACACGATCGCCTTTCACAAGACGCCCAACCTTGTCTTCTACCGTGACGGCGCGCCCATCGGCACGATCCCCCGCGTGCGCGACTGGGACGACTACGTGATGCGCGTCGCCCAGATCCTGAACCTTCCCCTCGCCGCCGAATAACCCCGCAAAGGAGCCGCGCCATGGTCCAGAACTTTCACATGCCGCCCATCGGCTTCGGCCCCGGAAGCCAGATGGCCGACGCCGAGGAGACGCTTGAATACATGGCGCTGCCGCAGGACATGCGCACCTATTCCCCGCACCTGCCGGAGGTCGAGGATGCCGCCAGCGTGGCACCTGCCATCGCGCTTCTGCGCCGCATCGCCGGGGCCTGTGCCCGCGCCGCGCGCACCGGGGCCACCGCCGAGTTCGACCTTGCGGGACTCGACGCAGAGAACCGCGCGCTGATCGCCGACACGATGGGCGAAGGCGAGGTGTCGGTGAAGATCCACGGGATCCCCGCCGTCGCCGCACAGGAAAGCGTCTTTGCCGGGGTCTGGCGCCTGTCGGGCGCCGGCATCGACCGGATCGAGGTCGCGCCGATCCCCTCGCTTGCGCTCGACCGCGCCTTCACCGTGCGCCGCGCGGGGCAGGGCGCCACCGCCCCGCGCCCCGAGGGCGTGGTCAACGCCCCCGCGCTTCTGGCCGAGCTTCTGGACAAATCGGTGGGCTATGGCCCCGATGCGCCGCTCCACGTGGTCAACCTGACGCTGCTGCCGCATACCGAGCCAGACCTTCTGTGGCTCGACACCGCGCTGGGCGAAGGCTCTGTCACGATCCTGTCGCGCGGCTACGGCAATTGCCGGATCACCGCCACGGGCACCGCCCATGTCTGGCGCGTGCAGTTCTTCAACTCGATGGACACGCTGATCCTCGACACGTTCGAGGTCACCGCCATGCCAGAGGTCGCCATCGCCGCGGCCGAGGATCTCGCCGACAGCGCCGCGCGCATCACCGAAGTGCTGGAGGCGATGGAATGAGCGGTTTCGAAGGCTCCTACCTCGGCGCGTCGGACAAGATCAGCCCCGCCGCCATCATGGAATGCAAGATCTGCTGGACCCCCTACGATCCCGCCGAAGGCGACGATCACCGCCAGATCGACCCCGGCACCGCCTTTGCCGACCTGCCCGACGACTGGTCCTGCCCCAACTGCGACGCCCCCGCCGAACAGTTCCTCGTGCGCGAGGATCCCGGCGCGCCCGCGATGATCGAGGCCGCCCGCCTTGCCGCCGCCGCCGACCGGCTGACCGCCGATTTCCGCGAGATCTGGAACGCCAAGATGCGCGACGTGCCGATGGTCAACAAGGCGCTGCACGTGCAGGCCGTGGGCTTTCGCATGGTGGGCGGACGCCCGCTGGGCGTGCTGATCGCACCGTGGTTCATGAACCTTGTGCAACTGCCCGGCGACGCCGACGACTGGTCCGCCCTGACTCCCGGCACGCGCGAGGACATCACCTTTCCCTCGGGCACCTACGAATTCCTGCACAACGTCCGCGAACAGACCGGCGGCTACAAGGCGTGCTCGCTCTTCTCGCCGATGGGCGAGTTCACCAGCCAGGCCAAGGCCGTCGAGGTCGCGCAGGCGGTCATGGTGGCGCTGTTCGACGAGGCCAACCGCGCCGGGACCGACCGCGCCGCCGACATCCGGGCCACGCGCGAGGCCGAGATCGCCGCAGCCGAAGCCGCCGAGTCAGAGGCCGAAGCCGCGCACCTGCCCGAAGCCCCCACCCGCCGCGCGGTCATCACCGCCGGCATGGCCACCCCGGCGGAATAGACCGATGCTCGACCGCGCGCCCAGCCCCCGCCTTGCCGCCGTCCGCGCGCCCGCGCTGCCGGTCGCGGCGATGGTGCTGGGCCAGACGGTCGACGAGGCGGCCGCCCTTCTGCCCCGGCTTTTCAACCTGTGCCGCGCGGCGCAGGGGGCGGCGGCGCGCATGGCCTTCGGCCTGCCGCCCGATCCCGCCGCGTCATCCCTCGCGCAGGAGATCCTGCGCGATCACCTGATGAAGTTCCATGTCACCTGGCCGGCGTTCTTCGGGGCCCCTCCCTCCCCGTTGCCGGCCGATTGGGCAGCGGGCGGCCGTGCGCTTGTCCCGGCGGTCTTCGGACCGGCGGGCCGTGCCCCGGCCGCCCCTGCCGATGTGAACGCCTTCCTTGCCTCGGACCATGGCGTCGCCCCCGTGCTGCGCCGCATCGCCGGCAGCTTTGCGCCGGGAGAGGCCGACGCCGGCGCTCTGCCGCCCGTCACGCCCGCCACCGCCTTCACGCCCGGGCCCGTCGACAATTCCGTCGCCGCGCGGCAGGCCCACCAACCGGGCCTTGCCCATATCGCCGCCACCCGCGGGCACGGCCCCCTCTGGCGGGCGGCCGCCCGCGCCTGGGACCTGGCCGAGGCCGCGACGGGCCGCTATCCCGCGCCGGTCTCTCCGGCCCCCGGCCGCGCCCTGGTGCCCGCCGCGCGCGGCCTTTACGCCGTCACCGCCCGCGTCTCGGAGGGCCGCGTCGCCGCCTTCGACCGGGTCACGCCCACCGATCACCTTCTGGCCCCCTGCGGCGTTCTGGACCGCAGCCTT
>JAUIIC010000003.1 GCA_030431935.1 Alphaproteobacteria bacterium | reverse complement strand
TCACCGGTCAGCCGATCCGATCGGCTCTCGACCCGCAGGGACTTGTTGAACCCCGGTATGACCGGCTGTAGGTTTTCACCCATGCGTGCGTCCGTAGCTACTGCGGGTTTCAGTGTAGCAGCTTGAACCTAAAGCGCCTTCAGGCGCACGCAACCTTTCCAAGCGATTTGGATGAATAAGGCGGGCTAAACGCGCTTCGTCAGCGACTGCGGGATGGAGTGTCCGGACCCGGCCGCATCGTGCTTGCGACTCAGCATGCCCTTGCCGGGTCCGTGGCGCCGCAGATCTACGCATCGCTGCGCGACCAGCGAGCACCTTCCCCCACGTTGCGTCTGAGGACCATGAACCGCGAGGATTGCATCACCTATTTCGTCCATGGCGACGCGGACATCGTGATGATCTACGAGGCGAGGGGCCTACCGCCATTGCCGTTTGACGACACCATTCGCCGAAAAGTCTGGATGCGGGATGCCTTGGTGCCGGTATGCGGCGGCGGCCTGCGTCATATGCTCGGGCCCGATGGGCGGCTGATCCGATCGGTCCCTTTGATCGGATACCCGGCCGACAGCCATTTTGGCCGGATGCTGGCGCGGGACGATACCGATGCCGATCTGCGGGCGGACGGGGCCGTACTGGCCATCGAGACAGCGTTCACGGTGGCCGCCCTGCGCTTTGCCGAAGAGGGCATGGGTGTGGCTTGGGTGCCTCATTCGCTTTGTGTGAATCAATTGACGTCGGGCAAGCTGGTCAATCTTGGGGAGAAATACGGCTTTGTATCGCTCGATGTAAGCCTTTTCTTCGCGACCTCGAACCCCCATGCCGACCTTCTGTCGGAATTGAGGTGATTGCCGCGCAGTCGCCGCGTCACAGGTTTTTTGGTCAGCTTCGGGACGGCTAGTTTGCCCCCTGAACGCTGCCGGGCAAGTAGGGGTCGCCAATACCGCGCGTCGAGTTTCTGCGCGGAACCGGATGGGCTGAGATAATCCGGCACGCGGTCGAGACACCGCGCCCGCCGTACGCACGCAGGCCATCGCCGCCTCTCATTGCGTGCCAAAACGATCCATCACGTTGCGGGTGATCGCAATGACTTGCGCGTCGCCGCGAAGCAGTCCCGCAACCCATTCGCAGGTCGCAGCGGTAAAGACCTCCCCAGCGCCCTTCTGCCAATGGATGATCATGCCATTTCCTCGCGAACTGGCATCCAGCGTGTCGGTCGTGACCTGGCCGCACAGCGCCCTGGCCTTGAAGGCTGCGTCCGCGTCTCCGATGTAGAGTGTCTCGCCCCAGACGCCTGCGTCCACCTCCACATTTGTCGCCAGCCCCATCGCAAGGATCGTGATCTCGGGCACCGCGCCGTCCGTGCATGCAGGGAAAGGCAGGCCGTCCTCCATCCGGTAGTCCAGCCCGTCCACCTCATATCCGAAGATCCGAGATGCCGCGCCCAGCACGTCGCCGTATCCGAGGCCGGCCCCGTCGAACGCCCAATGCGCGGGGCGATAGATCGTGAATCCCCCCGAACCACTGCCCGCGCAGCGCCCCAGCCCCGCATAAATTCCCCGCAGCGCGTTTACTCCGAAGCTAAGCGCGCCCGGGCGATTTACCGGCTCCGCCTCCCACGCACCGGTGGTCATCCGTGGCGTAACGCTCGAGGCCATCGGGTCGTCCTCGGCAGCGTATTTGTGGCAGATCTGGGTGCGGCCCTCATCCTCCAAACGTATCTGCCAAAGGAAGTTGCCGGCGAACCGCGCCACCCGACCGCCGCCTTCGACATAGGCGTCGACGGCGTCCCGCATCGGCGCGCTCCAGTATTCGTCGTGCCCCACGAAGATCGCGCACGAATTTTCGGTCGGTCGCTTGGGGTCAGCGTCGAGATCGTGAAGCGTGGCGAAATCCAGGTCATAGCCTTCCGCCTCGGCCCAGCGCGCGAAATGGCGTTCATAGCTCGCCCATCCGGCCGAGGCGTATTTCTTGGAATACCCATAGGAATAAGCCCACTCCATGTAGGGGTACCGCACCATTTCGCCCGGTTTCGGAGGCTGATCGGGCAAAGCGCGCGGGGCACCGGGCGGCAACTTGCAAAAGCCGCGCGTCCAGGGTCGCTGCGTGGAAAGAACCGGAGAGAAACGGTCGCCCTCCGGACCGGCGATGCCCTCGTAGTGGTTGGACCCGCCCCAGCAGTTGTAGGCAACCCATGTCCCGGTGGCGCAAACCAGCAGATATGGCGCGCGCGGCAGATCCGGGGCCCGTCGGACCAAAATGAGATGGTGCTCCTCGACGCGATCGCCATCGCGTTCCGCGACCAAGGTAATCAGGTAGCCGCCGGGCCGCCAGTCCTTCGGCACGGTAAAGCGCGCGGCTTCCGGCCAACCGCATCCTGCGACCGAGCAATCGGCAGGCGTCTCGTGATGCTGTCCCGGCAGATCATCGACTTTAAGAAGCCGTTCGTACCGCAGCCCGTCGCGGCTCACCTCGTAGGACCATCGCGCGGCAGTGGTCGAGACATGCAAGACCACCTCATCCCCCGGCGCATACGACATCCTCGGCGTATAGCCCCAGATCTCCAGCACGCTCGGGTCGCGCGCCGGTCCGATGTAATAATGGTCGAGAATGTGCCGCGCACGGGCTCGGGTGCGCGGTGTGATTGCGGGGCCGCAGCCTTCGGTCGCCATGCGCCCTATTCCGGCAAATACTTTTCGGACCAGCCCTCACCGGCGGTCGCACTCTCGATCATGGCCACAATCTCCTCTTCGCTATATCCGAGGTTTGACAGAACAGCCCGCGTATGCGCGCCGGGCTTGGGCGCGTGGCCAGGAATGGTGATGGCGGCTTTGGCGGGCCGGACCGCGTTGGGCGCCACCAGATCCACCCAGCGTCCCATCGGATGCTGGTCATGCCGGATCGCGCGATACGTCGCGCAACGGATGTCGGCCGGACCATCGCTTTCGCGCTGCAGGCTCTCCTCGCGGTTCGAGGAAAGCGATCCGAGCGGCACCACGCTGGCGGATCCGCTACGGAAGCGGTGTTGCCAGTGCGCGACGGGTTGTTGCGCGAACCTGTCGGCCAAGGCGTCGACCAGCCCCTCGTCGCAACGCCCGGCCAGATCGGACAATTCCGGCACGCGCCTCAGCGCCGCATCTTTCTCCGTCGGGGCCGCAAAAAACAGCCATCCGTCCGCGGCGCGGTAGCAGTGATAATATGGCCCCCATCCGCGGGCCTGCCGGCCGGAGGGCTCATCGAAGGGCGCGCGCCCGTCGAAGTCATACATGAACTGCGCCTGGATCATCGCTCCGCAGCCGGCAAGGGACGCGCGCGCCACGCCGCCCCGTCCAGTTCGCCGCCGCTCTTCGAGGGCGGCTCCTAGAGCCACGCAGGCCGCATATCCCGTAAGCGCGTCGATTGTGCCGAAATGGGCATGCTCTTCGGGCGTCTCCGGTCCACCGCCGAAGCGCATCATCACGCCGGTCGCAGCCTGCGCGGTATCATCATATCCTAGGTGGTCCGACTTTGGTCCGCGTCGTGGACCGCCCCAAGCGTCAAGTTGGACGAGGATCGCTTTGGGCGCCAGATTGGACAGGCGCTCGCGAGACAAGCCGAGGGCGTCGCGCTGCTCGTCAGTACCATTGACAGTGATTACATCCGCGCCTTCGATAAGCCGCTCCATCGCAGTGCGGCCATCTACGGATCCGAGATCCAGGAGTACGCTTTTCTTGCCACGGTGGGCATGGAGTCCGAAGACGATGGCGTTCCATGGATCGACGGAGGGGGTGACCGGCTGCACCGACGTCACCTGTGCCCCGAACCGCGCCAAAGTGGCCCCAATTGTTGGACCGGCGATCACGTTCGTCAGGTCAATCACCTTCACGCCGTCAAGCCATCCACCCGTGCCGGAGCCTTCTGGCGTGGGGCGCGGCGGCTCGGCCAGCAATGACGGCAGTTCGGCGCGGAAGTCATCCGGCAAGGGCGCGGGCCGTTTGTCCATAGCGCCCGCGTCTTCCGCCAGCCAGGCGAGATTGCCTAGCTGCCGCATCGGGCCATATCTCGGGTCCATCACTTCAAGCACCAGCCCCGCGGCCAGAGCGTGCGGATCGGCAAGCCATTCCCGCGAACTGCGCTGCGCGCTGGCGGGCGCCTTGGCCTCGCCGAACAGCGCCTCCCATTCCCATGACGGCCGGGTCAGAAACGCTGCCTGCATGGCTTCGGAAACACGGGCACGGTCACGATCGCCCACCGGGTAGTTGCGCATCGCCCACTCGTCCGGCCAATCCTTGCGATCGAGATAGGCGTCGAAGTCAGGCAGCGACGCAGCCAGATCGTCCAAACCAAGCACCTTCAGCGCCCTGCGGGGGTGGGTTTTTATCGAGCAGGAGACGACGTAGAAGCCCCGCCCGTCGGCACAACGGTAAGTCCGATAAAAGGGGTCGAGAAATGCGCCCAGATCCGCGTAATCGAGCTTCAGCGGCAAGCCCTCGGCGCGGCGGCGATCCAATTCCACTTCGCGTGGGGACTTGTATCGCGTCGGATAATCTTCGACGTGCTCGCAGTTGTAGACCAGCCCCTCGAACAGCGCCGAGGCGAGCGGAACCTCGATATGCTCGCCGCCCATCCGATTCCGCGCACCCAATGCAAACAGCACCGACATGGCCCCAAAGGCCGCGCCATACGCGGATGCCAGCCCCAGCGGCGTGAAGGATGGATTGATCCCCATCAGCTGCCGGTTCAGCCCCATGTCGGTAAACTGTCCCGTGCGCGCCGCGATCACTGCTTCCCAAGCCGCCAACGGAGCGAGTTCGGCGTCCGTCGAAGCAAAACCGGGCAAGGACAGCGATACGATGCCGGGATTTACCCCGCGCAGGTCGGCCGGCCCAAGGCCCAGACGCGCCATTACGCCGGGGCGGAAGTTGTCGATCACCACATCGGCGCGCATTGCCATATCCAGCGCAGTGCGACGACCCTTTTCCGACTTGAGATCCAGCACGAGAGACCGCTTGCCACGCGAAAGCATGTCGAAGGCAGGGTCCGACCAGCGGGGTCCGCCCGGCGGGTCGATCCGGATGACCTCAGCGCCCAGATCGGCGAGCATCATGCCGACCATGGGGCCGGCGAGGTAATGCCCAAAGTCCAGAACCCGGATATGGGAAAGCGGGCGGGTCGTCATTACAGCAATCCTTGCAGGAGGGGAGAGAAGACTGGGAACGGGAGATCCATGCGCTGCAACCGAAACCACGCATGTCGACGGAACACGGAGAGGTGCGAACGCATCAGTTCCCCGCACTTTCCATCTTGCGTTGGGCGATAACCTCTTCGAGCCAGCCGATGCGCATCTCAGGCACCGAGCCGAGGAGGAGATCGGTGTAGTCGTCGAAAGGTGGGCTCAGGACCCGTGATTTCGGGCCGTAACGCACCACGCGCCCGCGGTGCATCACTGCTATGGTATCGGCAATCGCGCGCACCGTTGCGAGATCGTGGGTGATGAACATGTAGGCGACGCCTTCGACGCGCTGCAGGTCCAGCAGAAGCTTGAGGATCCCGTCCGCCACCAGTGGGTCAAGCGCACTGGTGACCTCATCACATATGATGACCTTGGGCCTGGCCGCGAGAGCGCGGGCGATGCAGACACGTTGTTTCTGCCCGCCAGACAGCTCAGCGGGGTATCGGTCAAGATACGCGGCGCCCAGATCGATCGCGTCCAGAAGCTCGACGGTCCGGCGCCGTTTTTCGGCGCCCCTAAGATTAAAATAGAACTCAAGCGGACGTCCTATGATGGTCTCTACAGACTGACGCGGATTCATCGCCACGTCAGCCATCTGGTAGATCATCTGGATCTCGCGCAGATCCTCGCGCGGGCGAGCGCGCTGCTCCGGGACGAGTGCCCGGCCCTCGAACAGGATGCGCCCTTCGCGCGGTGGCAAGAGGCCCGTCATGACACGCGCCAGCGTAGACTTGCCTGATCCGCTTTCGCCAACCACGGCGAGAGTGCGCCCCGGCGACAATGCCAGATTGATGTCCGACAGAATATCGAAATGGAGCCCCTTATACCTTGCGCAGATCCCTTCTATCTCGACCACTTTCGCTGGCGGCTCGGGCTGTGCCGGGTGCTGGATGGACCGGACGGAGACGAGCGCGCGCGTATAGTCCTCCCGAGGGGAATTGATGATTTGCTCGGTCGCGCCATGCTCGACAGTCTGACCGCCACGCAGAACCATGATTTCGTCCGCCACCTGCGCCACGACGGCAAGATCGTGCGTGATATAGAGCGCGGCAACGCCGGTGGCTGCGATGGCGTCCTTGATCGCCTTGAGCACGTCGATCTGAGTGGTGACATCAAGCGCGGTCGTCGGCTCGTCGAACACGACGAGATCGGGCTCGGGACACAACGCCAGCGCCGTCATGCAGCGCTGCAGCTGGCCTCCCGAGACCTGATGCGGATAGCGGTCCCCGATCCTATCGGGCTCAGGCAGGCCAAGTTGCCTAAAGAGGTCGATAGCCCGCGCCTCGGCCGTGCGCCGCGACATGCGACCGTGACGGACCGCAGCCTCGATTACCTGCGCGAGGATCGGTTTGGCAGGATTGAAGGATGCCGCCGCGGACTGCGAGACATAACTGACTTCCGCGCCGCGCAGGGCCCTGTGCCCGCGCGATCCAAGCGTAAGGATGTCGCGGCCGTTCAGGCAGACTTCGCCATCGGTGATCCGCACGCTGCCTCGGCCGTACGCCAGAGCAGCAAGACCAATGGTGGACTTGCCTGCCCCGGACTCGCCGATGAGGCCGAGCACCTTTCCCTTTTCGAGGTCGAAACTGACCCCATGCACGATCTCGATATCCTGCGCCTTTGCGCCGGGTGGATAGATGGTGGCACCGATCCGGAGGTCGCGGACCCTGAGCAAGGCATCAGTCATCCCCGCCCTCCCCTTAGGCTTGTGGTGCGACCAAGGATCCAGTCCGCGACCAGGTTGACGCTGATTGCGAGCACCGCGATGGCAGCCGCCGGCCACAGCGCCGCGCCGATGCCGTAGACAATGCCATCCTTGTTTTCCTTGACGATTCCGCCCCAATCCGCTGCAGGAGGCTGCACCCCAAGTCCCAGAAAGGACAGGGTCGAAACGAAGAGGACCATGAAGATGAAACGCAGCCCCATCTCAGCCACCAGCGGCGACAGCGCGTTAGGCAGAATTTCTCGGAAGATGATCCAGCCGCGCCCCTCGCCACGCAGCACGGCGGCCTCGACGAAGTCCATCACTCTGATGTCGACGGCCACGGCCCGCGACAGCCTGTAGACCCGGGTAGCATCCAGCAGGCCCATGACAAGGATCAGCACCGGGAGCGTGACCGGCATGACCGACAGCACCACGAGGGCGAAGATCAGGGTCGGGATCGACATCACCAGGTCCACGCCCCGCGAAAGAACCTGGTCGACCCAGCCACCGATGACAGCCGCGAAGAGACCCAGGCAGGCACCGGTCACGAAGCTGATCGCGGTGGCCAGCGTCGCGACGAGGATTGTGGTCTGACCGCCGTAGATCATCCGCGTCAGCAAGTCCCGACCGATATTGTCTGTCCCCAGCGGATGCGCGCGAGACGGCGTCTCCCAAACGTCGCCCACGATCTCTCCGACACCGTAGGGCGCGATAAGCGGCGCGAGGATGGCCATCGAAAAAAACAGCGCAGTCATGACGAGTCCGAAAATGGCGGGTATGGGAATGCGCCTCATTTCGGATGCCTCAACCGCGGGTTGGCGAGGATAGACACGATATCGGCGACCATGTTCAGACCGATGTAGACGGCCGCGAAAATGAGCCCGCAGGCCTGTACCACCGGCACGTCGCGCTTGGAGACGTGATCAACCAGGAACTGACCCATGCCCGGGTAGACAAAGACGACCTCGACCACCACCACGCCGACGACGAGGTAGGCGAGATTGAGCATCACGACGTTCACCACCGGCGAAATCGCGTTCGGCATGGCGTGACGCCAGATCACCGACATTTGGCTGAGCCCCTTCAACTCGGCCGTTTCGATGTAGGGAGACTGCAGCACATTCAGGAGCGCCGCGCGTGTCATGCGCATCATGTGCGCCAGCACCACCAGCGTCAGTACGGCGACCGGCAAGGAGATTGCATGCAGCTTCTGCCAGAAACCCATGCCCTCATTCAGGATCGCCACGGAGGGCGCCCAGCCCAGCTGAACGCCAATCCAGAACATCAGGATATAACCGATCAGAAATTCGGGCACCGAGACCGAGGCTAGGGAAATACCCGAGATTACCTTGTCCGGCCAGCGCTCACGGTATAAGACCGACACGAGCCCAAGAAAGATTGCCAGCGGCACGGCGATGATGGCCGCCGTCGCCGCCAGAAACAGGGTGTTGGAGAACCTCTGGCCGATTGCCTCGCCGATATCGCGTCCATTGGTCAACGAGGTGCCCAAATCGCCCTGTAGCAGCCCGCCGAGCCAGGCGAGATAGCGCCACCACGCGGGTTGGTTCAGGCCTAGCTCTTCCCGAAGGTTGGCAAGGGCCTCCGGTGTCGCCGACTGTCCCAGGATCGATGCCGCAACGTCGCCGGGAAGGATCTGGGTGCCTGCGAAAATCAACACCGAAACGAGCAGCAGCAGGAGCAGGCTCAGCGCAACGCGCTGAGCCACGAAGCGTAGGACGAGTCCGTTCACGGGCCCGCCTCAGGAGAACCAGCATTTGGAGGGCGCCGAGCCGTTCATGACTTCCCAGATCCCGTTCTGCTCCCACCCTTGAACCTCGTCGCGGACACCCTCGACGAAATCGTTGAACATCGGACAGATGAGGCCTCCCTCGTCGCGCACCATATACGCCATTTCACTGTAGAGCGCCTTGCGACGATCCTGATCCAGCTCGCCTCGCGCCTCGATGAGAAGCGTGTCGAAACGTTCGTTGAAGAAACGGGTGTCGTTCCAGTCGGCGCTGGACAGATAGGCGGTGGAGTACATCTGGTCCTGCACGGGACGCCCGCCCCAATAAGAGGCGCTGAACGGCTGCTTGTTCCAGACTTCAGACCAGTAGCCATCCCCCGGCTCGCGTCGGATCTCGATGGGGATGCCAGCCGCTGCTGCACTCTGCTGGTAGAGCTGCGCGGCATCGACGGCGCCAGGAAACGCCACCTCGGACACGCGAAGCACAATGGGAGAACCATCGTGACCGGACCGGCGATAATGCTCCGCCGCAAGCTCCGGGTCGTAGGTCCTCTGCGGGATGGAGTCGTCGAAGAGCGGATAGGCCGCATTGATCGGAATGTCGTTGCCGACAGAGCCATAGCCGCCAAGAATGCGTTCCACCATCTCTTCGCGGTTGATCGCGTACTTCAGCGCAAGGCGCAGATCGTTGTTGTCGAAGGGCGCAGTATCGCAATGCATGATAAAGACGTAGTGACCCCGTCCCGCCACGCTCTTCACCGAGAGGCCCGGCGCGCGATCAAGAAGACGGGCGACCTGCGGATCGACCTGGTTCACGATATGCACCTGACCGGACTGCAGCGCCGCGTTGCGCGCCGTACTGTCATTGATCACCAGCATCTCGACGGCATCGAAATGCCCGCGGCTGTCATCCCAGTAGTTTGGGAAACGCTCGAACATGTAACGGACGCCAGGTTCCTCGGCGGTGACGCGGTATGCCCCCGTCCCGATGCCCGCAGCAGGCGCGTCGAAACCGCCATTGGGTTGAATGGCCAACTGGTAGGTCGCCATCAGATAGGGAAGGTCGGCATTGGGCGTGGCGCTCTCAATGATGAACATGTCGCCGTCCACCCGCATGTCAGCGATGCCGCGCATGACCCCCAGCGCACCGGACTGCGTATCTTCGTCGGAATGCCGGCGCATCGTCTGCAACACATCTTCGGGGGTCATCGTGCGCCCGTCATGGAATTCCACGCCGCTGCGGATGCGGAAAGCCCATGTCGTGGCGTCAGCGCTCGGCTCCGCAGATTCCGCTAGGCGGAAGTCGAACGTGCCGTCGGGATTCACATCCAGAAGCGTCTCCCCGAAGCAGCGCGAGGTGTGGAATGGAACCTGGCTGAGAGCCGCGGCAGGGTCGAGTGAATTGGTGCTCTCCCCGCCCCCCAATCCCATGCGCAGTGTCCCGCCCCGCACCGGCTGGGCCGTCGCCTTTTGCCCCAATAGGGCGCCGGCCGCGCTCGCCGTCAGGCCAAAAGCTGCGGCTCGCGAAAAAAAATCTCGTCGGCTGATCTTGCCCTGCAGCACCTTCCGGGTCAGTGCATCGAGTTCTCGTGTCATCATATTGTCCTTCCCTGGTGTCATTTTCCTGTTTTGCGCTCGCCCGTTCACGAGGCTTCGCGTTCGGGCTGACGTATCTTGTTTCCAACACCCACTCCGGCGCCCGATGGCAGCGGCAGCGCGGCATGCTCGGCCGCCAGTCTTCCCAACACACCGGTGATCGCGGGCTCGGGCGGACAGCTTAGACGGGTATTCAGATCCACATGCACGAGCATGGTTTCGACGGTCGCCAAGGCGGTCCCATCATTCCTTTCGATCCGATGAAACAGATGTAGCTTGCGCCCATCCCCGCCCAGAACCTGAGTAGTCGCCCGGATCCGGTCACCTGCATGCGCTTCGGCCAGGAACCGCACGTGGCTCTCGACGGTGAAGAAACTATGGCCGCCGGCGACGTAGGCCTCATCGGCCCCGATCAGCTCCATGAATCGATCCGTCGCAGCTGCGCTGGCCTCGAGGTAGCAACCCTCGTTCATATGGCCGTTGTAATCGGTCCACGAGGTCGGCACCTGTCGGTCCAGGGTCATGGGAAGCGCCTCGTCAGGTGGTCGGGGCAACATCGCTTCATGCGCGCGGATTACGTCTCCGGCACCGCTCCCGTTTCGCTTGAGCGCACGCATCATTGCGACGAGGTTGTCGTCTCGCAGGCGTTCGAGTTCGCGTATGCCCATCCCGCCCGATTGCGCGTCGGACTGGCCCGCGATCAGATCGACAAGCTCGTCGGTGAATTCCGGCACGTCCATCAGTTTCGTCCAGGGCCACTGCAGCGCGGGTCCGAACTGCGCGAGGAAGTGGCGCATTCCCGCTTCTCCGCCTGCAATCCGGTAGGTCTCAAAGAGGCCCATCTGCGCCCATCTGAGGCCGAAACCCATCCGGATCGCCTCGTCGATTTCGCCGGTCGTGGCGATGCCGTCCTTCACAAGCCAGAGGCTTTCGCGCCAAACCGCTTCCAGAAGCCGGTCGGCGATATGGGCATCGATCTCCTTGCGAACCGTAAGGGGAAACATGCCGAGGCCGTGCAGCACGTCAGCGGCACGACTGCAGATCCCTGCGTCTCCGACCAGCTCAACCAGCGGCAGAAGGTAGACCGGATTGAACGGGTGCGCGACAATGGCCCGCGCGCCCAGCGCATTGAGCTCGGACGGCTTAAACCCGGAAGTGGACGATCCCACGATCGCCGCCGGCGGCGCCGCGGCCATCACCTGTTCCAGAACATTGTGCTTGAGATCCAGCCGTTCGGGTACGCTCTCCTGCACCCAATCGGCCGCCGCCACGGCCTCCGTCAGGTCTTTGCAGTATGTCAGGCGTCCCTCACCCGGCAACGCGACGTCATAAAGGCCCGGCAGGCTGCGCCGAGCATTGGCGAGAACCTCGCCGATCTTGCGTTCCGCATCCGGGTCGGGATCGAACACCGACACGTCCCAGCCGTTGAGTAGAAACCGCGCGGCCCAGCCGCCGCCGATGACACCGCCACCGATGATCGCCGCGCGCGTCATGCCGGCGCCCTCTTCGTCAGGCCGAGTTTCTCCCGCACCTCGGCGGGCCCCAGAACGCGCGCGCCCATCCCCTCGACAATGCCCACGGCGCGCTCGACGAGTTGCGCGTTCGTGGCGAGAACCCCCTTCTCGAGCCAGAGATTGTCCTCGAGCCCCACCCGCACATGCCCCCCCGCCAGCACCGCGGCCGCCGCATAGGCCATCTGGTTGCGCCCGAGCGAGAACGCCGAGAAGGTCCAGTCCTCCGGCACGTTGTTGACCATCGCCATGAAGGTATTGAGGTCGTCTGGCGCACCCCACGGCACGCCCATGCAAAGCTGGACCAGCGCCGGGGCCTCCAGCACGCCTTCCTTCACCAGCTCCTTCGCGAACCACAGGTGGCCCGTGTCGAAGGCCTCGATCTCGGGCTTGACGCCCAGTTCCGTCATCATTGCGCCCATCGCGCGCAACATGCCGGGCGTGTTGGTCATCACGTAGTCGGCCTCGGCGAAGTTCATCGTGCCGCAATCGAGCGTGCAGATCTCGGGCAGGCACTGGGCGACATGAGCCACGCGCTCGGCCGCGCCGGCCATGTCCGTGCCGGCCGCGTTGAGCGGCAGGGGCGCCTCGGTGGAGCCGAAGGTGATGTCGCCGCCCATCCCGGCCGTGAGGTTCAGCACCACGTCCACCTCGGCGTCGCGGATGCGGTCGGTGACCTCGCGGTAAAGATCGAGCCGCCGCGACGGGGCTCCGGTCTCGGGGTCGCGGACATGGCAATGCACGATCGCCGCACCGGCCTTCGCGGCGTCGATGGCGCTCGCGGCGATCTCTTCGGGGCTTCGGGGCACATGCGGGCTACGGTCCTGCGTGGCGCCCGAGCCTGTGACGGCGCAGGTGATGAAGACCTCGCGGGTCATGGTGAGCGGCATGGACTTTCCTTCTGACAATCCCGCGCGTGCGACGCGCGCCGACCAATCGAAGGCTAGCCTTGCAAGAAGAAGCCGGATTGTCTTATCTTGCCAAATATAGGTTTGAAATGGCCAAGAGCCGACGTTTCTCGGTCGCCGTCCTGATCTATTCGGGGTTCTCCAACATGGTGCTCGCGTGCCTGTTGGAGCCCCTGCGCGCGCTACGCGATCAGGGAAGGGTCGAGATCGACTGGACGGTCGTGACAAGCGACGACGCACCGGCCAGCAGTTCCAGCGGCCTTCGCATCACGCCGGACAGTCCTTGCTCCGACATCGACAGGGTCGATCTGCTCATCGTCGTAGCGGGCTACGGGTACCAGCGCCACGCCGAGCGTCGGAACGCCCGTATCCTCGGTCAGCTCGCGCGGCGCGCCGAAACCGTTCTGGGCGCCGATACCGCGGCATGGCTTCTCGCGGCTGCGGGGCTTCTCACGGAAGGTCGCGCGACCGTTCACTGGCAGGTTCTGTCCGAACTGGCCGAAGCGTTTCCCCAACTCGATGTCGTCCACGACCGGTACGTCATGGATGGGCGCGTCTGGACCTGCGGCGGAGCTTCGACTGCCCTTGATCTGATGCTTCAGCTGATCGGAGGCCGTTTCGGAGCGGCCAGTGCCTTCGATGTGTCAACGCTTTTTCTGCACGACGCCGCCCGTCAGGAAGCCACGAGCTGCGGTCCAGCTCGGCTAAAAGGCAGATCATCAACGAAACTGAGTACAATCCTTCGAGACATTGCCACGCACACCGAAACGCCGTTGCCCCTGAACGAACTGGCGAAGCGTTCGGGCTTGTCCACCCGGTCGCTTAACCGACTCTTTCTTGCGGAGCTCGGAATGCCGCCCGGACAATACTATCAGCTCCTGAGGCTGTCGCGCGCTCGGGAGTTGGCGGTCGAAACGGATTTGGACCTTTCGGAGATCGCCGTCCGTTGCGGCTTCTCCGGCGCACCCAGCCTGTCCAAGTCTTTCCGCAAAGCATTCGGTTATCCTATCGGAAAGACGCGGATCCGGCCGACGATCGCCCCAAGGCGCCATTCGTGAGGGGAACGATGATGCCGGCGGTCAATATCAGCCATTCCAGCTTCGGTGGTGGCCGATATCGCCCGGCACGACCAGGCACGTGCAGAACCGCTTTCTGCCCGCCAGTCACGCAGGGTTCATCGCCGCACTCAAATGATCAACGAAAGCGCGCGCGTTCGAAAGCGCCGTCCGGCGCTCGGTATAGAGTGCATAGACGCCAACCAGACCGACATGCCATCCAGCGCAAGCGACACCGAGTTCGCAGGCCGCCATAGCGTCCCGGATCGTGAACTCGGGCAGCAGCGCGAAGGCCTGTCCTTCCGCCAGCATCGCCCGGATGAGAGCGGCGTTGTTGACGACGATCTGCCTCTCGGGCTGTGCGGAGAACGCTTCTTCCGAAGGTCCCTGCAACACGAGGCGGTCGGACGTAGCAGGAGAGCGCAACCAAGTCAGCCCCAGCAAGTCTCCGGGTTGCTTGAGGTTCGGCGCCTCTTGCGCCGCACAACAAAGAATGCCGCGCGTCACGAAGAGTTTGCGAGACAGGCGCGGGTCATTTCCGGGATCGCCGATCCGCAGGGCAAGGTCCACCTGAGCACCCACCGGGTCGACTGCCCGGTCGTCGAGATCGATTTCGATCCGCATGTCGGGATGTCTGGCGGCGAAGTCATCTACGACGCGCGCAAAAACGGGGCTTGCAAGAACTGTTGGCGCCGAGACACGTAGCCGCCCTGCCAGCCCGCGGCGGATGTCCCGCACGGTGTCGAGGCCTTCTCCAAAGGCATCCGCCATGGCGCGGGCGTGCGGCAGCAGGACCTCGCCTTCCGCAGTCAGAGCGATGCGCCTTGTCGAGCGGTAGAGCAACTGCCGCCCGAGACGCGCCTCGAGGTCCGAAACCATCTGGCTGACATAGGGCGCGGAAAGACCCAACCGCTCGGCGGCACCGCGGAAGCTACCGCTATCGACCACGGACGCGAAGGCCAGAACTGGGCGAAGGAGATCCAGGTCACTCATCGTCTATTGCTAACAATCACTGTGATAAAACGTAAATAGCGAATTTCGGCTGCGTGGTGCAAGCTTTCGGTCATCGACATGACAGGAGGAAGCGATGCTGAAGACCCTCACCCTTTCCATGGCCCTCGCATTGGCAGCGGGCACGGCACAGGCGCAGGAGACCACGATGACGGACCCGATCTACGAACTCGCCATCCAGGAGGTGAACCCCGGGATGGAGGCCGCGTGGACCGAGCGGCGCGCCGCCTTCCTCGACCTGTTGAGCGAGCGTGATGGAAACGAGGCCGACTGGACCTTTCCCGCCTTCTTCACGTTCCCGGAACCCGGCCCGAACCCGGTCTACATCGGGATCACGCGGTGGTCGCGCATGGCCGATTTCGCCGCGGCCGCCGAGGCGCTGATGCCGACGCCCGAGGCCAGCGGCTTCTTCGAGACCGTGACCATGCAGGCCTTCGTGCAGATGTCCCCCGCGGACGGCCAGCCGTTCGTTCTGGAGGACCACATCAACGCGCCCGGCCAGGTGATCGAGGCCGCGGTCCGTCGCGCGCAGCCCGGACAGGAGGAGGCCTACACGCCCGCGCGGGACGCTTTCTTCGCCCGCGTGGCCGAGCAGCCCGGCTACATCTTCCACCGCGAATTCGTGACCGCGGACGGCTGGCAGGCCGTTCTGATCGGCTGGGACGATCAGGCGTCCTTCATGTCCGCGCTCGGCGCGCTGTCGCAGATGGAGGAGATGGGCGCCTTCTTCGGCGTGGCAGAGGTGATGGCCTACCAGGCAGCGCTGGTCGAATAGCGGTCGCAACACAGGGTGCTGTCAGACTAATTCGAACCAGTCTCCACTAAGACAGCCGCCCTGCCCTTTATGCCGCGAAGAGGCAGCGCCATTCGTCGAGTGCGGCAGTGCGGTTCAGCTTGAAGTGCGGTCGACTGGAGAGGCTGCGGTCGGTGTTGAAGTGGTTGGTGACAGAGGCATGGACAGAGGCAAATTTCTGTAAACTTCGCATGCGCCGGAAACGGAGCATGGCCCGCTCGCGTTGTCGGAACGGCAAGTGTGAGTTCTCCGCTCTATTATTGACCCAGCGTCCCGTTTCTTGGCGGAAGCCAGCACCAACTTCCTTGAGCGCCGCGCGATAGGATCTCAGCTTGTCGGTCACAATCGTCTCAGGCTTACCGTGCTTGCGCATTGCTTTCCTTAGGAATTTCAGAGCAGCCTTCCTGTCCCGCGCCTTGGTGACGAAGCTTTCGAGCACTTCTCCCTCATGATCGACGGCACGCCAGAGGTAGTGCATCTCGCCGTTGATCTTCACGAAGATCTCATCGAGATGCCATCGCCACCGGCTGGATCGCATGCCTTCAATTCGGCGCTTCCGGATCTCGGAAGCGAACAGTGGACCAAACCTGTTCCACCAGTACCGGATCGTTTCGTGACTGACCTCGACGCCGCGCTCGTGGAGCAGGTCCTCCACGTTTCGCAATGAAAGCGGGAACCGGACGTAGAGCATCACCGCCAGGCGGATGATTTCAGGGCTGGTCTTGAAGTACTTGAAGGGCGAGCGCTTGGGCATGCGCAGACGCTAGATAGCCCCCTGCCCCACCTCAAGCCGAGTTTCCTCTGACACTGCCGTTCGGGGGTTTTCCCCCGGTGTGCGAGGTACCTTGCTGTGCCGGACGCACGACACTGCACAAGAACCCCATGACCATGCCCGGACGGTGCAAGGGTGCAAGAAAGAGCCACAGGACCACGTCTGGCCCGCCCCCATGATGTGTTGCCAGAAGGAACCCCGGCTGGCCACTCGCGGGGCGTCAACCAACCAAACGGAGTGGCTGGCTGCATCCGACGCCATCGATGACACAGCTTTCTCATCGTCAGGCCCCGCAACACACATAAAGCCAGACTTGACCATCTGCACAAACCAAATGGATTGACAGATCGGGGGTTTCCGTTGCTCACTCGAGGCGAACGACGCGACAGGACCAGACATGTCTCATCACGCCCGGATCCCGGCCGAAGACAGGTTGACCACGCCCGAGCTCGAGGCCCTCGCTCGCAAGGCGCTTTGGCTCAGCGCCTGGACGATCCACCATGCGAACCACCTGCGGCCAAAGGCCGACGCGGTGAAGGTCGGCGGCCATCAGGCGTCCTGCGCCTCCATGGCGACCTTGATGACGGTGCTTTACGGTGCCGTCCTCGGACCACAGGACCGGGTGGCCGTGAAGCCGCACGCCGGTCCGGTCTTTCACGCCCTACAATATCTGGCCAACCGAATGCCGCGCCGGAAACTCGAGGATTTTCGCGGCTGGGGCGGCGCGCAATCCTACCCGTCGCGCACCAAGGACGTGGACGATGTCGATTTTTCGACCGGCTCGGTGGGGCTTGGCGTCGCCATCACCGCGTTCGGGGCGCTCGTGCAGGATTACATCCGCGCCCGCGGTTGGGGCAGCGGGCCCGAGGGGCGCATGGTGGCTCTCGTGGGCGATGCCGAGCTGGATGAGGGCAACATCTACGAGTGCCTTCAGGAGGGCTGGAAACAGGGGCTCAGGAACTGCTGGTGGATCATCGACTACAACCGTCAGAGCCTCGACGGTGTGGTTCGCGAAGGCCTGTCGGCGCGGATCGAAGCGATCTTTGGGGCCTTCGGCTGGCGCGTGATCAACCTGAAATACGGCCGCCTTCAACGCGCGGCCTTTGACGAACCGGGCGGCGCGGCGCTGCGCGACTGGATCGACGCCTGCCCCAACTCGCTCTATTCGGCGCTCATCTTTCAGGGTGGCGCAGCATGGCGCAAACGCCTGATGGACGACCTTGGCGACCAGGGGCCGATCACGGCACTGCTGAATCGCCGCAGCGACGAAGACCTCGCCGCCCTGATGGAAAATCTCGGCGGCCATTGCGTCGAAACCCTGCTCGACGGGTTCGACCATGCGGCGGGAGATGACAGGCCCACGGCCTTCGTGGCCTACACGGTGAAGGGCTGGGGCACGCCGCTGGCCGGACACAAGGACAACCACGCCGGCCTGATGACGCCCGCGCAGATGGAAGAGTTTCGCGCGGCACATGGCATCCGCGCGGGTCACGAGTGGGACCGTGCCGAAGGTCTGGACATGTCCGACGCCGATCTGGACGCGCTGCTGGCGCGCGCGCCCTTTTTCGCCGCGGGGCCAAGGCGCACGACCGCCCCGGCGGTCCCGGTGCCGCCGCTCGAAGCGCCGACCGACCGCGAGATCTCGACACAGGCGGCCTTCGGCAAGCTGATGGATCAGATTGCGAAGACGGACAGTGACCTGGCCCGGCGGATCGTCACGACTTCCCCCGATGTGACCGTCTCGACCAACCTGGGACCGTGGGTCAATCGCCGTGGGCTGTTCTCACGCGAAGAGATCGATGACACGTTCCGCGCTGAGCGTGTGCCCTCGACGCAGAAGTGGCGCTTTTCGCCCGATGGCCAGCACATCGAACTGGGCATCGCCGAAATGAACCTGTTCCTGCTGCTCGGGGCGGCTGGGTTGAGCCATGAGTTGTTCGGGGAGCGCCTGCTGCCGGTCGGCACGCTTTACGATCCATTCATTGCGCGCGGTCTCGATGCCCTGAACTACGCCTGTTACCAGGATGCGCGGTTCCTGCTTGTGGCGACGCCCTCGGGGGTGACGCTGGCACCCGAGGGCGGGGCGCATCAATCCGTGGGCACGCCCCTGATCGGCATGAGCCAGGACGGCCTCGCCTCCTTCGAGCCGGCCTTCTCCGACGAACTGGCGATCATCCTCGAATGGGCACTCGAGTACATGCAACGCGACGGCGCGGCGGCCGATACCGCCGAGTGGAGCCGCGACGCGGGCGGCGGGTCGGTCTATCTGCGCCTGTCGACAAGACCGCTGGAGCAGCCGCAGCGCCCGCTTGCCGCGCTGCGCGATGGGGTGGTGGACGGAGGGTACTGGCTGCGCCCACCCGGTCCGAATGCCGAAGTCGTCATAGCCTACCAGGGTGTCGTGGCCTCGGAAGCGATCGCCGCGGCGGCACATGTGGCGGAAGGGCGGCGCGACGTCGGTGTTCTCGCCGTCACATCAGCCGACCGGTTGAACGCGGGATGGCAGGCCGCGCAACGCGCTCGAATGCACGGCGAAAACGCGGAAGCCCATATCGAGACGTTGCTGGCCGATCTTCCAAGGCATTGCCTGATCGTGACGGTGATCGACGGCCACCCCGCGACGCTGTCCTGGCTGGGGGCCGTGCATGGTCACCGCGTTGCTGCGCTTGGGGTCGAGCATTTCGGCCAGACCGGGACGGTCGCCGACCTTTACAGGCATTTCGAGATCGACCGGGCCGCGATCGTCGCGGCTTCCGGCGCCCTGGCACCCGGGCGCCCACTCGGCTTGCTGTCGTCGGGCCCATGACCGGATTTTCGCACAGATATTGGGCGGACTACACCGCCGCAGACTTCGCCGCGCTGGACCGCGAGGCGCTGGTTGCCGTGCTGCCGGTCGGAGCGATAGAACAGCACGGGCCGCACCTGCCGTTGTCGGTGGATCGTGACATCCTCGACGGGATCATCTCGGCGGCCATTCCGCTGATACCCGATGACTGCCCGGCCCTGTTCCTGCCGACCTGCGCCGTGGGCAAAAGCAACGAGCACGCCCGCTATCCCGGAACCCTGACCCTGTCGGCGCAAACCCTGATGTCGATGTGGTCCGACATCGGCGACAGTGTCGCGGCGGCAGGCGTGCTGCGGATGATCCTGCTCAACAGCCACGGCGGCCAGATCGCGCCGATGGACATCGTCGCACGCGACCTGCGCATCAAACACGACATGATCTGCGTTGCCGCCAGCTGGTTCGCGATGGGACTTCCCGACGGTCTCCTGGATGAAGACGAAGCGCGGGACGGTGTTCACGCAGGCGACATGGAAACCTCGATGATGCTGACCCTGAAGGGCGATCTCGTGGCGATGGAGCGTGCCGGGGATTTCCGGCCCTTCAACCGCACCCTTGCCGAAGCGCGACGCCACCTGGGCCTTGGGGCCGGTGGCAAGCTGGGATGGCAGGCACAGGACCTGCACCCGGCCGGCGCCATGGGAAATGCCGCCGCCGCCACGGCCGAAAAGGGGCGCGCCTTCGTCGATCACGCGGCGCGCGAGCTTGTGACGTTGTTGCAGGAAGTGGCCGACCTGCCGCTCTCCGTCCTCGACAATCCCGCCAATCCGGGGGCCGCGCCATGACGTCCCGCACCTCAGCTGAAACGCGTCCCTCGAAAACCGGCGCTCCCCTGATCCGCATGGAGCGGGTGCGCAAGGAATTCGGACGCGACATCGTCGCTGTTTCTGACATGAGCCTGACCATTGAACGGGGCGATTTCATCAGCTTCCTGGGGCCTTCGGGCTGCGGAAAATCCACGGCGCTCAGGATGATTGCCGGGCTCTTGCCGATCACCGCGGGGCATATCGACATCGCGCCCTCCCAGACCGACACCGAGCACGACCTCGGCTTCGTGTTCCAGGAGCCGACCCTGATGCCCTGGGCCACGGTCTTCGAGAATGTCTGGCTGCCACTCCGGCTTGCCGGGCTGTCGCGCACCGCCGCAAGCGACCGGGTGCGCGCAGCCCTCGTGGAAGTCGGCCTGTCACGCTTCGAGAACGCCTACCCGCGCGAATTGTCGGGCGGCATGAAGATGCGCGTCTCCATCGCCCGCGGTCTGGTGACACGACCGCGTATCCTGCTCATGGACGAGCCCTTCGCCGCCCTCGACGAGATGACGCGCACCAAGCTCAACAACGACGTGATCCGGCTGGCCACTGAACATGACCTGACGGTGATCTTCGTGACCCACTCCGTTTACGAGGCCGTCTACCTGTCGAACCGGATCGCGGTGATGGCGGCGCGTCCCGGGCGGGTCGTGGCCGATCTGACGGTCAATGCGCCCTGGCCGCGCGGCGAGGAATATCGCGTCTCGCCCGAATTCTCGGCAGAGGCAAAGCGGGTCTCGACCATACTGAAAGGGACGCTCGATGACGCCGACATCGACCATTGACGATAGCGCCCAAGAGGCGCCGCCGCCGGTCAACATGGCAGCTCTCGCCCGCGCCAGACGGCAACGGATCCTCGCGTGGGTCTTGCCGGTCGCAACAATCGCGCTGGCCGTGGGACTTTGGGAATTCCTGGTCTGGTATCATGAGGTGCCGCATTATCTGATCCCGGCCCCCAGCCTGATCTGGTCGACACTTCTGGCCGAGGGGCCATCGTTGATGCAATCGGCGTGGTTCACGGTCAGGCTGACCTTTTTCTCCCTCGCGCTCGCCATCATCGGGGGCGTCGTGCTTGGGGCGCTGTTCGCATTGTCGCGCCCCGTCGAGATGAGCCTGTTTCCCTTTGCCGTGATTTTGCAGGTGACACCGATCGTGGCCATCGCGCCGCTGATCCTGATCTATGTCCACAACACCTTCACCGCGCTCTTGATCTGCGCCTGGCTGGTCGCCTTCTTCCCGATCCTGTCGAACACGGTGGTCGGTCTGCGCTCGACCGATCACAATCTGCGCGATCTGTTCTCGTTGTACCGGGCAACGCCCTGGCAACGGTTGCGGCATTTGCTCTCGCCATCGGCCCTGCCCTATTTCATGGCCGCGCTGAAGATCGCGGGCGGGCTGTCGCTCATCGGCGCGGTGGTGGCCGAGTTCGTGGCGGGCGCCACCGGCACCAACACCGGCCTTGCCTCCCGCATCATCGAGTCGAGCTTTCGCAACGAGATCCCGAAGATGTTTGCGGCCCTGGTGCTGGTGTCGCTGATGGGTGTGGCCATCTTCCTGATGACATCTCTGGCCTCCAAGCTCGTGCTGGGACGGTGGCACGAAAGCGAGATCAAACGTGAGACTTGATGGCGTCACCCTCGGCGGCCGCACTGTCGCGTTGGAGATCGAAGACGGGCGGATCGCGCGGATCGAGCCGGCACATGGCCCTGCCGTTTGGCAAGTGATGCCGCGTCCAGTCGATCCGCATGTGCATCTGGACAAGACCTTTCTGTGGCCCCGCGCCAAGCCCCCGGCATCGGGGCTCTTCCCCGCCATCGAGGCCACGCTGACAGACCGGGCGAGCTGGACGGCCGAAGACATCCGCGCGCGCGCCGAACGCGCCCTGACCGAGGCCGGTGCCGCCGGAACGCGCGCCCTACGCACCCATGTGGACTGGAACGAGCCGGGCGTTCCGCTGGCCTGGGACGTGTTGGGCGAAATGGCGGCAGATGCACCCCTTCGCCTTCAGCGCGCGCCCTTGGTGCCACTCGACCTTTTGGGCGATGCGGAGCTGGGCCCGCCCATCGCCGCACATGTCGCCGCGACCGGCGACGGTGTCCTTGGCAGCTTCATCTATCGCAACGCCGACCTTGCTGCGAAGCTGGCGCGCGTCTTCGACCTTGCCGACACGCATGGGCTGCGCCTCGACTTCCATGTCGATGAAGGGCTGGAGGCTGAAGCCCAGGGCTTTGACGAGATCGTGCGCCTTGCCGCGCGGCACGGCATGACGGGCCAGGTTTTGTGCGGGCATGCCTGCGCACTGTCGATCCGACCGACAGACGAGGTAGCGCGTGTCCTCGATAGGGCGGCAAAGGCGGGTGTGGCCCTGTGCGTGCTGCCGCCGACCAATCTCTGGCTGCAAGACGGCCAACATGGCCGCACGCCCCGCCTGCGTGGCCTCGCCCCGCTGCAAGAGGCGCGCGCCGCCGGGGTCGAGGTGATGTTCGGCGCCGACAACGTGGCTGACCCTTTCTATCCCTTCGGCTGTTACGATCCGCTCGAGACCCTGCGCCTCGCCTGTGTCGCGGCGCATCTCGACCCGGCCGACTGGCTCGAAGCCATCACGACCGCACCGGCCCGCGCGCTCGGTCTCGACCCGTTGCCCCCTATCGTCCCTGGCGCGCCGGCCGACCTGCTCCTCGTCGCGGGACGCGATTGGCACGACGCGCTTCGCGCGCCGGCCCACCGCCGCGTCCTGTGCGCAGGGCAGGACATGCCCGAAAACAGAAAGGTTCCTGCATGACCGTTTCAGCCGACACTCTGGCCGCCTTCCGCTCCGATCTGGGCGCGATCCGCGTCTTCGACGACCCCAAGCAACTGGAGGCACGCTCGAAGGACTATTATTGGTATTCGCCCATCCTGTCCCAAAAACTGGACGGAAAGACAGGGCAGCTCCTTATCATGCCCGAGTCCGAGGACGAGGTGATCGCCGTGGCCCGCGCCGCTGCGCGCCACGGTGTGCCCTTGACCGTGCGCGGCGGTGGGACGGGCAACTATGGCCAATGCGTGCCGCTGGACGGCGGGGCGGTGCTGGACGTCACGCGGATGAACCGCGTGATCGAGGTGTCGCCCGGGCGTGTCATCTGCGAGGCGGGTGCGCGGATGGAAAAGGTGGAGGAAGCCGTGGCCGAGACAGGCCAGATGCTGGCAATGTTCCCCTCCACCAAGCGCCAGGCCACGATGGGCGGCTTCATCGCCGGAGGCTCGGGCGGCATCGGCAGCCTGCGCCACGGAATGCTGCGCGACGACGGGAACGTGGCCTATGTCCGCGTCGTGACGGTGGAACCCGAGCCTCAGGTGATCGAGCTGCGCGGAGCCGACATCCAGAAGGTCCAGCACGCCTACGGCACGAACGGGATCATCACCCGGCTGGATTTCGCGCTGGTGCCGCGCACCGACTGGCGGCATGTCGTGGCACTGTTCGACGGCTATGACGCGGCGCTGCGCTTTGCGCAGGCGGCACAGGATGGCGGGATGGACACCTACCTGCTGACCGTCGTCGAGCGACGCATCGCGCAATTCTACAAGCGTCTTCGGGACGTGTTTCCGTCGGATCGCGACGGCGTCTTCGCCATGGTCGCACCCGAAACGCTCGAGAGCTTCGCAGACCTTGTGGCGGCACATGGCGGCCGGATCAGCGTGCAGAAAACCCTTACCCAGCTTGAGGCGGACAATCTGCCCCCGGCTTGGGAATGCGGCTGGAACCACACCACCTTGCAAGCGCTCAAGCACGAGCCGGGTGTCTGGACCTACCTGCAGGTGGCCTATCCCGCCCCTTTCGACCCCGCGTTGGTGATGCGCCAGATGCAGCGTTATGGCGACGAGGTCTATTTCCATCACGAGATGGCACGCATGGGCGGCCACGTGCAGATCTTCGCCTTGCCACTGGTGCGCTGGACCTCGAGCGAGCGGATCTACGAGATCATCGACGAGATGGAGCGCCTGGACGGCTGCACGATCTACGACCCTCATGTGGTCACCATCGAAGATGGAGGGATGAAGGAGATCGACAGCACCCAGATCGACTTCAAGCGCCGGGCGGACCCGCAGGGCCTGATGAACCCCGGCAAGACCCGCGGCTGGACGGCCGATATGGCACGGCCCGTGGCGGCGAACTGACTGCGACTGCACCAAAAGGGAGGAACAGGATATGCAGACAAGATGGATCGCGGCCCTGGCCGCGGCTTTGATGGCCACGGCCGCTTCGGCGCAAGACAGTGTCCGGTTCGGGACCAATTGGCTTGCCCAGACCGGCCACGGCGGGTTCTATCAGGCCCTGGCCGATGGGACCTATGCCGAATACGGGCTGGACGTGGAGATCGTCATGGGCGGTCCGCAGGTCAACAACCGCCCTCTGGTGGCCGCCGGGCGGTTGGATTTCCTTATGGCGGGCAACCTCCTTTTGTCCTTCGACAACACCCGCAACGGCATCCCCACCCAGGTCGTCGCGGCCTTCTTCCAGCGCGACCCACAGATCCTGATGGCTCATTCCGGCCAATACGACAGCTGGGAAGAGCTTGCGAGCGCCCCCACCGTGCTGATCAGCCGTGACGGGCAATTCAGCTTCTGGCAATGGCTGACGGCGACGCAAGGTTTCACCGATGAACAACTGCGGCCCTATGGCTTCAACCTGGCGCAGTTCCTGCAGGACGAAACCATCGTGCAGCAAGGCTATGCCACGTCCGAGCCGCTTTATGCCGCGGCGCAAGGGGCTGATGTCGATGTGTTCATGCTCGCCGATTACGGCTGGTCGACCTATTCGACCACGATCGAGACCCGCACCGAGCTGATCGAGACGAACCCCGATCTGGTGCAGCGCTTCATCGATGCCTCGATCATCGGGTGGTACAATTTCCTCTACGGTGATCGTTCTGCCGCCTACGAGTTGATCATGCGCGACAATCCCGATGCGACGCTGGCCTCGCTCGACGAGCAATTTGAACAGATGGTGCGGCTTGGGATCGTCGATTCCGGCAATGCGCTCGAGCTGGGCATCGGCGCGATGGACATGGACCGCGTCGCGGACTTCCTGGCACTTGCGGAAACTGCGGGCATCATCCCCGAGGGCACGGTGGATGTGGACGCCGCCGTGACCGACCGTTTCGTGAACCGCGGCGTCGGCCTCGAGTTGCGCCCGCAGTGACACCTGAATGCCCTGACAAGAAGATCCGCACATGCGCCTGCTGATTGTCTTTTGCCACCCGAGCCCCGACAGCTTCGGGGCCGCGATCCTGGCGCGCGTGCGGCAAACCCTTTCGGATGCGGGGCACGCGCTTCGCATCCGAGACCTCTACGCCGAGGGCTTCAACCCCGTGATGAGCCGACTGGAATGGGACCGCTATCTCTCGGAACCCACGGCGAACATCGCCGCGCAATCCGACCAGATCGACGATCTGACCTGGGCCGAGGGGCTCATCGTCATTTACCCGACCTGGTATTATGGCGCTCCGGCCATGCTGAAGGGATGGCTGGAACGCGTCTGGCTGCCGGGCGTCACGTTCGAGATCCCGAAATCCGTGACAGACCGGCCCTCGGGGAAGCTTCGGAACATCCGCCTGTTCATCGGGGTCACCACCTCCGGGTCGCCGTGGTGGTGGATCCGGCTGATCCGTGATCCCGGCCGGAGCCTCTGGACCCGCGGGCTGCGCCCGATCTTTCACCCCCGCTGCCGCTTCCACTGGAGGCAGCTTTACAGCATGAACCACCGGAGCGATGCGGAACGCGCACGCTTTCTCGATCGAGTGGGCGCGCTGATGCGAAAAGTCTGATCGGAGAACACATGCCCAGCTTCACAGGTTTCAGGACCCGCCCACCGGCACCGATGCGCCGCGGCGAGACAGCCCGTTCACGGAGCGCCCGATGAGCCGCGCAGTCCGCGGCGATCTTGCCGCCCGCCGCGAAGAACTGATGGGCACGATCCGCGCGGCGGCAATCGCCGAATTCGCGCTCAACGGGTTGAACGGGGCCTCGACACAGGCGATCGCCGATCGCGCCGGGATGAGCAAGACGCGCCTGCACTACTACATTCCCTCGAAGCAAGACCTGTATGTCGACGCCTTGCGCCACATCGTCGAAGTCTGGGCAGACCTGTTCCATGGCCTCGACATGACCGCGGGGCCTGAGCGTTTCCTGCGCGACTACATCGAGCGCAAGGTGCGGCACGCCATCGATCACCCCGAGGTTTCGCGCATGTTCACGGGAGAAGTGATGCGAGGCGCCCCCTTCCTGCATGACTTTTGGGACACGTCGCGCGAGGCGACCCGACACGCATCAGAGGTGATCGAGCGCTGGATTGCCGAAGACTTGATCCGGCCGGTCGATCCGGTCCTGCTGCAATTCAACATCTGGGCACTGACCCAGCATTACGCCCTGCACGCCACCGAGGCGCGCTTCATGCTGGGCCTTGCCGAAGACGCGCCGCTCGATGCGACCCACATCGCGGATGAAGTCACCGAGCTGGTCCTGCGCGGCCTGCGCCCCTGAGGCACGGCTCTCGTCGTTGCCGTCACCCGATCCAGAGAAAGGACCAAAGATATGCTGCCCGACCTGTTCCATGTCGATGACCGCCGCCTGATCTGTCGCATCGGCCGCGAGACGCTGTGGATCGAGCCGATCGGCGAAGGGGCCATCCGGGTGCGGGCAACGCGGAATGCGGAGTTCGACGATGCGCTTCCCAGCGGCCTCCTGCCCGATGTGCCTGTTGCCGCCGAGGGGCGAATCGAGATCGGCGACGCGCTTGCCACCGTCACCAATGGCCGCCTCCGTGCCGAGATCCGCAAGATGCCCCGCGGTCTGGAGGCCACGCTCGAACTGTCCTTTCACGACACGGTGACGGACAAGGTGCTGCTGCAAGAGGAAATGCCGCATATCCTCTATCCCAACACCCGGAACTATGATGCCGAAGATGGGCACTTGTGGCACATCGAAACCCGGTTTCGCGCCGAGGACGATGAACGCTTCTACGGTCTGGGTCAGCATCAACACGGGCTCCTCGATCAGAAGGGCTGCGTGATCGACCTTCTGCAGATGAACACCGAGGTCGTGATCCCCTTCCTTGTTTCGTCACGCGGCTATGGCTTTCTGTGGAACAACCCCGGCACGGGCCGCGTCGAACTTGCGGCGAACCGGACGCTGTGGACGCTCGATGCCAGCCCGCAGCTGGATTACGTGGTGATCGCGGGACCGGAGCCCGCGACCATCCTGAGAGAATACGCAGCATTGACGGGCCATCCGCCGATGATGCCCGACTGGGCCCTGGGGTTCTGGCAGTGCAAGCTGAGGTATGCCTCGCAGGACGAGGTTCTGCGCGTTGCACGCGAGTATCACCGCCGCGGGCTGAAGGTGGGCTGTTTCGTCATCGACTTCTTCAACTGGACCAAGGGCGGCGAGTGGCGGATAGACCCCGAGGCGTTTCCCGACCCCGGCGCGATGGTGGCCGAGCTCGAGGACATGGGCATGCGCCCGATGATTTCCGTCTGGCCGGCCGTCAACGCGAACGCTGCGAATTTCGCCGACATGCGCGATGCCGGGTTCTTGATCGAGCACCGACGCGGGGTGCAGGCCTCCTCGGTTTTCGTCGATGCCAATTCCGACGGGTTGGTGCCTCTGTCCTTCTATGACGCCACCAATCCGCAGGCACGCGATTACCACTGGGCGCGCGTGCGCGATGGCTACGTGCGGCACGGCTTCAAGGCCTTCTGGCTCGATGCGAACGAGCCGGAAGTCTATCCGACCCACCCCGACAACATGCGCTACCACGCGGGAGACGGTCGGGCGGTCACGAATTCCTATCCGCTGCTTCACCAGCAGGGCTATGCCGATCACATGGTCGCGGATGGGATCGAGGATGGCGTATTGCTGTCCCGCTCGGCGTGGTTGGGCACCCAGCGCCACCCGGTGGTGGTCTGGTCGGGCGATGTGAAATCGACCTTCGCCGATCTGTCCCGGCAGGTCCGCGCGGGCCTCAACATGGCCATGAGCGGAATACACTGGTGGACCACCGACATCGGTGGCTTCAAGGGCGGCGATATCCGCGATCCGGGCTTTCATGAATTGCTGATCCGCTGGTTCCAGTATGGCGTGTTCTGCCCCGTCTTCCGCCTGCATGGCTTCCGGCAGGACAGTGCGGGTGACCCGAGACTGGGCCGGGAGTTTCTCGCCGGCGGTGCGGACAACGAGATCTGGAGTTTCGGCCCCCAGGTGGAGGCCCATCTGGTCGCCTGTCTCGACCTGCGCGAACGTCTGCGGCCCTACCTGACCGAGCAGATGCACATCGCCTCGACGACCGGCTTGCCACCGATGCGCCCGCTCTTGCTGGAGTTTCCCGAAGACCCCGAAGCCTGGGAGATCGACGACCAGTTCATGCTGGGGTCGGATCTGCTGGTCGCGCCGGTTCTTGCCGCCGCCGCAAAATCCCGAAGCGTCTATCTGCCTGCCGGACACAGTTGGAAGGATGCCTGGTCGGGCGCGACACAGCCGGGCGGGCAGTCGGTCGATATCGAGACGCCCATCGACAGGATCCCCGTTTTCCTGCGATCGGGCGCATCCATCGACCTGCTGCCAGGATGATCGGTATGCAAAAATACAAACGTTTGTATTGCAAAAGGCCGCGATTCGCGTTTTGGTGAGACAGGGTAATCCGAGGGAGGACATCATGACCCGCATCCACAAAAGACCCGGCCTCGCCGTTTCGGCCCTGGCCATCACCGCACTCATGACGGGAACGGCAGCCGCCCAGGAATGCCTGGGCACGGCGGAGGCCCTTCAGCTGACACCAGAACAAGCGGCCGACATCGGTGCGCGCGGGCTGACCTTCGGTTTTCTGACCAACAACCAGTCCGACGATTTCAGCCGCACGCTTGTCTCGGGCGCAGAAGCCTTCGCAGGGGAATTGGGCGTCGAACTGGTGATCAACAACGCCGATTTCGACGCCAACACGCAGCTCAGCCAGTTCGATGCGCTGGTGCAGCGGGGCGTTGACGGCATTTTCCTCACCGCCGTTGATGCGGGGTCGATCGGACAGGCCGTGCGGCGTGCGAACGACGCCGACATTCCGGTGTTCATCGTGGGCGGAGCGCCGGCCCGTGGCCAAGTCATCTCGGTGATGAACGCCGCCTCCTACCAGGGGAGTTTCGATGCCACGGCTGCGATGATGGACGCCATTGGAGAGCCCAACGCCCAGATCGCGATCCTCGGCATTCCCTTCGCGCTTCAGACCATTCGGGATCGTGAAAAGGGCGTCCTCGACGCGGTCGGCGCCGCAGGCGGGCAGATCATCTCCCTGCAGTCCGACTTCAGCCAGGATCGACTGCTCGAACTCGCCACGAACGTGATCCAGGCCAATCCCGATCTGGCCGGGATCGTCGCCACCTGGTCGCTTGCCGTGAATGCGGCGAACGAGGCCGTCGAGCAGTCGGGGCGCAATATCCTGATCGCGGGCTATGACAGCGAAGTGCCGGGCTACATGGAACTGCACTCGGGCGATACGAACATCGTCGCCCTGTCGGGCCAACAGGCCGCACTACAGGGGCGCGCCGCACTCGAAGGGTTGTCCCAGGCGATCCTCGGTGCAGAGCTTTGCGACGAGATCATCACGCCCAACCTGCTCGTGACAGCGGACAACTACGCCGAGATGTGGGAGGTCCAGTATCCCGGCGTCACCCCTCCGTGGGAAAACTGATCCGCCTCTCCTCCCCGAAGAGCCGGGGTGGGGGTTGATGCCCCTGCCCCGGCTCGACGTCCGACAGGACCCTGCCCTTGCTGCTTGAACTCGACGACATCTCCAAACGGTTTCCCGGGGTGCTGGCCCTCGACGGCGCGCGATTCGATCTCGTGGCCGGTGAGGTCCATGCTTTCATGGGGGAAAACGGTGCGGGCAAATCGACCCTCATGAAAATAGCATCCGGTCTGTTTCCGCCCGACACGGGCCAGATCCGACTGGATGGCCGCGCGATCAGCTTCGACAGCCCGGCCGAGGCGAAGGCCGCAGGGATCCAGACGGTGTTCCAGGAACTGACCGTGCTGCCCAACCGCTCGATCGCGGAAAACCTGATGATCGGCCGAGAACCCGTGCAGGCGGGCGGTCTTTGGCTCGACCGTCGGGCAATGGTGGCGGAGGCCCAGGCCATATTGGAGCGCCTCGGGATCGACCTCGATGCGCGCGCTCCCGCGGGCGCGCTTTCGACAGGACAGCGCCAGATGATCGAGATCGCCCGCGCTTGCGCCGAACGGCCCAAGGTCCTGATTCTGGATGAACCCACGTCCTCGCTTGGACGCGCCGAAGAAGAGCGGCTGTTCGAGATCATCCGCCGCCTCCGGGCCGACGGTGTCGGCATCGTCTACATCACCCATCGCATGTCCGAAGTGTTCGCCCTGTCGGATCGCATCACGGTGCTGCGCGACGGGCGGTTCGTCTTGACGGGCGAGACCTCGAGCCTGGACCGCCCGGCCCTGATCCGCGCCATGGTGGGCCGCGACGTGGCTGAAGACCGTCACGGCGCGGATACCGACACCCTGCCGGTCGCGCTCACGGCACAGGGATTGCATCGGCATCCGGCGGTCCGCGGCGCGGACCTGACCCTGCATGCCGGCGAAGTTCTTGGCGTGGCGGGTCTCATGGGCTCCGGGCGCACCGAGATCGCCCGGCTGCTCGCCGGAATCGACAGACCCGACAGCGGCGCGATGAGCCTCTTCGGCAAGGCCTACGCGCCGCGTGACATCCGCGAGGCCCTTAGCCAGGGCGTTGCCTATGTGTCGGAAGACCGCAAGGGGTTGGGCCTCGTGCTGCAACTGCCGATCGCGGACAACATCGCGCTGCCCAGCCTCAAGGCGCTGTCCCGGGGCGGGCTGGTGACGCCGGGTCGGATCGGCGCATTCGCGCGCGATTGGATGACCCGGCTCGGCGTGAAGGCCGCAAGCCCGTCGGTCGCCGTCGGCACCTTGTCGGGCGGCAACCAGCAGAAGGTGTCGCTTGCCAAATGGCTGGCGATAGGACCGCGCGTCATCTTGCTGGACGAGCCGACACGCGGCGTCGACGTCGGGGCCAAGGCCGAGATCTATGCGCTGATCCGACAGATGGCGGCAGACGGCGCTGCGGTGCTCGCAATCTCTTCGGAGCTGCCGGAACTGTTGCAGATCTGCGACCGGATCGCCGTGGTGGCGCAGGGCCGCGTGGTGGACACGGTCGCCGCCGCCGAGGCCAGCGAAGAAGGCCTGCTTGAACTGGCATTCCGGGAAGACGAAGCCGCATGACCTCGCACGCCACGACCATGGATCGTCGCAACCTCGCGGCCCTCCTGCGAGACGCGCTTCCCTATGCGGGGCTGATCGCCGTCATCGTGTTTTTCAGCTTTGCGTCCGAGTTTTTCCTGAATGTCCGGAATTTCGAACGTCTTGTCACCGACTCGGCCACCCTGATGCTCGTGGCCTGCGGGATGACCCTGGTCATCCTGCTGGGCGAGATCGACCTGTCGGTCGGGGCGGTCGTGTCGCTTCTGGCAGTGATCCTCGCTCAGATCATGGATGCCGGCACATCGTGGCCCGTGGCGATGCTGGCAGTCCTCCTGATCGGGTTGGGTATCGGCCTTCTGAACGGTGCGGTCACCGTCCTCGGCGACATACCGTCCTTCATCGTGACACTCGGCATGATGGCCGTTGCGACAGGTCTTGCCTATGTCTTCACCGGCTCGATCTCGGTGGCGATCATGAATGAGCCGTTCCTCGTGCTCTTCTATGATGCGCGTCTCTTGGGGCTGCCGGTCCCGCTTTGGATCGTTACCCTCGCTTTCGGTGCGACCCTGCTTTTCCTCACGCGAACGGTTCCCGGCCGACACCTTTACGCGGTCGGCGCGAACCCGGCGGCGGCGCGGCTGTCCGGCGTGCCGGTGCGGCGGCGCAAGATCACGGTCTTCGCAATCATGGGTGTCTTGGTCGCGCTGGCGGCCGTCCTGTCGGCCGCGCGCCTCGGCTCGGGCGCGCCGGGCTCTGTCCCGGCCCTGACGCTGGATGCGATCGCGGCCGTCATCATCGGCGGCGCAAGCCTGTTCGGCGGTCGCGCCTCGCTCGTCCGGACGCTGATGGGCGCGGCGCTGATTGCCGTCCTGAACAACGGCATGGTGCTGATGAACGTCAACATCGACGCGCAATACATCGTCAAGGGGCTGATCATCCTCGTCGCCGTGGTGCTGGAACGCCTGGCCAGCAGCGGAGGCCGACCATGACCGTGTCGCGTGCCAACCTTGCGGATTACGGCCTCGTGCTGGCGATCATCCTCATCATCGGCGGCTTGATGGTGCTGAGCCCCGCATTCCGCGATCCCGAAAACCTGATCGGCATTGGTCGGCAGGTCGCCATTCTCGGGATTGCGGCGGGGGCCATGACCTTCGTGATCCTGTCGGGCGAGATCGACCTTTCGGTGGGCGCCGTGGCCTCTGCCGCTGCCGTGGTCACGGCCATCGCGCTCTCGCAGGGTTGGGGCGTCCTGGCCATTCCGGTCGGCCTTTTGGTGGGTGGCCTCTTCGGCCTGCTGAACGGACTTCTGATCGTCCACGTTGCCGTCCCGAGCTTCATCGCGACACTCGTCAGCTTTTTCATCGCGCAGGGCGTCGCGCTGACGCTGACGGGCGGGCAGACGATCCTTTTTGACGCCGATTGGTTCCGCACCCTGTTTGCAACCGGCGTCCTGCTGGGGAACCGCGCGGCGTTCTGGTGGCTGGTGGTCGTGGCGCTCGTGTTGTGGTGGCTGCTTGCGCGCACGCGCTTCGGATCGAATACCTATGCCCTCGGTGGCGATGCCGAGAGCGCGTCCATGCTGGGACTACCGGTCAACCGCCTGCGGATCGCCATTTTCACCATGACCGGCGCGTTGATGGGCCTGGTCGGCATGATCCTGATCGCGCGCATCGGCAATGCACGGGCGGATGGCGCGATCGGGCTGGAGTTCGACGCCATCGCGGCGGCCGTGATCGGCGGGACGCGCCTCGGCGGCGGCTACGGCTCGATCCCCCGGACGATGCTCGGTGTGCTGCTGATCGGGGTGCTCAACAACGGTCTCGCCATTCTGAACGTCGACTTCAACACGCAACAGGTGATCAAGGGCGCGCTTGTCGTGGCGGTCGTCCTTATCGACCGATGGGCCCGCGGAGAGGAGGCAAGAGCATGACCGAGCTTGTGCAGGGAAAACTCGAGCGGCTGGCCACGGGGCTCAGTTTCACCGAAGGACCGGTCTGGCTGGCCGATCACGGCTGCCTGTTGTTCACCGACATTCCCGGCAATGCGATCCTCAAGTGGGACGGCGCGGACCTATCGACCTGGATCGGGAACGCTCACTTCGCCATCGGCCTGACCCGGGACCGGCAAGGGCGCGTGATCGCCTGCGAGCACTCTACCCGCAGCCTGACGGCGTTGAGCGTCGATCCGGACGGGATGCCTGGGCCTCGCGCGGTCCTCGCCAGCTCTCACGAGGGTCGCGTCTTGAACTCCACCAATGACGTGATCTGCACGAGCGCGGGAACGATTCTGTTCACCGACCCGCCCTTCGGCGTGCGCAATCTCGAGGGCGGGCTTCACGGCTACCAGCAGGCACAGGAGATCGACGGTGCCTATGTCTTTGCCGTGGGCGATGAGGCCGGGACACCAAAGCCTGTCGTAGCGGACATCTACAGGCCGAACGGCCTGTGCCTGTCGCCCGATGAGACGCGCCTTTACGTCTCGGACAGTTCGACGACATTTCGCAAGATCGTCGCTTTGGATTTCGACGGCAGCACGGCATCCGCCCAACGTGATTTCGCCGTGATCCCCGAGGGGGTGCCGGACGGGATGCGCGTCGATGCCGAAGGGCGGCTCTGGGTCGCGGGCGGTGACGGCGTCTATGTCTGGGACGCGGGCGGGACAGAGATTGCTCATGTTCCGGTGCCCGAGATGGTCACGAACGTGGAGTTCGGCGGCCCGGAGCTTTCGGACCTCTATATCACCGCAACCACATCCCTCTATCGCATTGCCACGACAACCCGGAGCGGACGCGCCTGGTGATCCGCGCTCAGACCCTCCGGAACACGGGGCCCCGCCCTGCCACGACATCCACGAGGGCCAGATCCGCTTCCCCGAGCCCGACCGAGGCGTCTCGTGCCTCCTGCCCCGGATAGCCGATGGCGGCGCGTGTTTCGGGATGCATGAAATAGGCATTCGCGAGGACGACCGACACCGCCTCGAACCCGTCCGGCTCGTGCTGCGCAAGCGCCTCGATCCCGGCGAGCGTGTCGATCGGTCCCTCCAGGGCGAGAAACCTCCGCAGTGGCCCGGCGCGCGTGGGGTCGATCCGCAGCACGTCATCCACCGGGGCGCCCTCGAGGCCGAGGGCAGCCGCACCGGGCTGCCCTGCGCCACCGGGGATCATGACCCGCGCAAGGGCGCCGAGGCGCTTCCGCTCTGTTCCTGAAAGGCTCATGCCGCGTCCACCTCCGCGCGCCGCTCGATCAGATCCAGGACCGAGCGCGCGGCGACCGCCATGATCGTGGCGGTGGGGTTCATGCCGGACGAGGTGGGAAAGGTGCTGGCGTCCATCACATAAAGGCCCGGCACGTCGTGGACGGCGCCGACCGCGTTGACCACCGACGTCTCGGGATCGTCCCCCATCACCGCCGTCCCCATCAGATGCCACCCACAATCGCGGATCAGCGGCGTCACCTCGGTTTCGATGGCCCCCGCAGCTTCCATCGCCTCGACCGCCCGTGCGGTGTGAAAGGCCAGCATCTTCCGCGTGTTGTCGGATATCGCGTAGGTGATACGTGGCGCAGGCAGGCCATCGCCGTCGACAAGCGCGTCGGACAGGTCCACGCGGTTGCTCTCGTCCGGGAGGTCTTCGCCGATGATCCCCCATTCGAAGCTGCGTCCGAACTTCCGGGCGACGCGATCGTGCAGCGTGGCCCCCCAGCCCCCCGTCAACGTGCCCCCCGTATAGCCGGCGCGGAAACTCTGGGGGCCGCCGGCGGGCATGCAGTTCCACTTGGCACCCCGCAGGAAACCCCGCGATCTGTCGGTTTCGTAGAACTGCATCGACGTCAGGATCTGACCCGCAGGTCCGACCCAGCTCTCAAGGTCGTCCTCGAAAGTTCCCATGACGCCGGCATAGGGATGCATCATCAAGCGCCGTCCAACCAGTCCCGATCGGTTGCCGAGGCCCGACATCAGCAGCAGCCTTGGCGTTCCGACCCCGTTGGCACACAGGATCACCACACTCCCCCGCGCCCGATGCCGCGCGCCGCGCCTGTCGATCCAGACAACCGCGCGCGCCCTGCCCTTCGCGTCGGTTTCGATCTCGGCAGCCCGCGCACCGGTCCGGAGGTTCACACCGAGCTTCTGTGCCTCGGGCCAATGGGTGCGGTCCGGCGTGGCCTTGGCCCCATCCGAACATCCCGTTCCGCAGGTGCCGCGCAGGACGCAAGGCTGAAGGCCGCGATAGGCCCGCGAGGGTATGGCGTTCGAGCCGGGCCACCAATGCCAGCCCAGGCGATTCATGCCCTCGGCCGCTTTGCGTCCGACTTTGCCCATGGGCAAAGCGGGCAAGGGACATGGCGCCCCATCGGGATAGGCGGGATTTCCGGAAAGGCCCGAGACCCCCATGGCCTCTTCGACATAGCCGTAGAAGGGCGCGAGGTCCTCGTATGCAAAGGGCCAATCCCGCGCGACGCCGTCCAGCGTGCGGACACGGAAGTCGGATGGCATGAACCGCATCCAGTGCGCCCCGTAGATCAATGCCGCGCCCCCTACGCCTGCAAACATCAGCGGGTTCACATCCGATGCGGCCGTGTCGATCGGATAATCCTCGGGTCGACCGCGGACGTTCGGGTTGGGGTGCCAGCGTTTGAGTTGCGTCAGCTCCCATTCCGGACGCGCCCCGTCGAAGTGATCGGCCGGCACCCAATCGCCCTGCTCCAGCACCGTCACGCTCATCCCTGCGCGCAGCAATTCGAGCGCGGCCACCGCCCCCGATGGGCCGGCACCGATGATGACGACGTCGCTCTCGGTGTTCATGGCGCCAAGGCCGACCCGCGCTGGGGATCGAAGAGATGCACGCGCTGGGGCGCGATGGTCAGGCCGATCGCGTCTCCCGCGCGGTGGCGTGCCGTCCCCTCGGTGGTGATCAGCAGCTCGGGTGCCCCTTCCGTGAAGAGGTATGTCGTCGAACCCGTCGGCTCCACCGCCCCGATGCGCGCCTGGATCGCGCCGTCGGCATCGGGTGGTCCCACGATGAGGTGCTCCGGCCGCAGACCGACGGTGACGGCGCGGCCCGGAGCGGTCTGCGTGGCAACCCGCACGACGGGAGTGCCCGGCATCGAAAGCGTCACCGACCGCCCGTCCTCGCCCACGACACCATCGACGAAATTCATCGCGGGGCTGCCGATGAACCCGGCCACGAAACGGTTGGCCGGTTTGTCGTACAACTCCATCGGCGGACCCTGCTGTTCGATCCGCCCCGCCTGAAGAACCACGACATGATCGGCCATCGTCATCGCCTCGATCTGGTCATGGGTGACATAGACCGAGGTCGCCCCGATCCGCTCGTGAAGGCCGCGCACTTCCTTGCGCATCCGCACGCGAAGCGCCGCGTCGAGGTTCGACAACGGCTCGTCGAAGAGAAACGCCTTGGGTTCGCGGATGATCGCGCGGCCCATGGCGACTCGCTGGCGCTGCCCACCAGACAATTCGCGCGGCTTGCGATCCAGCAGGTTCTCCAGCCCGATGATCCCGGCGACTTTGTCGGCGGCCTTTGCGCGTTCGGCCTTGGAGACCCCCTTGAGCCGCAAGGCATAGGTCAGGTTGTCCCGCACCGACATGTGCGGGTAGAGCGCATAGGACTGGAACACCATCGCGAGGTCGCGCTTGCGGGGCGGCAGGTCGCGCACGTCGACCCCGGCGATCCGCATCTCCCCGGACGTGATCCGCTCCAGCCCTGCGATCGACCGCAAGAGCGTGGACTTCCCACACCCGGACGGCCCGACCAGCGCCACGAATTGACCCTGCGGGATCGTGAGGTCGATATCCTTGAGGGCATGAAAGCCGCCGTAGTGCTTCTGGATGCCGATGAGTTCGATCTGCTTGGTCATTTCAGCGCTCCCGCGGTCAAGCCGTTGACGATCTGGCGTTGCAGGATGACGAAGGCGGCGAGCACCGGCGTCACATAGGTGGCCGCATAGGCCATGATTGCATTCCAGTTCACCTGGTTCGGCTGGAGGTAGTTGGTCATCCCGATCGAGGCGGGTTGAAGCCTGTTTTCGGCGATGATCGAGGCGGAATAGACGTATTCCCCGAACCCCTGCATGAAGACGATCAGCGCCGCGATCAGGATGCCGTTGCGTGCCAACGGCAGGACGATCATGACAAAGGCCCCGGCCCGCGAATTCCCATCGACCAGCGCGGCCTCTTCGAGCTCGCGCGGGACCGTCATGAAGGCGGCGCGGCACAGGATAACGAAGAACGGCAGCGTCTTGGCCGAAATCGCCAGCACCGCCGCGAAGCGCGGATACTCGAGCAAGCCCGCCCAGGAAAACCCCACGAAGATCGGTGTGACCATAAGCGACGGCGGCAGCACCTGCAGCATCAGGACGGTGAAAAGCGCCATGTCGATCCACCAGTTGCGATACCGCGCCAGCACATAGGCGCAGCCGGCGCCCAGAATGCCCGTGATCAGCGTGACACCCGTGGCGATGACCAGCGAATTCCACATGTAGCGCGGGATGTTCGCCAGTTCCCAGATCGTGGCGTAGTTGCCCCACTGCGGGGTGTCGGGCAGGAATTGCGGCGGCACCGAGAAGATGGCCGACTGTGTCTTGATGCTCGTGAGATACATCCAGTAGAGCGGAAAGAGGTAGATCGCGGCCAGAACGATGGCGACAAGCAGCAGGGCACGGTTCGTGACGACACTCATAGCTGCGTCTCCGCCTTCGTTGAGCGGACGTAGATGAGCGAGACGATCAGGACGACGATGATCATCAGGACCGAGATCACCGCACCACGCCCGAAGTCGAACTCACGGAACGACAGCTCCCATGACCAGTACTGAGCCACGGTCGAGGAACCGGCCGGTCCGCCCTGGGTGATGGCTGCGAACAGGTCGAATTGCTGCAGGGTGAAAATCGTGCCAAGGGCGATGACCGCCCCGATGGTCGCGCGCATCATGGGCAGGGTGATGGTCCAGAACCGCTGGAACGCGTTTGCGCCGTCAAGCTCGGCCGCCTCGTAGAGGTCTTCGGGGATCTGGCTCAGCCCCACGGCCAGAAGGATCATGTTGAAGGGCGTGCCATACCAGACATTCGCGATCAGCACGGAATAGAGCGATGTTTCCGGATTGGAGCGCCAGAAAACGGGCTCGTCGATCAGGCCAAGCCCGTCCAGGACGTAATTCACGACACCGAAATCGCCCGAGAGAAGCCAGTTCCACAACACCCCCACCACGAGACCCGGCATCACCCAACCCGCAAGGAACAACCCGCGGATCCACGTCGCGCCGGTGAAATTCTGGTGGAAAAACAAGGCCAGTGCGAAGCCGAGCGTGAACTGAAGCGCGACCGACCCAAGCGTGAAGATGATGGTGTTGCGCAGAACCGTCTCGGCCTGACGGTCCTCGAAGATGTCGACGTAATTCTCGACGCCGGCCGAGGGGTGCATCAACGTGCCGAGGCTGAAGACGTCCACCGTCTGGAAGCTGATGACGACGTTGTAGATCAGCGGGAGACCGGCGAAGACGAGCAGGTAGCTCAACGTCAGGATCACCAGCATCGTGTCGAAGCCGATCCCGTCCCGCATGGATTGCAGCACTCTTCGCATGATCGCGCCCTCCGGCTCGGGAATTGCGGGGGCACGGCGTTGTGCCCCCGCCCTGATGCTGTCTGTCAGTTCAGGATCTCGTCGATTTCCTCGGCGGCGCGATCCAGTGCGGCCTGCGGCTCTTCCTGCCCGGTGAGAACGGACTGGAAAGCGCCCTGGATGCGCTGGCTGATGCGCGGCCATTCCGGGTGAGGCCCGCGATTGCGCGCGTAGCGCAACTGTTCGGCGAAGACGGCCGCGGCAGCGTCGATGCGGGCGTCGCCCGTGGGTGCCAGCTCGACGCCTTCGATGGCGGGCATCCGGGTGAACTCGGGCCAGATCCGGTGAGCCTGGCTCCAAAAATACTCGAGGTAGGCGAAGGCCGCGTCGGGATGATCCGTGTTCGCGAAAATCGCCAGATTGAAGTCGCCAAGGGCCGAGGCGCGCTCGCCCCCTTCCGCACGGACCGGCAGCAGCGTCACGCCCCAGTCGAAGTCGGCGTCCGATGCCATCCGGCCAAGCTCCCATGGCCCCGAGATCGCCATGGCGGCGTTGCCGCCGTTGAAGGTGCCCGTCGAGTCCCACTGACCGCGCGTCAGCGTGTCGGGCGATGCCAAGCCTTCGCTCAGGAACGTGTTCCAGAGTTCCAGGGCATCGGCCACGCCTTCGGCGTTGATGTTGTCAAACGTACCGCCGGCCATTTGTGCCCAGGGCAGGAACTGGAAGGTGCCCTCTTCCGAGGCACGGGCCGAGAAGGCGATTCCATAGACATTGTTCGCGGGATCGTTAAGCGTGCGTGCGGCCGCGAGAAGCTCATCCCATGTGGACGGGGGATTGTCCGGGTCCAGGCCCGCCGCGCGGAACATGTCCTTGTTGTAATAAAGCGCGATCGTGTTCGATGCCCGCGGAATGCCGAAAATCCTGTCATCCCAGCTCAACGAGGAGCGCGGGCCGGGAAAGACCCGGTCGATCTCGATGACATCCGAGCCCGCAACCATATCGGTGATGTCGAGAAACGCGCCCCGGCTGGCGAAGGCCGCGTGATCCGGGTTGTCGATGGCAATTAGATCGGGGTTCGTTCCGGTGGCGAATGCCCGAAGCGTGTCGGTGACCAGGTCATCGAACCGGATTTCGCGCACATCGATGGTGATGCCGTTGTCCATTTCCGAGAATTCCTGCGCGAAAATGCCCTCGGGGGCGGTCGCGCTTTCGGTCCAGAGCGTGAGCGTCACGTCCTGTGCCATGGCGGCGCTCGCACCGATCGTGAGCGCCAGTGCGGATGTTGCAATGAAGCGGCTCATCCTTTTCCTCCTTGCTGTGAGTGACTTGCGCCCCGGTCCACCCTCGTGGCGGCCGGGGTCTGTTATTGTTCAGTCGATGGATGTCTCGAAGATGGGCCGCAGATCCTGCGCCCGTGCCTTGCGGATGAAGACGGGCACCCTGCCCCACGGAGCTGCCATCGTCGGCGTGGTGCCGCCCGGGTGCTCGGCTCCCGTCCAGGCGTCGACCCATGTCTCGCCCGCCGGCAGGTTCACCTCTCGCGCCTCGGCACCCGGTTCGAGGACCGGGGCGACCAGCATGTCGGCCCCGAACATGTAGGCGTCCCCTCGGTCGAACAGCTCTTTCTGCTCGGGGAAGTGATAGAAGAGCGGCGACATCACGGGATCGCCTGTCCGGGCATATCGCGCGAAGGCGGCCTCGACATAGGGGCGCAGTCGTTCGCGCAAGGCCAACAGGCCGACCAGCACCTCCTCGACGCGCTCTCCGAAACTCCAGACCTCGTTGGAACCGCCGGTGTTCGTGAAGATGTTGAAGGTGTCCTGACCGTAAGTCACCGGCTCGCCCTGGGCGGGGGGTGGCACATCGTCAGGCACGCGGAAGCCGTGCAGGCGGCAGATCGGAGAAAACACCCCGAACTCGAACCAGCGCACGAGCAGGTCGCGGAACGCCTCGGACCCGCCGTGGCCGTCGTAGAACCCGCCGATGTCCGTGGTCCACCATCCCATGCCCGCCATGCCGGCATGAAGCCCCGCAGGGATCTGCGCGCGGAACCAGTCCCAGTCGGACCAGACATCCCCGGACCAAAGGATCACGCCATGTCTCTGAGATCCGGCCCAGGCCGACCGGCACAAGAGTGCGCCTTGCGGTATCCCGGCCTCGATCAATCCGGCCCGGTAGGTTTCTTCGTGCAAGAGCGGATAGGCACAAAGCATCTCCGCCCCGTTACCGAGGGCCGTGCGGACGTTTTCGGGATGCGCAGGCCGCATTTCGGGTTCGCATGCATCCAGCCAGAAATTGCGGATGCCACGATCGACGTAGTTGCGCTTCACCACATCCCAATGGAAGGCGCGTGCGGCGGGATTGAACGGGTCATAGTAGGTGAAGAAGCCGGCGCCGAAGGGGTCTTTGTCAGGAAACGGGATCACCACTGGCACGCCGCGCTCGGTCGACAGCAAGAGCCCCTGTTCGGTCATCGCCCGGTAATTCTCGGAGGAGGCCGAAACCGTCGGCCAGATCGACACCACGAGCTCCACGCCCATCGCGTCCAGCTCGGCGACCATGCCCTCGGGATCGGGCCATTCGGTGGGGTCGAACTTCCATTCTCCCTGCCGGGTCCATGCAAAGAAGTCGATCACGATGCACGACAGCGGCAAGCCACGGCGCTTGTACTCCCGCGCGACGCTCATCAACTCGTCTTGGTTGCGGTAGCGCAGCTTGCATTGCCAGAAACCGGTGATCCAGTCCGGTGCCTGAGGCGAATGACCTGTCGCATCCACATAGGCGCGGACGATCTCGGCCGGGGTGTCGCCGGCGGTGATCCAGTAATCGAGGCAGTTCGTGGCCTCGGCTGTCCAACGGCTCACGTTGCGCGCGAACTCCGCCCGGCCCACAGCGGGGTTGTTCCAGAGAAAGCCGTAGCCGCGCGATGAGACGACAAAGGGGATCACGGCATGGGCGTTTTGTTGCAGAAGCGTCGTGGACACGCCCTTGAGGTCCATCGCACCATGCTGCGGCTGCCCCAAGCCCCACAGGCTTTCGTCCTCGTAGGCGCTGAATTGCTGCTCCAGGCGCCATGACCCGCTGGCCAATGCCTTGAAGTTGCGCGTTCTGGGGCCTGCGAAATGGCTTCGGGTTTCGGACAGCAACTCCTCCCCGGTGTCGCTCCGCACGAAGCGGATCACCGCCTCGCGCTTGATGTCGGCCCCATATCGCTCCTTGAGGGTGACCTCCGCCGCGATACGCCCGTTCATGACCCGCGCGCTGGTCTCGCCGATCACGACGACGCCGGCCTGCTGCGACGCAGGCAGGAGGGCGTCGACATGCGGAGCGGCCAGTTCTCTGCCGGGTCGCGCCCGCACGCGCAGTGCATTCGGTCCCCAGGGCAGGATCCGCAACGTTTCGCCCATGAAGCGGATCTCGAGGCCGCCATCGACTTCGGAAAAAACCGTCATTCCATTCACCCGATCGCCAGATAGGCACCGTCGAGGATGACAGCGGTGCCGGACATGTAGTCGGCCTCGTCAGAGGCGATGAATGCAGCCAGCGCTGCGACTTCCGCAGGCTCGGCGGCGCGGCCTGCGGGAATATCTGCGAGCACGCCCTGCATGACATCCTCGGGAATGCCCTTGATGGCATCCGTTGCGATCAGGCCGGGTGCAAGGGCGACGGCCCGAATGTCGGGCGCATGGTCGATGGCCAGAGACCGCGTCAGCGCCAGAACCGCCCCTTTCGTCGCCTGATAGGCCGAGAACCCCTTTTCGCCCACGAAGCTCTGGACGCTCGCGGTGTTGAGGATCACACCCTTCCCGCCCTGCGCCCGCATTTGCTCGACCGCGACCTTGGCGCCCATCCAGTAGCCCCGAATGCCGACGCCGGTGATCGTGTCGAATTCCTCAAGGGTCTGCTCATGGATCGGCTTGAACACTGCGGCGAAGGCGTTGTTGTGCCAGATGTCGATCCGCCCGAAATGCGCGACCGCCGCCTCGGCGAGACCGCGGACCTGCTCCGGGTCCGACATGTCGGTGCGTGTGAAAGCGCCGCCGACGGCCTCGGCCACCTCGGCACCCGCCGGGTCGATATCCGCGATCATGACCCGCGCGCCCTCGGCGGCGAAACGCTCGGCGCAGGCGCGACCGATCCCTTGCGCGCCGCCGGTGATGACGTAGACACGGCCTTTGTGGCGGCCCGGCACAGGGAACATGCGCGCGCTCATGCCGATACCTCGGGCGATGGCAGGATCACATGTTCCTCCGTCACGAGAAACTCGATCGAGGCCGCGAAATGCGCCGTGTCTTCACCTGCCACCCCACCCTGGGGAGAGCCCAGGCCGGCAGTCATGGCGGCAAGGTCGTCGAACCACAGCTCCGCTGACCCGTCATAGGGCGCCGGCGGCTGCTCGCCCGGGTCGCCCGCGATGTTGATGCGGTAGCCCCGAAGCCCCGGTATTGCCGCGGCGAGCGGCGCGTGGGTTTTCAACCAGTAGTCGCGGAATGCCTCCGGCGACAGGCCTGGTTTCCTTGTCACAAGCGCGACGAGCTTGATCATCTGGTTTCTTCCTCCCTGTCATGAAAGAGACGCCGATTCCGGGCCTGACGTCAATACAAACGTTTGGATTTGTGTTTTCCTTTGCGGGCGGCCCGGCTATCTTGTTGCATACAAAGGCTTTCAAAGGACGCTCGCAGATGCATAAACCGGTCGGATTGAAGATGCTGGCCGAAGAGTTGGGCGTGGACGTCTCGACCGTGTCGCGCGCCTTGCGTGATGACCCGCGCGTCAAGTCCGAGACCCGCCGCGCCGTGCAAGATCTCGCGCAACGCTACGATTACCGGCCAAATGCCGCGGCGCGGGCCTTGCGCGGGGGCAAATCGGGCCGCGTTGCCGTGCTTCTTTCCCCCCCGCAGCAACGTTTCGCGTCTCCGATCTTTCTCGAGCTCCTGTCCACGCTCGACCAGCATCTGCGCGACAAGGGTTTGCACCTTGCCGTGTTCGCCGCCCGCACGCGCGACGAGGAGGCCAGCATCGTGCGCCAGATCGTGGACGAACGTCTGGCCGATGGCCTGATCCTCGGGCGCACGCGGACAGAAGATGAGCGGGTGCAGCTGCTTTTGAAGGCGGGGCTTCCCTTCATCACCTTCGGCACCACCGATTGGCCCGATCGCCATCCCCTTGTCGAGATCGACTACGCCGAAGCCGGCCGGATCGCGATCGGGGCGCTTGGCGAAACCCCAGCCGAGGAAACGCACGTCCTCAGTGCGCCGGAGGGTCTGAACTTTGCCGATAACTATGTGCTTGGAGCCCTGCAAAAGGCTGCGTCTCGAGGTGATCCGACGCCGACGGTCTGGCGCATCGAGATGACGGAAAAGGCGGGCGAAGAGACCGCTGCCCGAATTCTGGAAAGTGGAAAACGCGTGGCATTCGCCTGCATCCAGGACTCCATAGCGTTCGGGGTCTTTCGCGCAGCGGCATTCGCAGGTCGTGTCGTAGGCCGTGACCTGACGGTGTTTGGTGGGCAGAATTTTCCCGGTTCGGAACATACCGCCCCACCCCTTTCGACCTTTTCGACCGAAGACACCCGGGTCGCAGAGTTGTTGAGCAAGGTCATGATCCGGCGCCTGGACGCGACTGATCCAGCGCAGTCCGGCGGGTTCGAGCGGCATGAGATCAAGCCCACGCCGCTCCTGCGCCAGTCTCATATCTTCCAGGCCTAAACGAAGCGATTGACCCAGTTCTCCAGACGTTCCTGACGACCCGAGACGGGCGTGGGGTTGATGCCATCCCGCGTGACGCGCGCAGCGATCGAAGCGAGATCCTCCCCCAACATGGCTTGGGCATCATCGCTGTTCCAGCCCGCATAGCGCGCGGCACGCATGTCCTCCAGCCCGCCGTCCTCGAGCATGGCGGCGGCCGCCATGAGACCGCGCGCGCAGACATCCATGGCGCCGGCATGGGCGAGGATCAGATCCTCGGGGTCGAGCGACTGGCGCCGCAGTTTCGCGTCGAAGTTCGTCCCCCCCGTGGTGAAGCCGCCCGCCTTGAGCACCTCGTAATAGGCCAGCGCGACCTCGGGAACGCTGTTGGGAAACTGATCCGTGTCCCAACCCGATTGGTAATCGTTTCGATTCATGTCGATCGATCCGAAAATCCCGAGGCTCGCAGCCATCGCCAGTTCATGCTCGAAACTGTGACCGGCAAGGATCGCATGTCCTTGCTCGATATTGACCTTCACCTCGGTTTCCAGACCGAACTCCTTGAGGAAGCCATAGACCGTCGCGACATCGTGATCGTACTGGTGCTTGGTGGGCTCCTGCGGTTTCGGCTCGATCAGTATCGTGCCCGGAAAGCCGATCTTGTGCTTGTACTCGACCACCATCTGAAGGAAGCGGCCCGCGTGCGCCCTCTCGCGCGAAAGGTCGGTGTTGAGCAGCGTCTCATACCCCTCGCGGCCGCCCCAGAGCACGTAGTTCTCGCCACCGAGCTTGTGGGTCGCATCGAGGCAGGATTTCACCGTGGCCGCAGCGAAGGCGAACACATCCGGATCTGGGTTCGTGGCGGCGCCGGCCATGTAGCGGCGGTGAGAAAACAGGTTGGCCGTCCCCCAAAGCAGCCGCACCCCCGTGTCTTCCATGTTTTCCAGGAAATAGTCCGTGATCTCTTCCAGGCGCGCGGTGTTTTCCACGAAGTCGGCACCTTCGGGGCGGACATCCGCGTCGTGGAAACAGAAGAAGGGCACGCCCAGAATGCGGAACATCTCAAAGGCTGTATCTGCCTTGAGCTTGGCCAGGTCCATCGTATCGCCGAACCACGGACGCTCGAAGGTCTGCCCGCCGAAAGGATCGCCGCCGGGCCAGGCGAAGCTGTGCCAATAGGCGACCGAGAAGCGCAGGTGGTCGGCGAGGGTCTTGCCCATGACCTTTCGCGCGGGGTCGTAGTGGCGGAACGAGAAGGCGTTGGACGAGTCCGGGCCTTCGTAGGCCAACGGTGGAATACCCTTGAAAAAATCGGTCATGTCAGTCCTCGGATTGCAGTTTGCGCCGCGCGGTATCGCGCGTGGGTTTCGGAATAGGCATCGACAAGGTGCCGATCGGGCTCGACGATCCGAGCGGTGGGTGGTGGGGTGGCGATCCCGGGTCCTGCGCCCACGGCAGCCATGAGGCCGAGCCGCGCGGCCCCGAAAGCCGCGCCGAAATCTCCGGCCTCGGGCAAGATGACGGGCACATCCAGTGCCGTGGCAATCGCGGCCAGCCAGTACTCCGACCGCGCCCCACCGCCGGTCGCGGTCAGCGCCTCGAGGTGCGTGCCCGTCGCCGCCAGGGCATCGCGGCAATCGCGGATCGCGAAGGTGACGCCTTCGAGCACCGCGCGGGTGGCGGCGGAACGGTCGGTCGCGTGTTCCAGTCCGGTGAAGGCCCCACGCACCGCGGCGTCGTTCAGCGGCGTGCGCTCGCCCCCGAGATAGGGCAGGAACAGCGTGCGAGCGGGGGCCCTGAGCGGTCCGAGACCCCCTGTCAGCGTGGCAGCGTCCTCCCCCACCAACCCCGCGAACCAGTTGAGCGCGTCTGTTGCCGAGAGAATGACGCCCATCTGGTGCCAGGTTTCGGGCAAGGCATGGCAGAAGGTATGGACGGCCGTCGCAGGATCGGGCCGATAGCCGTCATTCGCGGCGAACAGCACGCCCGAGGTTCCAAGGCTGACGAAAGCCTGCCCCGCAGCGACGGTCCCCATGCCGATGCCTGTCGCCGCGTTGTCTCCGCCACCCCCGGCGACCGGGATGCCCGCGGGCAAACCGAACCGCGCGGCAAGATCACCGCGCAGGTGACCGGACACCTCGGACCCTTCGACAAGCCGCGGCATCTGATCAAGCGACAGACCGGTTTTTGCCAGCAGCCCCGCATCCCACGCCCGCGCGCCCGTATCGAGCCAGCTCGTCCCGGCGGCATCCGACATCTCGCCGACATGCTCACCAGTGAGCCAAAGTCTCAGGAAATCCTTTGGAAGAAGGACCTTCGCGAGTCGACCGAAAGTGGTCGGTTCAACCTTGCGGAGCCACGCCAGCTTGGGCGCGGTGAAGCCGGGAAACACGATGTTGCCGGTGATTGCCCGAAAGTCGGGATCCGCATCCATGTCCGCGGCTTCTGCTTGGGCGCGCGTGTCGTTCCACAAGATACACGGTGCGATCGGATGATCCGCCCGATCCAGCATGACCGCGCCATGCATTTGTCCCGAAAGGCCGATCCCTTTGACGTGGCGCAGCGCACCTGCCCCTGCAAGCTCGTCGAGCACCCGCTCCGTTGCCGCCACCCAGTCAAACGGCGCCTGTTGAGACCACCCGGGATGCGGGCGATCGACTGTCAGTGGCGCTGTCGCCTGTGCCACAAGGCGTTGGTCGTCATCGATCACCAATGCCTTGACCCCTGAGGTGCCAAGGTCGAGCCCGAGATACATGATGGTGGGTTCTCCCTGCTTTGTGACGCAGCATGCCTTCGGATCAACGGCAACGTCAATACAATCGTTTGTATTTTCCGATACAGTGCCCCATGGCGTTGTCCCACCGCCTTGACCACGAGCCAATCTCACGGCCTGTTATCCCGCGTAACGGAACCTGAGACTCCCTGCGCGATCGCCGCTTGCCGCTGCAGGTTTGCGGTCAAGATGGTCATACCGAAGTGGTGCGGAGGGCGTCGTGTCCTTTCCGCGCGGCATGGACCTCCGGCCCCCTATGCACGACGACATCCAAGACGAGTCACGCTGGGAGAAATCGATAGACAATGCGTGCATCGAGGCGTCCACCGGCCGCTTCCGAATGGCATGTCCGAACCAGCACCCGGTCCATCACGCTTGCGGATGCCGTCGAAAAGCCGGAGGTTTCTGGTCGATATCAAAACGCGGAACCGCCGCACGTCGTGATCGGACACAAGACCCCGATCCCGCTGACGCATTGGGGGCATCACCGGGCTGACACCCGGATCGAAGCAGAAGAACCCTTCCGTCAGGTCGGCCGGGTTTGGCGGTGAGATCACGAACCTAAGGTCTCGGGTCCGGGCATGGTTCGAAACGCAGGCGAAGGAGGTTGGACATGGACGCGTATCCCGTCACCGGGCAATGCCTGTGTGGCGCCGTGAAGTTCCGCGTATCGGGTCGGTTCCACGGCTTTTTCCTATGTCATTGCGGGGTTGTTGCAGAACTCTCACTGTGAAGGATTCACATCACGAATCCAGGCGGTTAGACGGGCGTCATGAGCAAGCCCAAGCCCGCCCGCTACCGCACGACGAACTGGTCCGCCTACAACGCTGCGCTGACGAAGCGCGGGTCTCTGCTGATCTGGCTGGACAAGGAGATGGCTTGGCACGCCCCGCATGAGGGCCGCCCCGGACGCCCGCCAGTCTTCTCGGATACGGCGATCCAGTTCTGCCTGTCGATCAAGGTGCTATTCAAGCTGCCGCTCAGGCAGACCGCCGGGATGGTCGCCAGCCTCCTGCGCCTCGCCGGGCTGGACTGGCCCGTTCCAGACTTCTCCACGCTGTGCC
>JAUIIC010000203.1 GCA_030431935.1 Alphaproteobacteria bacterium | reverse complement strand
GGCCGCCGAACTGCGCCTTGCCGCCCAGCGGCTGCTGGGTCACGAGGCTGTAGGGGCCGGTCGACCGGGCGTGGATCTTGTCGTCCACCAGGTGGTGCAGCTTCAGCAGATACTTGACGCCCACGGTGACCGGACGGCTGAACTCTTCGCCGGTGCGGCCGTCGAACAGGCGGGACTGCCCGCTCTGGTCGAAGCCGGCCCGCGTCAGCGCGTCGTTCACGTCGCCTTCCTTGGCCCCGTCGAAGACCGGGGTCGCGATCGGCACGCCACGGGTGACGTTCGACGCGGCCTCGACCAGGCGATCCTCGTCCATGTCGGCGATGCCCTCCTGGTAGACATCCTCGCCATAGGCGATCCGCATGGCCTCGCGCACGGGGGTCAGGTCGCCGGTGCGCTTGTAGTCCTGCAGCGCCTCGTCGATGCGGATCCCGAGGCCGCGCGCGGCCCAGCCCATGTGGGTTTCGAGGATCTGGCCCACGTTCATCCGCGACGGCACGCCGAGCGGGTTGAGCACGAGATCGACGTGGGTGCCGTCCTCGAGGAACGGCATGTCCTCGATCGGGACCACCTTGGACACGACGCCCTTGTTGCCGTGACGGCCCGCCATCTTGTCGCCGGGCTGCAGCTTGCGCTTCACGGCCACGAAGACCTTGACCATCTTCATGACGCCCGGGGGCAGGTCGTCGCCGCGGCGCACCTTCTCGACCTTGTCGTCGAACCGGTGTTCCAGCGCGCGCTTCTGCGCCTCGAACTGGGCGTTGAGCGCCTCGACCTGGGCGGCCTCGGTCTCTTCTCCCAGCGCCAGCTGCCACCACTGGCCGCGCGACAGCGTGTCGAGCAGGTCCTCGGTGATCTCGGTGCCGGCCTTGACGCCCTTGGGCCCCTTCACCGCGGTCTTGCCGAGGATCATGGCCTTGAGGCGGGCGTAGATGTTGCGCTCCAGGATGTGCAGCTCGTCGTCGCGGTCGCGCGCCAGGCGCTCGACCTCTTCACGCTCGATCTGCAGGGCGCGTTCGTCCTTGTCCACGCCGTGGCGGTTGAACACCCGCACCTCGACCACGGTGCCGTAGTCGCCCGGCGGCAGACGCAGCGAGGTGTCGCGCACGTCGCTGGCCTTTTCGCCGAAGATGGCGCGCAGAAGCTTTTCTTCCGGCGTCATCGGGCTTTCGCCCTTGGGGGTGATCTTGCCCACGAGGATGTCGGCGGGGCCGACCTCGGCACCGATGTAGACGATGCCGGCCTCGTCGAGGTTGCGCAGCGCCTCTTCACCCACGTTCGGGATGTCGCGGGTGATTTCTTCCGGGCCAAGCTTGGTGTCGCGGGCCGCGACCTCGAACTCCTCGATGTGGATCGAGGTGAACACGTCGTCACGCACGATCCGCTCGGAGATCAGGATCGAGTCCTCGTAGTTGTAGCCGTTCCACGGCATGAAGGCGACGACCACGTTCTTGCCGAGCGCCAGTTCCCCGATGTCGGTCGACGGGCCGTCGGCGATCACCTCGCCCTGGGCCACGGTGTCGCCCACCTTCACCAGCGGACGCTGGTTGATGCAGGTGTTCTGGTTCGAGCGCTGGAACTTGCGCAGGCGGTAGATGTCCACGCCCGGATCGCCGGGTTCCAGGTCCTCGGTGGCGCGCACGACGATCCGCTGGGCGTCCACCTGGTCGATGATGCCGCCGCGGCGGGCCATGATGGCGGCGCCGGAGTCGCGGGCCACGACTTCCTCGATGCCGGTGCCCACGAAGGGGGCGTCGGCCTGCAGAAGCGGAACCGCCTGACGCTGCATGTTCGAGCCCATGAGAGCGCGGTTGGCGTCGTCGTTTTCAAGGAACGGGATGAGCGAGGCGGCCACCGACACCAGCTGTTTCGGCGACACGTCGATCAGGTCGACGCTTTCGTTCGGGGCCAGAGTGTATTCGCCGGCCTGGCGGGTCGACACCAGTTCGTTCTTGAAGCGGCCGTTCTCGTCGAGCTGCGCGTTGGCCTGCGCCACGACATGGCGCATTTCCTCGGTCGCGGACATGTAGGTGACGTCGTCGGTCACCTGGCCGTCCTTGACGCGGCGGTAGGGCGTCTCGATGAAGCCGTACTTGTTCACCCGCGCGAAGGTCGCGAGGCTGTTGATGAGACCGATGTTCGGGCCTTCCGGCGTCTCGATCGGGCACATCCGGCCATAGTGGGTGGGGTGCACGTCGCGCACCTCGAAGCCCGCACGTTCGCGCGTCAGGCCGCCCGGGCCAAGCGCCGAGAGGCGGCGCTTGTGCGTCACCTCGGACAGCGGGTTGGTCTGGTCCATGAACTGCGACAGCTGCGAGGAGCCGAAGAATTCACGCACCGCCGCCGCAGCCGGCTTGGCGTTGATGAGGTCCTGCGGCATCACCGTGTCGATCTCGACCGAGGACATGCGCTCCTTGATGGCGCGCTCCATCCGCAGAAGGCCGACGCGATACTGGTTTTCCATCAGTTCGCCCACGGACCGCACGCGGCGGTTGCCGAGGTGGTCGATGTCGTCGATCTCGCCCTTGCCGTCGCGCAGCTCCACCAGCGCCTTGACGCAGGAGATGATGTCCTCCTTGCGCAGCGTGCGCTCGGTGTCGGCGGCATCGAGGTCGAGGCGCATGTTCATCTTGACCCGGCCGACGGCCGACAGGTCGTAGCGCTCGGAATCGAAGAACAGGCTGTCAAAGAGCGTGCTCGCGGCCTCGACGGTGGGCGGCTCGCCCGGACGCATGACGCGGTAGATGTCCATGAGCGCCGAGGCGCGGTTCATGTTCTTGTCCTGCGCCATCGTGTTGCGCATGTACGGGCCGACATTGACGTTGTCGATGTCGAGAACCGGGATGTCGGTGATGCCGGCGTCCAGGAGATCCTTGAGCGTGCCGCCGGAAACCTCGCCTTCCTTGTCCAGTTCCCACGTCAGTTCGTCGCCGGCCTCGACGTAGATCGCGCCGGTTTCCTCGTTGATGATGTCCTTGGCCACGTAGCGCCCGACGATCTGGTCGAAGGGAACCAGAAGCTCGGTGACCTTGCCCTCGTCCACCAGCTTCTTGACAGCGCGCGGCGTGACCTTGTCACCGGCCTTGCAGATGACTTCGCCCGTCGCGGCGTCCACAAGGTCGAAGGTCGGGCGCGTGCCGCGCACACGCTCGGGGAAGAAGCGCGTGACCCAGCCGCGGTTCTTTTCCAGCTTGTAATCGACCGTGTCGTAATAGGCATCCATGATGCCTTCCTGGTCGAGGCCCAGCGCGTAGAGCAGCGTCGTGACCGGCAGCTTGCGGCGGCGGTCGATGCGCGCGAACACGAGGTCCTTGGCGTCGAACTCGAAATCCAGCCAAGAGCCGCGGTAGGGAATGATGCGGCAGGCGAACAGAAGCTTGCCCGAGGCATGCGTCTTGCCCTTGTCGTGATCGAAGAACACGCCCGGCGAGCGGTGCATCTGGCTCACGATGACGCGTTCGGTGCCGTTGACGATGAAGGTGCCGTTGGGCGTCATCAGGGGCATGTCGCCCATGAACACGTCCTGCTCCTTGATGTCCTTGACCGACTTCGCGCCGGTGTCTTCGTCGACATCGAACACGATCAGGCGCAGCGTCACCTTCAGCGGTGCGGCATAGGTCATGTCGCGCTGCTGGCACTCGTCGACGTCGTACTTGGGCTTCTCCAGCTCGTACCGGACGAATTCCAGCACGGCGGTCTCGTTGAAGTCCTTGATCGGGAAGACCGACTGGAACACGCCGTTGATGCCCTCTCCGTCCAGCGGAGCGGGCGCATCGCCGGAGTTCAGGAACAGGTCGTAGGACGATTTCTGAACCTCGATGAGGTTCGGCATCTCCAGCACTTCGCGGATCTTGCCGTAGTATCTGCGGAGTCGTTTCTGGCCGAGATAGGTCGAAGCCATGCGCGTCATCACCTTCTTCTTTCGCGGGCGCGCGCTGCCGTCGGGCCCCGGCGGCACGCCCTTACGAAACAGGGGGTTCGGATCCATGCCTGGCCACCGTCCCACAGGCGGCCTCCCGATCCTGACCGCACCCTAGAAAGACCCCTTGCAGAAAACGGGTCTTGCTAAGACGCGGAGGGCTGGCCCCGGGATCGCCCGGAACCAGCCTTGTCGCACGGGGTCGGCAGCCAGGGCTGCCGCCCGCATCACTTGAGTTCGACCTCGGCGCCAGCCGCTTCCAGCTTGGCCTTGATCTCTTCGGCTTCCGCCTTGGGGGCGGCTTCCTTGACGGCTTTGCCACCGGCTTCGACCAGGTCCTTGGCTTCCTTCAGGCCAAGGCCGGTGATCGCGCGGACTTCCTTGATCACGTTGATCTTGGAGGCACCGGCCGACTTCAGGATGACGTCGAATTCGGTCTTTTCCTCTTCGGCGGCGCCAGCGTCGCCACCGGCGGCCGGACCGGCCATCATCACGGCGCCGCCCGCGGCGGGCTCGATGCCGTATTCGTCCTTGAGGATGGTTTTCAGTTCCTGGGCCTCGAGAAGCGTGAGGTTCACGATCTCTTCGGCGAGTTTTTTCAGATCAGCCATTTTCACAGTTCCTTAAGGTGTGTTCCAACGCGCGGTTTTCAAGCCTGCGCGGGTCAGAGGGATCACGCGGCTTCGCCGCGCTCCTCGATGGTCGACAGGATACTTGCGATGTTCGAAGCAGGCGCGCCAATGGCACCGGCGATGTTCGAAGCGGGTGCCCCGATGCAGCCGACGATAGAAGCGATAAGCTCCTCGCGCGACGGCATCTCGGACACGGCCTTCACACCGTCCCGGTCCAGCGCCGTGTCGCCCATCGCCCCGCCAAGGATTTCAAACTTCTTGTTGTCCTTGGCAAAGCTCTCCGAGACCTTGGCCGCGGCCACGGGATCCTCGGAATAGACGAGCACGGTCATGCCTTCGAGATACTTGGCCAGCGCAGCGCTGGGCTTGCCCTCGAGGGCGATCTTGGCGAGCTTGTTCTTGGCAACGCGAACGGATCCACCCGCGGCGCGCATGCGCCCGCGCAGATCCTGCATCTCTGCAACCGTGAGACCCGCGTAATGGCCCACGACCACGACGCCAGAGCTTTCGAAGATCTGGCCGAGTTCCTCGACCACTTTCTCTTTCTGGGCTCTATCCACAGTTTCACTCCAAGTTGGAGGGGTTCCCCCCTCCGGCTCCTAGGTCACCCCGGATCGAAACCCGGGGGTCGGGTCCGTGTCAGGGTCCCGAGGCCTTGATCGCCCGAGGGCCTGCGCCCTGCGGAAATCTCGTCTCGTTCCCCATCTCGGGAAGGAATTACAGGTGTCGCCACCAACCCTCCGTCTCGGACAGGACGGGGCCGCCTGGGCGCCCCCGCCATTCCCCCGGGCCGAAACCCGGAGAGAATTCTGTTACTCGGCCGCGGCGGCCGGCGCGGCGCCTTCCATTGCCGAAGCGACATCGACCGACACGCCCGGGCCCATGGTCGACGACAGCGACACCTTCTTCATGTAGGTGCCCTTGGCGCCCGACGGCTTGGCCTTGCTGACGGCGTCGACGAAGGCGCGCAGGTTCTCGGCCAGCTTGGCGGCGTCGAACGACGCCTTGCCGATCCCGGCATGAACGACCCCGGCCTTCTCGGCCTTGAACTGCACCTGACCGCCCTTGGCGGCTGCGACGGCCTCTTTCACGTCCATCGTCACCGTGCCGACCTTGGGGTTCGGCATCAGGTTGCGCGGGCCGAGGATCTTTCCGAGACGCCCGACGACCGGCATCATGTCCGGCGTCGCGATGCAGCGGTCGAACTCGATCTTGCCGGACTGGATGGTTTCCATCAGGTCCTCGGCGCCGACGATATCGGCCCCGGCGGCGGTCGCCTCATCGGCCTTGGCCCCACGGGCGAAGACCGCCACACGGACCGTCTTGCCGGTGCCGTTGGGCAGGTTCACCGTGCCGCGGACCATCTGGTCGGCGTGACGCGGATCGACACCCAGGTTCATCGCGACCTCGACGGTCTCGTCGAACTTGGCGCTCGCGTTCGCCTTGATCAGGGCAACCGCGTCCTCGACCGACAGGTTTTCCTTGCCGACGACGGCCTCGCGCGCGGCGCGCACTCTTTTTCCGTGCTTTGCCATTGCGATTACCCTTTCACCTCGATGCCCATCGACTTGGCCGAGCCAAGGATGATCTGCATCGCGCCGTCGATATCGTTCGCCGACAGGTCCTTCATCTTGGCTTCGGCGATCTCGCGCACCTGGGCCACGGTCACGGTCGCGATCGTCTCGCGGCCGGGCTTTTCCGCGCCGCGCGGACGGTTGCGCTTGCCCTGCGGCTTCAGGCCGGCGGCCTTCTTCAGGAAGTACGACGCCGGGGGCGTCTTGATGTCCATTTCAAAGGACTTGTCCTGATAATAGCTGATGACCGTCGGGCAGGGCGCACCCGGTTCCATGTCCTGCGTCTTGGCGTTGAACGCCTTGCAGAATTCCATGATGTTGATGCCGCGCTGACCCAGCGCCGGGCCCACGGGCGGGCTCGGGTTGGCTTGCCCGGCCTTGATCTGAAGCTTCATCTTTCCAACGAGCTTCTTGGCCATGATGGCTCTCCTTTTCCAACTCCCTCGGGGCGCGCCCCTCGGGTCCTACGTTGTGTGGTCCGGTCCGGGCGCGCGCGCCCTCGCCTCCCACGCGGACACGGTCAGGTCTGCTTGGCGACCTGCGTGTATTCCAGTTCGACCGGAGTGGCCCGGCCGAAAATCGACACCGTCACCTTGAGGCGCTGGTTGTCGTCGTCCACGTCCTCGACCATGCCGTCGAAGCCCTCGAACGGGCCGTCGGTGACGTTCACCTTCTCGCCGATGTCGAAATGGATCAGGGTGCGCGGCTGCTCCACCCCTTCCTCGACGCGGTTGAGGATCGCATTCACCTCGGCGTCGCGCATCGGCATCGGCTTGCCCTGCGGGCCGAGGAAGCCGGTGACGCGGTTGATCGAGTTGATCAGGTGGTAGGCCTGGTCGGACATTTCCATGCGGACGAGGACGTAGCCGGGCATGAAGCGGCGGGGGACCGTCACCTTCTTGCCGCGGCGAATCTCGATGACTTCTTCTTCAGGAACAAGGACTTCCTCGATCTGGTCCTCGAGCCCGGCCTCGGCCACGGCGTGCCGGATCTGTTCGGCGATCTTCTTCTCGAAGTTCGAGAGAACGCTCACCGAATACCATCTATGCGCCATTGCCGCCGTCGCCTCGTGCCAGCCGGGAACCCCCGGGAATTCCTTGTGTTTTCATGCGGTTCGCCCGCAAAGCCCCGAACGAAAAGCGGCGCGCAACACGAATCGCAGCGCGCCTTTTCCGGGAAGTGCCGGGTCAACTACCGCCGATCCCCAACGATTTCAAGGGCCTTTCCGGCCCCTGCCGCCCCGCTGTCGGCATCGCGTCGGCAAAACGTCGGCAATACGTCGGCGCGTTACGCCCGGGGCATGGCATCTCGGGCGAAAATCCTGTACTCACATCCGCGGCAGGGAAGACAAGTCGCGCGGGCAAGCGACAGGATGAACGTGAGAACGAGTATCTTCAGACCGGGACGAAGGGTCGTCGCAGCGCTTCTTTGCGTATCGCTGGCGATATGGTCGGTCCTGCCGTCCGCTACCCACGCGCCAACCGTGCTGGAAACGATCCAGGACCACCTGGAGATGATCGCCGATCACGGGCATTCGCACGGGTTTGAAGAGGACCTCTACTGGGCGATGCATGGTCACAGCCATGACGTGGCGGACCACGACCACAGCCAGGCGCTGCTGGCGCTCGGAGACCGAAGTAATCCGACCTCCGCCTACCGGGATGCGTGGCGGCTAAAGGCCTCGCCGGGCGGCGGGCACCACACGTTCAGGATCGAACGACCTCCGCGTGCCTGATCGGCGCCGCGCCCCCGCGCGGCCTCACCGATCATTAAATCGCACGAACGGAGACCTATCCATGAGTTCCAACTCATCGGGCCTGCACGCGCTCGCGTCGCGACGCGTCACGGCCATCCTTCTGACAGCCCTTGCGTTCCACGCCTCCAGCGTGGCGCAGGTGCTGGCCCATGACGTCACCCCCGGTGACGCGGGCTACATCCAGGAAATCTGGGGGGTGCACGTCATCTCCTTCATCTATCTCGGCGCCAAGCACATGGTGACGGGATACGACC
>JAUIIC010000202.1 GCA_030431935.1 Alphaproteobacteria bacterium | reverse complement strand
TGGGCCATGAAATGGCGCATCCCGGCCTCTCCGCCCGCCACGCGGAAGGTCTCGAAGATCCCCATCTGCGCCCAGCGCAGGCCAAAGCCGAAGCGGATGATGTCGTCGATCTCGGCCGTGGTGGCGACGCCGTCGTGCACCAGCCACAGCGCCTCGCGCCACATGGCCTCCATCAGGCGGTCGGCCACATGGGCGTCGATCTCGCGCCCGATGACGACCGGCGCCATGCCGATGCCGCGCAGCACCTCGCAAGCCCGGTCGCGCACCGCGTCGGGCGTCCGGTCGCTGCCCACCACCTCGACCACCGGCAAGAGGTAGACCGGGTTGAACGGATGCGTCACGAGGATCTGTTCGGGCCGCGCCGCGCCCTCCTGCAACTCGCTCGGCTTGAAGCCCGAGGTGGACGAGCCGATCACGGCATCCGGCGGACAGGCTGCCTGGATCTCCTGATAGACCCTCAGTTTCAGGTCCAGCCGCTCGGGCACGCTTTCCTGGATCCAGTCGGCATCGGCCACGCACGCCGACAGATTGCCGACGTGATGCAGACGCCCTGCCGACGGCATCCGAACGTCCACCAGACCGGGCAGCGCGCGCCGCGCATTGTCCAGAACCTCGCCGATCTTGCGCTCGGAATCGGGGTCCGGATCGAACACCGCCACGTCCCATCCCATCAGCAGGAACCGCGCGGCCCAGCCGCCGCCGATCACACCGCCGCCCACGATCGCTGCCTTTGGCATTCGCTGATTTCCCTAGTCTATGCAGATGGTTACGCGGTTTCCCGCCTCGGTCACGATGGCGTGGCACCCAAAGAACGGCGCGACCTTGGAACAGGTCATGGTGTCGGCAAGGCACAGGCCCGTACAATCCGCGCCAGTGGTGCAGGCCTGCCCCCCGTCCGACGTCGGAACCTGGCAGATATAGACGCGCGCCAGCCCGAACCGCCCATATGTGCCCCCCGCCGCCTCGCACGCCGCCTGCGTCCTGGCATCCGGTTCGCGCGTCGGCTCGAACACCGGCGGCGGGTTTACCGGCTGCGGCGGCCCGTCGCCGTTCGCCGGCGCGGGCCCCGCCAGAACCACTGCGGCCAGCAAGGCGGCCAGTCCGCGGATCATCCCGCCACCGGCGCCCGCTTGGTCAGCCCCAGCTTGGCGCGCACCTCGTCGGGCCCGATCACGCGCGCGCCCAGGTTCTCGATGATCCCCACCGCCCGCTCGACCAGTTGCGCGTTCGTCGCCAGCACGCCCCGGTCCAGCATCAGGTTGTCCTCTAGCCCGACGCGCACGTTGCCCCCTGCCAGCACCGCAGCCGCCACATAAGGCATCTGGTGCCGACCCAGCGCGAAGGCGGAAAAGACCCAGTCCTCGGGCACGTTGTTGACCATCGCCATCAGCGTGTTCAGGTCGTCCGGCGCGCCCCAGGGCACACCCATGCAGAGCTGCACCAGCGCCGGCGCCTCCAGCACGCCCTGGGCCACCAGTTCCTTGGCGTACCAAAGGTGGCCGGTGTCGAAGGCCTCGATCTCGGGCTTGACGCCCATCGCCGTCATCGCGCGCCCCATCGCCGTCAGCATGCCGGGCGTGTTCACCATGACATAGTCCGCCTCGGCGAAGTTCATGGTGCCGCAATCCAGCGTGCAGATCTCGGGGCGGCACTGGCGGATATGCTCGACCCGCGCCTCGGCGCCGATCATGTCCGTTCCGGCCTCGGACAAGGGCAAGGGCGCCTCGGGCGAGCCCAGCACCAGATCGCCGCCCATGCCCGCCGTCAGGTTCAGCACGACGTCCACCTCGCTGTCGCGGATGCGCTCGGTCACCTCGCGGTAAAGCTCCACCCGGCGCGAGGGCTTGCCGGTATCGGGCTCGCGCACATGGGCATGGACGATGGCCGCCCCGGCCTTGGCCGCGTCGATTGCGGCGGCGGCGATCTCGGCCGGGCTGCGGGGGACGTGCGGGCTGCGGTCTTGCGTGGACCCGGACCCCGTCAGGGCACAGGTGATGAAGACCTCGCGATTCATTTCCAGCGGCATGGACGACTCCGTTCCTCTTCCCCTAGCACCTTGTCGCGAGTCGCAGGATCGCGTTCAACCGAAACCGAAGCCCGCGCGCCAAATCGCGCCATTGCCGCCGCGTCAGCCCGCGACGGTTTCGACCGACAGCACCGTGGGCAGGTGGCGTGCGATCTCGTCCCAGGTCTCGCCTTCGTCGCGGCTGGCAAAGACAGAGCCGGTGTTGGTGCCGAAATAGACCCCCACGGGCGAGGCCGCATCCGTTGCCATCGCCTGCCGAAGAACAGTGAAATAGCAGTTCTCGCGTGGCAGACCCCGCTGTCGCGCCTCCCACGTCCTGCCCGCGTCGCCGGAGGTCCAGACGGCGGCAGAGCCGCCGGGCGGATACCGGCCCTGCGTGTCGCCGTTGAGCGGCAGAACCCAGATGCGTTGCGGGTCACGCGGATGCACGGCGATCGGGAACCCGAAGGTCGAGGGCAGGCCCGTCGTGATGTCATGCCAGCTGCGGCCGCCATCGCCGCTTCGGTAGACCCCGTGGTGGTTCTGTTGGTAGAGCACGTCGCCCTCCCCCGGAGCCCGCACCATGTTGTGCACGCAGAACCCGATTTCATCCGCCGTGCCAGCCGCCGGGTGCCCGCCCGCGCCCGGCCCCGCCGCATCCTCGTTCGACCGGCGCGTGCGCCGGTCCCAGCTGGCGCCGCCGTCTTCGCTGGCAAAGACCCCGGCGGCGGAGATGCCGAGCCACATGCGCTCCGGCGCGCCGGGCGCGGAAACGATGGTGTGAAGCGTCAGGCCCGCCGCGCCCGGGTTCCAGTCCTTCGCCGAAGGATGATCGGTCAGCGCCTGCACCTTGGCCCAGCTGTCGCCGCCATCGCCGCTGCGATAGAGCGCCGCGGGCTTGGCCCCGGCGTAAACCTGTCCGTCCACGAGGCCCAGCGACCAGATCGAATCGATCTGCCCCGTGAAGGGCGCTGGCGGCGACGGCGTCAGCCCAAGCTGCGCGGCAACCTCGGGGTTGCCCGCCATCCAGTCGTCGGCCTGCCCGTTGGACAGCTTGGCCAGCCGCCAGCTGTCCCCGCCGTCGGGGGAATGCCAGACCCCCGCGCCCTGCCATTCGCTGCCCCCGGCGGCCCAGATCTCGCCGCTGCCATCCCGCCCGACCGCGTGGTTGATCGGCCAGCCGTCGCAATGCGGGCCGCTGACGGTCCAGCCGTCTTCCCCATCCGCCAGGACGAAGAGTCCCTTGGTCGTCCCGACCAGCACCCTGACAGCAGACATGGCCCGCACCTCCCCAGACTCGGGGCCAGTCTAGCACAGGACCGCGGAACGCGCGCGGGCTTCAGTAGGGGTAGGGATGCGCCCTGTGCGCGGTGTCGATCTCGTCCAGCAGTTCGGGGGACAGCGTCAGGTCCGCCGCGCCCAGCGCAAGCTCCAGCTGCTCCATCGTCGTGGCGCCGAAGATCGAGGACATCACGAAGGGCCGCGTCAGCGTCCAGGCCAGGGCCATCTGCGGCAGGCTCAGACCGTAGCGCACGGCGATTTCCCGGTAGGCCTCGATGGCGGGCCAGACCCGCGGCGAGACCCGCCCGCCCATCTCGGGCACGAGGGAGCGGCGCGAGCCGGGCGGTGTGACGTCCGGCGCGTACTTGCCGGACAGAAGCCCCGCGGCCATCGGCGAGAACGCCATCAGCCCCACGTCCTCGTGGATCGCGACCTCGGCAAGGTCGGTGTCGAAGGCGCGGCACAGGAGCGAGTATTCGTTCTGGATGGACACCGGGCGCGGAAGGTTGTGTGCCTCGGCCAGTTGGGCCAACATCATCGTGCCCCAGGCCGTGTCGTTGGACAGCGCGAAGTGGCGGATCTTGCCGGCCTCGACCGCCATGCGCATCGCCTCCAGCACGTCGATCATTCCGGCGATCACCGTGTCGCGGTCCTGCCCGGACGGATCGTACCGCCAGTTCTGTCGGAAATGGTAGGATCCGCGCACCGGCCAGTGCAACTGGTAGACATCGACGTAATCGGTTTGCAGCCGTTTCAGCGATGCGTCGATGGTGCGGGCGATGATGCGCCCGTCATAACCCTCTCCACCGCGGATGAAGTCGGGGTTGTCGCTGGGGCCAGAGACCTTGGTGGCCAGAATCACTTCGTCCCGCCGCCCGCGAGAGGCGAACCAGGTCCCGATGATCTCTTCGGTGCGGCCCGCCGTCTCGGCCCGCATCGGGTTGACGGGATAGCCCTCGGCCGTGTCGATGAAGTTCACCCCGGCATCCAGCGCGCGGTCGATCTGGGCGTGGCCCTCGGCCTCGGTGTTCTGCGTGCCCCAGGTCATGGACCCAAGGCACAGCTCGGTCACCATCACGCCGGTGCGTCCCAGCGGGTTCTTTCGCATCTCTGTCTCCTGTCAGGCTTCGGACGACAGGGATACCGCCCCGGAGCGTGAGGGCAAGGCCCGCCCTGGGCTTCAGGGGCAGCGGGACACGAAGGCGCCGCTTGCCAGCCACGCAGCAGGACCTTCAGATCATTCCATTCACATATCTGCAATTTTGTTGCGATCGCGGCCGCCTGCGGGTCATAGTCCTTAGTGTCGGGACCAGAGGAGAGACCGACGTACAAAGGGAGAAGACCCATGGCACTCACACGCCGAGCGGTGCTTTCAGGCATCGGTTTCATGGTAGCCTTGTCGACATCCGCCGTTGCGGGGCAATCTGATGACGGGATCAAGCGGCTCGCCATCCAGGTCAGCGACAATGATCCGGGAACCTTCAACAAGGCCCTGAACGTCGCGACCAATTTCGCGCGGTCCATGAGTGAGTCCGGAGAGCTTTACGAGATCGAGATCGTGACGTTCAACGCCGGGCTGCATCTGTTGAGAACGGACACGTCCCCCGTCATGGACCGTATCCAGAGCATTTCGGAGAGCATCCCCGAAGTGTCCTTCAGTGCCTGTGGAAACACGATCGCGGGAATGACGCGGAACGAGGGGGCCGCGCCTCCGATCACCGAGTATGCGCAGGTCGTTCAGGCAGGTGTCGGGCGTCTGCTGGAACTGGACAACCTGGGCTACTACGTCATCCGCCCCTGAGGCGGTCGCGCCCGGGCGCGTCCGATCCTTTGGATAGCCCCGCCCGTGCGGGGCTATCCCGTCTCGGTGGCAGAAGGCGCGGCAGCCACTTGAGAACAAATGGGGAACATATATATTCCCCCCATGACCGCCCCGCTTCTGACCCGCGACATGCACCGCCAGCCGCAGCGCCCCGCCCAGCCGGTGATGGGAGAGATGACGCTGGCCCGTGGCCGAGCGCATGAGCTGTGCGGCCCGGCCCGGCGGACGCTGGCCGCGCTGGTGGCCGGCAGGACGGAAGGCCCCGTGATCTGGATCGCGCCGTCCTGGGCACAGGACGCGCTGAACCCCGAGGCGGCGACGGGGTTCTTCGACCCGGGCCGGCTGATCCTGGTGACACCCAAGCGCACCGAGGACCTGTTGTGGTCGATGGAAGAGGTGCTGCGCAGCGGCGCCGTGGCCCTTGCCGTGGCCGATCTGGCCGAACCGCCGGGGCTGACGGCGGTGCGGCGGCTGCACCTTGCCGCCGAGACCGGCGGGGCCGAGGGGCGACACCTGCCCCTGGGGCTGCTGCTGACCCCGGGCGACGGCGGCGCGCCGGGGGTGGAAACCCGCTGGCACCTTGGCTTTGCCCATACCCCCGGCGGGGCCGAGGGCTGGCGGCTGGAACGCCGCCGGGCCCGCACCGCGCCGCCCATGGCCTGGGCGATGCGGCCTGCCGCGAAGGGCCTTGCATTGGCCCCGGTTCCGGCCTGACCCGGACAGAAGACCGCCGAACCGAGGCCGAACTGCCGCCGAACTGCCGCCGGATTTCTCCGGTATCCCGCACCGAACCCACGGCGGCCCCGGACAGCGATGAAACGTCTTGCCCTTTCCTTCCTTCTCGTGCTCGGCCTCGGGCTTTGCGGTCTTGCCGGGCTGATGGCCGTCTCTGGTGGCCCCGGGCTGGCCCTGTCGGGCCAGGCCGCGCCGCGCGCAACGGGCGCCGGGGCTCCTGACGCGCCGCGCGGTCCCGATCCCGCCGCGGTCGAGGCCGCCTGGCGTGGCTGGATGGACCGGCACGGCGTGACCGCCAGCGCCATTGCGCTCGGCCGGGACGGCGCCGTGATCCATGCCGCGGGCCAGGCCCGCGCCCCGGATCTCCCCTACCCCGTCGCCAGCCTGTCCAAGGCGATCACGGCGCTCTGCCTGAACGAGATCCTCGCCGAAACCGGGCGGGGCTGGGACACCACGCTGGGCGACATCGCCGACACCCTGTCGCAGGTCCGCGTCACCCCGCCGCCGTGGTCGCATCACATCACGCTGGCGCAGCTGGTCACCCACACCTCGGGCATGGCGCCCGACCTGACCCAGGGCGAAATGGTCTCGCGCCTGCATGGCTCGCTGGGGCTGCACCGGCGCATCGCCTGGCAGGCCCTGCAGCGCGACGCCCTGCGCGGCACGCCCGGCACGTATGTCTATTCCAACACCAATTACGCCATGCTGGGCACCGTGGCCGAGGCGCTGTCGGGACAGGACTATGCCACTGCCTGCCGCCAGCGGATCACCGCCCCCGCCGGCGCGGACGGCGCGGTGATCGAGGGCGCGATGGGCTCCATGTCCTCTTATGCGGGGTGGGAGATCTCGGCCACGGACTACGCGCGCATCGCCCTGCACTGGTTCGCCCCCGATCGCCCCTGGGTGGCCGATCCCGACGGCTTGCCGCATCACGACGGCTATGGCCTTGGCGCCGTGACGGGCGGGCGCGGTCAGGCAAGGACAGTCACGCACAACGGCCGCCTGTGCAGCCCGGCGACCGAGGATCACAACATCGGCGCCCTGTTCCTGGCGCTTGGCGACGGAGCGGTCTTCACGGCCAACTGGCAGGGGTGCCTGCCGCCCGCCGCCTATGACGACCTTCTGCGTGTCATCCGCGCCGCGATGCGCTAGACGGCGCGCCCGGCGGGCGGAAATCGTCATCCTGCGTCGCCAAAATGCTAGCCCGGCGACGGCTGGCCTGAAATGCAGGCGGCATGCGCCTGATGATCTCCTTCGCCGCTCTCCTGCTGTCGGTGGTCCTGCTTCAGCTTTCGTCCGGCGGGGTCAGCCCGCTCGACGCGCTGTCGGGCATCTCGCTGGGGTTCAGCACGGCACAGATCGGCCTGCTGGGTTCGGCGCATTTCTTCGGCTTTTTCATCGGCTGCTGGTGGGCGCCGCGCCTGATGGGAACGGTGGGCCATTCCCGCGCCTTCGCCGCCTTCACCTCTGCCGGCGCCATCGGACTTCTGGCGCACATGCTGATCATCGACCCGCTGGCATGGGCCCTGATGCGGGTGGCGACAGGCATGTGCATTGCCGGCTGCTACACGGTCATCGAGGCCTGGCTGCAGGCCAAGGCCGAGAACGCCAACCGCGGCCGCGTCATGGGAGCCTACAGGCTGGTGGACATGGGTGGATCGCTGGCCGCGCAGCTGGTCATCGGCGTGCTGGAACCGGCCTCTTACGTCTCCTACAACATCCTCGCGCTGATCTGCTGCGCAGCACTTCTGCCGTTGACGCTGACACGCCTCGACCAGCCCGAGACGCCGGCCGCCCCGCGCCTGCGCCCGCGCCTTGCCATCGCGCGCTCCCCTCTTGCGGTGGCGGGCGTCATGGCCGCCGCCGTGTCCGGGGCCTCGTTCCGGATGGTCGGCCCGGTCTACGGGCAGGAGGTGGGCCTGTCGGTCCCGCAGATCGCCTATTTTCTCGCCGCCTCGGTGCTGGGCGGCGCGCTGGCGCAATACCCCGTGGGCTGGCTCGCGGACAAGTACGACCGGCGCTGGGTCCTCGTCTGGCTTTCGGTCGCCTCGATGGCCAGTTCGGCGGCGACCATCCTGATCGGCGCGGCCTCGGACGTGGTGGTCTTCGTCAATGCGGTGATCTTCGGGCTGGTGACCTTTCCCGTCTACTCGGTCTCGGCCGCACATGCGCATGACTTCGCCGAGGACCATGAGAGGGTCGAGCTTTCGGCGGCGCTGATGTTCTTCTACGCACTCGGGGCCATAGCCGCGCCGCTGATCGCCTCGGGGCTGATCGACGCCTACGGGCCGCCGGCGCTCTTCGTCCTGATCGGGTCCGCCCACGCGGCGCTGGTGCTGTTCGGCCTGCTGCGCATGCGGATGCGCCCCA
>JAUIIC010000201.1 GCA_030431935.1 Alphaproteobacteria bacterium | reverse complement strand
GCCGCGCCGCCCGATCGGGTGCATGGACTGGCGATGGAAGGCCCTCGACCCCGCCGCCTGCAGGACAAGCCTTGCGATCTTCCAGCCTTGGGGCGTGCGGCGGAAGTCGTGAAGATAGCGTCCCCAAAGCTCGCTTTCCGGGCGCCCGTCCTGGTAGCGGTGCCACGCATAGAGATAGCACATGCTTTCGGCCGTGTCGGGCCCGGTGACGCGAACCCGGAAGTTCGAAACATGGTGGCTGGTCGCCGCGAAGAAGCTGGCAAGCCCGTTGGTGACCATCGGGCGCAACGCCTCCAGCCCGGTCATCGTCGGCACGTCGGGCCCATAGTCGACCACCGCGTCCTCGGTGAACAGCGCAAGCACCGCCTCGGCCTCGCCCCGGTCGAAGTGATCGCAATAGGCGTGCACCACCTCCGCGATATCCGCCTGGTCCAGAAGATGCTCGAGGGTCCTGTGGTCACTCATGCCGCCTGTCCCTTTTGCCCGTTGTTCCTGACTACGTCGGGACACGGTACGAGACAAGCCGCCGGGAAGACGGAGGTCGACTCTCAGGTCGGCCCGTTGTCCTCGGGCACAAGCGCCGCAATCCGACGCCAGGTTTTCGGGCCATGCCGCCCCCGAACCGTGCTTGCGTACGGGGGCATAAGGCCGCCCGTCACATGGCGAGGCGCAGAAGCGGCCTGCCGGGCGACATCCGCTCTGCGGCCGTCACGATCGCTTCCGCATCTATACCGAAGTGGCGGTGCAACTCAGCGATGCGGCCGGTCTGGCCGAAATGGTCGACGCCCAGCGGCACCGCGCGATGGCCATGAACCGACCCGACCCAGGACAGCGTCGCCGGGTGCCCGTCGATCACCGTAATCAGGAGACAATGCTGCGGCAGGTCCGCCAGAAGCCGCTCGATCTGCGAGGTTGCGGCCGGATCGCCCCGCAGCCGCGCGCGCCGCGCCGCCGCCCAGCCGGCATGAAGCCGGTCGGCCGAGGTCACGGCCAGCACGCCGATGTCACGCCGGTCGTTGGCGATGCGCCCTGCCGCCTCGATCGCCGCCGGGGCAACGGCCCCCTGGTAGACGATGACCACTTCGGCGTTCGGGCCCGGCGCGCGCAGCCAGTAGGCGCCGTCGATCACGCCCCGGGCAAAGCCCGCGTCACGGCGCGGCGCCGGCTGATCCACCGGCCGCGTGGACAGACGCAGGTACACCGCCCCCCCGGCGGCATCGGGCAGGCAGGTGCGCGGATCGGGCTCTGCCGCGCCGTGGCGCTGCATGTGCGCAAAGCTCCAGTCCATGATGACCGACAGCTCGTCGGCAAAGGCCGGCTCGAAGGCGGACAGCCCGTCCTGGCTCATCCCGATCAGCGGGGTCCCGACCGACTGGTGCGCACCGCCCTCGGGGGCCAGCGTGACGCCCGACGGCGTGCCCGCGATCAGGAAACGCGCGTCCTGGTAACAGGCGTAGTTCAGCGCATCGAGCCCGCGCGCCACGAAGGGATCGTAGACGGTGCCCACCGGCAGCAGCCGTTCACCGAACAGCGAATGACTCAGCCCCGCCGCCCCGAGCCCCAGGAAGAGGTTCATCTCGGCGATGCCCAGCTCCAGGTGCTGGCCCCCGGGGGAAAAGGTCCATTTCTGGCTGGAGGGGATGTTCTCCGCCTTGAAGGTATCCGAACGGGGGTCGCGCGCGAACAGCCCGCGCCGGTTGACCCAGGGGCTGAGCCCGGTCGAGACCGTCACGTCGGGCGACATGGTGACGATGCGGTCGGCCAGCGCGCTGTCGGACTTCGCCATCCGGTCAAGGATCTTGCCGAATGCGCCCTGTGTGGACTGCACCGCCTCGTCCAGCCAGACCGGCCCGTCGCCGTTCAGGACGGGCGCGGTGTGCCGGCGGGTCCCCTTGGCGAAGAACGGCACGCGCTGAAGAAACCGCGTCAGCCCTGCGGGATCGGCAACGGTGGCCAGCGGTTCCCACTCCTGCCCGGCGGGCACGCCCATCGTGGCCTGAAACGTTTCCATCTGCGCCCGGGTCATCAGCCCGCCATGGTTGTCCTTGTGGCCGGCCAGCGGCGTGCCCCAGCCCTTGATGGTGTAGGCCAGGAACACGGTGGGGCGATCGTCGGTGACGCCGGCGAAGCTGTCGGCAAGCGTCTGCACGCAGTGGCCGCCCAGGTTGTTCATGAGCGCCGCCAGTTCGGCATCGCTGCGCCGGTCGAGAAGCGCCGTCACTGCACCCTGATCGCCGATGTCGTCCATCAGCCGCTGGCGCCAGGCCGCCCCGCCCTTGAACGTCAGCGCCGCGTAAAGGTCGTTGGGGCAGGCGTCGATCCAGTCGCGCAGCCGCGCGCCACCCGGCTCGGCGAAGGCCGCGCACTGCAGCGCGCCGTATTTCAGGCGCACCACCCGCCAGCCGAACGCGGTGAAGATGCCCTCGATCCGCTGCCACAGCCCCTCGCGCACCACGCCGTCCAGCGACTGGCGGTTGTAGTCGATGATCCACCAGGTGTTGCGCAGGTCGTTCTTCCAGCCTTCCTGCAGGCACTCGTAGATGTTGCCCTCGTCCAGCTCGGCATCGCCCACCAGCGCGACCATCCGCCCCTCGGGCCGGCCCTTCGCCCAGCCATGGGCATGCACATAGTCCTGCACCAGCGAGGCGAACGACGTTATCGCCACGCCAAGCCCGACCGAGCCCGTCGAGAAATCGACATCGTCACTGTCCTTGGTGCGGCTGGGATAGGACTGCGCGCCACCAAAGCCCCGGAAGTTCACCAGCTTGTCGAGGCTCTGGTTGCCCATCAGGTACTGCATCGCGTGAAAGACGGGCGAGGCGTGGGGCTTGACGGCGACCCGGTCCTCGGGACGCAACACGCTGAAATAAAGCGCCGTCATGATCGACACCATCGACGCCGACGAGGCCTGATGCCCGCCGATCTTGACGCCGTTCTCCTCCTTCTCGCGGATGTGGTTGGCGTGATGGATCATCCAGCAGGACAGCCACAACAGCCGCGCCTCGATGGTCTTCAGATGACTTCGATCTTTGTCGGTCATGGCCAGCCCCAGGGATCGCGCGCCGGAAACTCGGTCGCCGCTCCGTCCAGAATGCCCGAGGTGTCGCAGAATGTGCTGCCAAAGTTGATACGTTCGTTTACAAGTTACGGCATTTCCGGCATTGTCGGCGGACTGATGGAGCAGAATATGCCGCAAAGACAGATTGACGCCACAGATGTGCGCATCCTGAACGCGCTTCAGACGCAGGGCCGGCTGACCAACGTGGATCTCGCCGCACATGTGGGCCTTTCGCCCTCACCTTGCCTCGCCCGCGTGAAGGCGCTGGAGAAGGCGGGGATCATCGACCGCTACGTGGCGCTGGTGAAACCCGAATCCGTCGGCCTCGGGGTCAGCGTCTTCATCCAGGTGACGCTGGAGCGGCAGGTGGAACAAGCGCTGGAACAGTTCGAGGCGCGGATGCTGGCCTTCGACGAGGTGATGGAATGCTACCTGATGACGGGAGACAGTGACTATCTCGTGCGCCTTGTCCTGCCCGACATGGAAAGCCTGCAGCGTTTCATCGTGAAGGAGTTGACGACGATCCCGGGCGTTTCCAATATCCGGTCGAGCTTTGCGCTGAAGCAGGTCAAGTACAAGACCGCCCTGCCCCTGCAAGGCCGCAGCGCCTGACGCCACGGTCGCGCGGGGCATCGCGGCAAAAAAGCGAACAATACGTTGCCAAGACCGCCGCGCCTGCTAGATTGTAAGCGAAATTTACAACTTGGCAGGTGACGTTCGGATGACCCTTGCGCGCAAGACGGTCAAAGAGGCCGTGGGGTTCAAGGCCGACAGGGGCAACTCGCCCCTGAACCGTACCAGCTACGCGGACCAGGCCTATGCCTACCTGTTCCACCAGATCACAAGTGGCGTCTACGGGGAAGGAGAGGCGCTGCCGTCCGAGAACGAGCTGTGCACGCTCTTCGGCATCTCGCGCCCGGTGATCCGCAAGGCGCTGGAAAAGCTGCGCGAGGATGACCTCATCGAGTCGCGGCGCGGCGCCGGATCCTTCGTCAAGCCGCGCCGACGCCCGACAGCCAGGGACGACGTGACCGCGAGCCGCCTCCGAGAGCTTCTGATGAACCTCGAATTCCGCAAGGTGATCGAGCCCGAGGCCGCCTCTCTGGCCGCGCGCCGGCGCACCGACGCGGACCTGGCCATCATCAAGGCCGCCGTTGACGAGTTCGAGGATTACTGCGTCCGCCAGGGCAAGGTCGGCCGGCACCTCGACTTCAAGTTCCACCACGCCGTGGCGACGGCCAGCGGCAATCATCGTTTCGTCGACGCGATCTCGGCGGTGGAATACGACATCGACAACGCGGTCAACCTCGCCCGCTACCTGGGCCGCTTCGACCACCTGGAACGGGCCACGAAGGTCTGGAAGGAACACCTCGGCATGTACGAGGCGATAGAGCGTCAGGACGCGGACGAGGCGCGGCGGCTGATGGCCGACCACCTTGAACAGGCCCGTATCAGGATGATGAGCCCCGAAGCCTCGGATTCGGGCTGAGCCGCCTGCGTCAGACCCGCGGGTCGGCGTCCAGCCGCACGATCCCCTCCAACCCGGCCAGCGCGGCAGGATAGCGCCGCAGCACCCCGGGATCATGCCCCGGCACAACGTGACCGGGCGACGGCGCAAGCCGCCGGATCGTGCGAAACCCCTCCAGCATCTCGGCCACGCTGTCGACCAGCGGAAACGGCGCCTCCCGGTCCAGGTTGGCGTAGTAATGCGCAGCGTCCGAGGCCAGCACCACCGGACCGCGCCGGGTGTTGACGGTGACGATCTGCAGCCCGCGCGAATGCCCGCCCACCAGATGAACATGGACACCCGGCGCGATTTCGGCGGTGCCGTCATGGAACAGTACGCGCCCGGCATAGACCCGGCGCAACAGCGTCGCGACATCCTCGACCGAATAGGGCCGGCGCAACACCGTGTGGCACATGCAAGGGCCGGTGCAATAGGCCATCTCGCGCGCCTGAAGATGATAGCGGGCATTGTCGTAAAGCCCGTGGTTGCCGGCATGGTCCCAGTGCAGATGCGTCAGGATCACGTCGCCCACCCGGTCGGGCGCGATGCCCAGCCCACGCAGCCCGTCCTCGACCGGCAGCACCAGCTCGCGCGCCCGTGCCGCCCCCTGCGCCCGGTCAAAGCCGGTATCGACGGCGATCACCCGGTCGCCATGGCGCAGCACCCAGACGAAAAAGCTCATCGGCATCGGCGCGTCGTGGCTCTCGAAGCCCTCGGGCAGGGGCGCGGTGAAGTTCTCGAAGGTCAGCCGCCCCGCATGGCGGCCGTATTCGATGGCAAACACCTCCCACTCGGGCAGGCCCGGGGCCGGGGCGGCCATGTCAGACGGGCTCGGCCGTCGCCGCCGCCGCGACCGCATCGGCGATCGCCTTGCCGCAGGTCTCGGTGTCGGCCGCGCCGCCCAGGTCGCCCGTGCGCAGCGCCTGCTGCGACAGCACCTCCTCGATCGCGCGCACGATGGCCGCCGCCGCCTGCGGGTGGCCCAGGTGGTCCAGCATCATCGCCCCGGCCCAGATCTGCCCCACCGGGTTGGCGATGCCCTTGCCCGCGATGTCGGGGGCAGAGCCGTGCACGGGCTCGAACAGAGAGGGGAAGGCGCCCGTGGGGTTGATGTTGCCCGAGGGCGCGATGCCGATGGTGCCGGTGCAGGCCGGCCCCAGATCGGACAGGATGTCGCCGAACAGGTTCGAGGCCACCACCACGTTGAACCGCTGCGGGTTCAGCACGAAATGCGCGGTCAGGATGTCGATGTGGTACTTGTCCCATGCGACGTCGGGGTAATCCTTCGACACCGCCTCCACCCGTTCGTCCCAGTAGGGCATGGTGATGGCGATGCCGTTCGACTTGGTGGCCGAGGTCAGGTGCTTGCGCTTGGTGCGCTGGGCCAGTTCGAAGGCGAACCGCAGGATGCGGTCGACGCCGACGCGGCTCATCACCGTTTCCTGCATGACGATCTCGCGGTCGGTGCCGGCATACATCCGCCCCCCGACCGAGGAATACTCGCCCTCGGTGTTCTCTCGCACGACGTAGAAGTCGATCTCGCCGGGCTTGCGTCCGGCTAGTGGCGAGGGCACGCCGGGCATAAGCCGGACGGGGCGCAGGTTGACATACTGGTCGAATTCGCGCCGGAAGAGCAGCAGCGATCCCCATAGCGAGATGTGATCGGGGATCTTCTCGGGCCAGCCCACGGCGCCGAAATAGATCGCGTCATGGCCCCCGATCCGGTCCTTCCAGTCGGGCGGCAGCATCGTGCCGTGCCTGTCGAAATAATCCCAGGACGAAAAATCGAAGGTGTCGAACGCGATGTCGATCGAAAAGCGGCGGGCGGCGGTCCGCAGCACGCGCAGCCCCTCGGGGACGACTTCCTTGCCGATGCCGTCGCCGGGGATGACGGCGATCCGGAGACCATTCTTGCGACCAGCCATGTTCTTCGCGTCTCTCCTGTTGCGGCAGCCGGGTGTTCGGCCACCAGGCGGTTGTCCGTGCGCCGCGCGGCGGGCGCGCGGCTCTGCGGTGTTGATCCCTCAGCCCGACGGGCGCCGGGCCCTGCGGCTTTGCAGGTTGTGAACATGCACATGCGTCCCCGCGGCGATGGCGACCCGCGCCTCGCCGATAGGGATGCCGTATTTCAGAACGGGCGCGCCGGCCGCGATCGGGCCCAGCGCGATCTTGTGGCCCATCGCGATGGGCTCCGCCGCGGCAATCTCGACCACCGCGGCACCCCGCCGGATGCGCAGAACGGCTCCCTCCGGCACCGCGCGCAAGAGCGTGGCGACATTGTCGGCCGGCGCCAGCGCGATCGCGTCGAAGGCCGGGCGACCGATGTCGGCCTCGCCCTTCACAACGCCGCTCCGAACCGGCTGACCACCTCGTCGCCCTCGCCCAGGATCTCGCCCCAGGTCCGGGTGCCGCCGGCAATCTCGCAAAGCGTGCCAAGCAGTCCCTCGGCCAGTGCCTCGGGCGCGGTTTCGCCCAGGAACGCGGCCGACGCGTCGAAATCGAGCTGCCCGTTCAGCCGGGCGCAGGTTTCGGGGTTGGCGCTGACCTTCACCGTCGGGCTCAGCGCGCTGACATAGGAATTCCCCACCCCCGTGGTGAAAAGGATCAGTTGCGCACCGGCGGCCACGAAGCCCGTCAGCGATTCCGGCGCATAGGCCGGCGCGTCCATGACCCAGAGGCCGGGTGCCGCGGGCGGCTCGCCATAGCCCAGAAGCCCCTCGATCGGGCGGCTGCCCGACTTGGCGGTGCTCCCCAGCGACTTTTCCTCGATGCTCGACAGGCCCGAGGCGATGTTGGTGGGCGTCGGGTTGGTGCCCAGCAGGTCGACGCCCGCCGCGACCGCCGCGGCCTCGCGCCGCTCGACGGCGGCGCGGATCGCGGCGGCCAGTTCCGGCGTGCGCGCCCGCGCGGCCAGCAGGTGTTCGGCCCCCAGCCATTCCGTCGTCTCGCCCAGGATCGCGGTGCCCCCGGCATCGACCAGCGCATCCGCGACATGACCCAGCAGCGGGTTGGCCACAAGGCCCGAACTGGGGTCCGAGCGCCCGCATTCCAGTCCGACCGTCAACGCCGAAAGCGGCGCGGGCGCCCGGCGCTGGCGCGACATCTCGCGGATCAGCCGCGCGCCGGCGCGACCGCCGCGCGCCACCAGCTCGAAGACATCGTTGCCGCAGTCGTCCATGCTGATCGCGGCAAGCGGGGTCCCGCGCGCGGTGACCCCGGCCGCGAGCCGCTCCAGCATCACCGGGTTGTCGCCCACCATCAGCACGCCGCCCAGGTTCGGATGCGACGCCAGCCCCAGCGCGGCACGGTCGTGGATGGCCTTGTCCTCGCCGATCAGGCCGGCCTCGTAGGGCAGGATCACGCAGGCCGCATCGCGCAGGGAGGACGCGATGCGGCGCGCGGCGGGCCCGGTAAGCCCGCCCACCGAAAGCACCAGCAGCCGGTTGCGGACCCCGACCCGGCCATCGGGCCGGTGATATCCCATGAACTCGGCCATCGGCGCCCGCCGCCCCGCCCTAGCCGGCCTTGGCCAGCGGCTTGTCGATGCGCGCCGCGACGCCCAGCTTTTCCTCCAACATGAACTGCAGCCGCGCCGTGTCGCGGTCGCCGTAGCCGGCGACGATGGCAGCGTCGAGCGCGGCCAGCCCGCCCCGCCCGATCCGCGAGGGGATGCCCAGCCGTTCCTCCAGCTCGCAGGCCAGC